>NZ_JBFAOC010000001.1:314066-441183 GCF_040675055.1 Micromonospora sp. NPDC049662
CCGCCCCCCTATCGGGTGGGGGCCCCGGCCCCGCCCCCCCCCCCCCGGCAGCCGCACGTCTGACTTTCTCAGCCTTGCACCCTGGTTGGCCTTGCTCATCTCGGCGGGGAGGTCGTGGCACGGCCAGCACCGGCGCCGCCAATCTCATTGAGAAACTTGCCGACGTCCCGGACGGCGGGGGCAGTTGATGCTTCGATCTCAAACACCAGGTTCCGCCCTTCCGTCTCTTGTGGCGGTGGATCCGCGAGGCGGTCCTCCACCGCATGGCCGCCAACCAACCCGGCCGCTTTGCAGGTGAGACGCTAGCGCAACGCGTCAAGATCCCGCCACCCTGTGTTACCAGCTGAGCCGGCACGACACCTCGTGCAGGTGATCCGACGGTCGCCATCCACGCCGGACTCGTCGGCAACCCGCCGCACAGTCCGACACCACCGCCGGACCGGAGGTTGGCCAACCGTTGGCCAACGGTTGGGTAGCCAACGCGCTGCTCCCCCAGCAAAACCCACCGTCACGACCGCTCTTGGTGGTCGTGAGCACGGGCCAGCCGGTGTGGAAGCCACCCACCGATGACCAGATCCCCCACGACACCCGAGAACCCCAGCGAGCCGAACCCATCGTCCCGAGACGGCAGACCCGACCCATCCCCCGACGACTCCACCGCCGGCCACCACCGCGACTTCCTGCACATCGACGTCATCGTCGGTGGCTCGCCGATCTGGATCTCGGTGTGGCGCGGCGGCGCCCTTGGCGCGGTCAGCGAGTCCACATTTCGCCGCCAGCTGGCGCGTCGGATCATCGCCGTCTACAGCCGGCGCGGCACGACCGTGGTCGACTTCGACGGCGACCCGACCGTTCGCGACGAGAGCATCGCGGCCGGCCGCGCCTACCGCCCAGTCACCCATGCTGCGGACCTGACCGGTCTCGACACCGTGGAGCAGGTCGACCTGGTCGTACTGCGCTGGCCGCGAGCCCAGCCGTTCGCGCGACCCGGGCCGGTCGACGGTGCGGTGGTCGACCTCTTCCATGCCCTACGGCTGGTCATCACCCCGGACGGCTTCGCGGTCCTCATCGTCGAGCAGCGTTCAGCCCAACCGGCGGACACCGAGGTCGTGCGCCTGGCCGCGCTTGTCCCCGAGGCTCACGCCGGTGGGATGAACTACCTCCAGCACATCCTCGCGGTCACCACACCAGTAGACCTCACTACTGACAGCGCAGACGCCGAACCGTCGGCAGCCGATCGCCACGGCTCGCCGACTCCCCTGCACCTGCTGGTCTTCGTCGTACGAGCGGGCCACCGTGACTGACCAGCCGGAGACTGCCGCCCTCCACCGTCCGTCGCGTCGCCGCCCAGCCCGTCCGCGGGTACGGCCGATCAGCTACCGGCAGGCGTGCGCTTACATCAACGCCCACCACCAGCAGCTCGATCGACCGCAGGGACACACGTTTTCCCTCGGGCTGACCAACCACGCCGGCAACCTCATCGGGGTCGCAATGGTCGGCCGTCCCGACGCCCGCCACCACGACGACGGCCTGACCACCGAAGTCACCCGCCTGGCGACGGACGGGCCACGCAACGCGTACTCGGTCCTACTTGCCGCCGCGTGGCGAGTCGCCCGACGCATGGGCTACCAACGCATGATCACCTACACCCGCACCGACAGGCCCGCCGCCGGCCTACGGGCCGCGGGTTGGAAGGTCGTCACCGAAACCCCTCCCACACGAGGGCGGAATCGGCTCAGCCGGCACCGCGCGCCGCGCGCCACCGGCGACGCAACGCGCACTCGCTGGCAGGTCACCACTGAGGACTGGCGTACCCAAACCGGAGCCGCTGACCGCATCCCCCGGCGGGCCAGAGATAGACAGGGCCCATGGTGACCGGCCACACCGCAGCCGCGCACGCACCGGCGGATCGGTCGCTCAACCACCGCGACGGGCTCATCGACACCCTGCGGCCGGTCCTCGACGAATACTCGGCCTGGAGCGTCACCCCATGCCGATAGATGCAGGAAAGATGCTCGCTGGCCTGCCCTCTCCCTGGCGCGGCTTCCTGGAGGACTGGCATCGGTCACTCCGGTCCGGGAACTATCCGGAGACGACCCGCTACAACTATCTGCTCGCCGCGGCACAGCTGGCCCGCTACCTGCAGGATCGTGCGGAGTCGGCACCTGACACGTCGGAGGCAGCACACGATCCCACTGCCGTGGCCCGGGCAAACGTGGAGGAGTTCCAGGCGTGGATGGTAGAGACACGCTCACCCGCAACCGCCCTGAACAAGCACAAAGCTCTGCAACAGTTCTTCAAATGGCTCGCGCTCGACGAGGAGGAGATCGATCGATCTCCGATGGAGCGCGTTCGGCAGCCCAAGACGCCGCAGAAGCTGATACCGATCATCCGCGACGACGACACGAAACGCATCCTGGACACGTGTCGCGGCAGAGCATTCGTCGACCGTCGAGACGAGGCGATCATCCGTTTGCTGTACAACACGGGTGCGCGGCTGTCCGAAGTTGCCAACCTTCATGTTGACGATGTCAGCCTCGCCGACACGGACACTGTCCGCTACCACGGCAAGGGCGCCAAGGACCGGCGGGTACGGCTGGGACCCAAGACAGCTCGAGCCATGAGCCGCTACCTCCGAACGCGGTCCCAGCACAACGGGTCACTCCTTGCCGAGCTCTGGCTCGCTGATCGAGGCACACGGGCACTTGCGGCCAACGGCATCAAGCTCATGCTCAAACGTCGCGGCCGGCGCGCCGGCGTCGCGAACGTCCACGCCCACCGTTGGCGTCACAACTTCGCCCACGAGTGGAAGCGCGCCGGCGGCGACACGGGCGACCTGATGCTGTTGCTCGGTTGGACCTCAGACGACATGCCCCGGCACTACGGCGCAAGCGCAGCCGCCGAACGCGCCCAGGAGAGCCAATCCCGTGTCGGGATCGGTGAGCGTGTCTGAGCCCGAAGAACCGATAGCCGGGTCGACGGGGCTGACGCCGGAGCAGCGTCGACGCCGGGCACGCATAGCCGCCCACGCATCCTGGGCCAGAACGACCGACCGTCGCGCTCGCACAGCAGCTGGGACGCAGGGCTTCCTCGAACGCTTCGAACGACAGGTCGACCCCGACGGCCTGCTCGATCCAGATGTACGCGCGGAGATGGCACGACACGCCAGGACGGCGTACATGTTGCAGCTGGCGGAGCTGTCCCGGAAGTCCCGCCGTCGGCGTGCAGATCTGGCTGGATAGGCAGGTACGTCATTACGTGCAAGATCGGCATGGCAATCGAAGCCTCGGATTACTGTCGAGGGCTACCATCGCCACAAGGGCGGTAGCGCTGTCCGGTCACGTTGAATCAAGGCATCGCGGACACGCACAAGCGGATCTTGGGACAGAAGAGATGCGGCCTCACACCGCCGATCGGCCACAATGAGCCGTTCCCGCAATGAGTCGATCACTGAACGTTGTCACGCGATTTTGGGGACTTCAATCCTTTCGCGGAATCGCGGTCGTGGTTCGCGTCTGGGGGTTCGGCGGTTGGATGTCTGCCAGAAGTCCCCACTCGAAGCGCGTCCGCAGGCGGTCATCCAGGGTGTACAGATGGCGCGGGGAGCGGTCGGAGCTGATGACGATCCGCTTGTCGGCGTTGTGCAGGGCGTTGAAGGTGTGAAGGAACTCCTCCTGCGCGCGGTCGCTGTTCTCGAGAAACTGGATGTCGTCGATCAGTAGGACGTCGACGTGGCAGTGGCGGCGTTGGAAATCACGCGTCTTGTTGTGTCGCAGGGATTTGATGATGTTGGCGAGTTGTTGGGACGAGACGTACTGGATGAACTCCGCGTTGCGGAGGATGGTGGCGCGCTGTCCGATGGCGTGCAACAGGTGGGTCTTGCCCAGCCCGGAGCCGCCGTAGATGAACAGCGGATTGTACGCCGTCACCGGTGCTTCGGCGACGGCGACCGCCGCCGCGTGCGCGAATCGGTTGGACGGGCTGACGACAAACGTGTCGAAGGTGTGCTCAGGGTGGCGCCAGTCCTCTTCCATGGGGGCACGCTAGGCCGGGAGCCGCGCGCCACGCAACGCGCGTCCGCCTCCGCCGAGACGGATGCGGATCTCATGGGCACCGGATCCGACTCAGCAGTCTTGCCCCACAAGATCTTGTGGGTGCGACGTCACTGCTGCCCCACATGTGTCGGCGTGTCGTACGCGTGTTCGCCCGGTGGGGCGCTTCAATGATCTGTCCGCAGGGGACATCGGGTCACCCTGAAGAGGAGGGCACCGTGCCGACGCCTGACTACCTGAAGGATCAGCTGGCGAAGCTGAAGAAAGAAGAAGCGGACCTGTCGAAGAAGCAGGGCGCGGAACGCACCGCCGCCGCCAAGCTCCGGGAGAAGGCTGCCACCAAGGCCGGCCAGGCACAGCGGACCAAGGTCGCGTCGTCGATCCAGCGGTTGATCAAAGATGCCAACCGGGCCGAGCAAGAGGCCGTTAAGCACGACGACAAGGCTGCCGACTACGGCAAGAAGTTGGCCGCCGTGGCGAAGAAGATCGCGACGACCTCAAGGGCGCTCACCCAGGCCGAGACCACCGCAACGAAAGCGCGTGACCGGGACGACCAGCGTCGACGGCGTCGCGAACTGGCGCACGCTCGCGAGGTGGCGGCGGCATCCCGCCCGCGGTCTTCGGAGCCCGCGCAGCCAAAGGCAGAACCGCTGCGGGTCGCGTACCTCACCGCAAGCCCTGATGGCGAGGATCGGCTACGGGTCGACCGAGAGGTGCGTGAGGTGAGGGAAGCGGTCAAGCGGGCCATCCACCGGGACCAGGTGACGATTGACCACTGGCCTGCGGCGACGTTCGACGACCTGTTCAACGCCCTCAACGACCAGCGGCCGCACGTCCTGCACTTTTCAGGGCACGGGTCGGCCGCAGGGCTGTTCTTCGACGGCACTGACACGGACAACCCTGACGGCGTTGACGTCGGATTCGCACTATTGGGGCGGCTGTTGAAGGGCACGGACCACCCGCCGACGCTGCTCGTGCTCAACGCATGCGACTCGTATGAAGGCGCGGAAACATTGCTGGACGCCGTGCCGGTGGTCGTGGCGATGGTTGATGAGATCAGCGACGCCGCTGCGAAGGCATTCGCGATCAAGTTCTACGCCGCCATCGCTAGCGGTCAATCCCTCGCCTCCGCGCTGGCGCAAGGTCAGGCCGCGAGCGAGTTCCTGACCGGCGAAGGGAACACTCCGGAGGTGCTCACACAGCCGGGTCTGCGCCCAGAGGACGTGCTCCTGGTAACCGGCCCGCCTGAATGACACCGCCAGAGCCGGGGCGGCTCGTATTCCGTCGAGCCGCCCGCGCCCTCGATGAGGCAAGGAGAAGAAGATGAGTACCCCCGGAAGCGAGATGCGTGCCGCGCGGCTAAACGGACCATTCGGGCGCCACATGGAAGAGGTCACCATCGTCCGCCGCAGCTCCGACGGTGAAATACGAGTCGATGCCTTTGCCTTGATGTCAGCGAAGGCAGCTACATTCCCGCTCGACACCGACCTTGAGGAGGGGGATCTGATCGAGCAGCGCCTTCCCTCGGGGAAGGCCAAGCTGTATCGAGCGATACGGGTGACCTACCACAGCCAGCGCGGACTACCGGCATCCGCCCAACGCGTAACGGTCGAAATCGAGCCGGTTACAACTCGGCCCGCACCCGCTGACCGGCGGGTAGAAATCCCGGGGATGCACCCTACCGTGTCCCACGCGGCAGGCGCGTTGTTCGCGGACGGCCACTACAGCAAGGCCGTACTGGCCGCCTTCCAAGCCGTGGAGCTGCAGGTCCAGACGGTATCCGGCTTGACCGAAACCGGTGTCCCGCTCATGCATCGCGCTTTCAACCCCCAGAGCCCGGTCGTCGACGTCGCCCGACACGACGGCCGCAACGCGCAGGACGAACGCGAGGGATTCCGATTCCTATTCGCTGGGGCGATGGCGGGCCTTCGCAATCCCCGGGCCCATGGCGCAGACCTGCCAGACTCCGAAGTGGAAGCAATCGAGTACCTGGCGTTGGCGAGTGCGCTACTACGCCGAATCTGATTTTCGGATCAGAGCCTCGCCGTCGGAGGCGTGCCTTCTTACGGTGTTTCGCCCGGGTTGCCTGCCATCTCTGCGACACAGGCTCAGGCATACTCACCTTGGCTAGATCCGAACGCCGAGCCCGCGCGCCGCTGGGTGACGAACCGCTACTTAACGTCACCCAGCGGCTTGTCGACTGGTCCCGCAGGCGCCACGAATGTCGATCGAACGACCAGCGGGAAGCCGGCCGATCGATGCAGCTCTGCACGACAAGACGTACCGGAACCTGCACCGGAGCCAGTGCGCCGAACCCAGCCTGACTCGACTTGGGCCCGCCGATCAACGACGAAAGCAACGCGGTCGGCCAAGCCGGCACTCGGCCCGGCCGACCGCGTTGCCGGCGTCTACACCCCTTCCCCGATGCCCAGTTGCACCTGGATCTCCTGTGCCCGTTCCGCTGCCGCGCTGGCGCCGTAGTGCCGGGGCATGTCCTCGGAGGTCCAGCCCAACAGCAGCATCAGGTCGCCGGTGTTCCCGCCGGCACGCTTCCACTCGTGGGCGAAGTTGTGCCGCCAGCGGTGGGCGTGCACGTTCGCGACGCCAGCGGCGAGACCCAACCGCTTCAGACGGATCTTGATGCCGTTGGCCGCCAACCTCCGGCCGCCACGGTCGGCGAGCCACAGATCCGGCAACTCCGAACCCTTGTGCTTGCCTCGCGCCCGGAGGTAGCGGCTGATGGCCCGTGCCGTCTTCGGTCCGAATCGCACCCGGCGGTCCTTGGCGCCCTTGCCGTGGTAGTGCACCGACTCCGTGTTGAGGTCGACGTCGTCGAGCAGCAGGTTGCCGACCTCCGACAGCCGCGCTCCGGTGTTGTAGTACAGGCGGATGATCGCCTCGTCGCGCAGGTGCGGGAAGGTCTTGCCCTTGCAGGCGTCGAGGAGCTTCTTCGTGTCCTCGTCGCGGATGATCGGGATCAACTTCTGTGGTGTCTTGGGCTGTCGGACCCGGTCCATCGGAGAGCGGTCGATGTCCTCCTCAGCCAGCAACCACTTGAAGAACTGCTGCAGACCTTTGTGCTTGTTCAGCGCGGTCGACGCGGACCGGGTCTCGATCATCCACGCCTGAAACGCCTCCGCATGCCCCCGGGTCACCTCGGTGGGGTCCTCCGCGGCGTCGGCGGCATCGGGGTCGGGCGAGTGCTCGGCGAGGTAGCGGGCCAGTTGCGCTGCGGCGAGGAGGTAGTTGTACCGCGTCGTCTCCGGATAGTTGCCCGCCCGCAGCGTCCGGTCCCAGTCGCGCAGGTAACCCGCCCAGGTCGAGGACAGGTCGGCGGTGAGCTTGTTCAGGTCCAGTAGAGCCATGTCGGTCACCCGTCGAGTCAAGGGGTCGATAAGCGGCGTGCTCGACCTCGACGAACCACCGTGAACACGAAAAAGAGGGTTTCCACAGGCTCTGACCTGTGGAAACCCTCTCGCTGTCGGGACGGCCGGATTCGAACCGACGACCCCTTGACCCCCAGTTTTACAACGATTCTGTCACGGCATGCCAGAACTGATTGAAACGTCCGCAGATGCGGACAGAACGAAAGCCCTTCGTGACGCCCTCTGCCGCCTTATGCCAACCACTCTGCGGCTGCCAACCTCGATCCGTTACCGGACTCGTTACGGCGACCGGTCAAGAACCCGCCCTGACATCGGGTCCAGGTAGCTCTGCTGCCTGCCTCTTCGTACCTGACCCGCGCAGCCTTCGCCAGCAGCTGAGGAATCGGATTTCAGGGTGTATGGGCGCCGACCACGCCCGGCTCACCAACCAACAGTGCACTGCGGATCTGTCGCATCTACGGGCGATGATGGAATGGTGACTCACGGTTTCGGGCGTCAGAACTACCAGGCGTGCGCCTTGCGAGCACCCGTCTGCGGCTCACCGCCGGTGGCGAGCGGGCGGTAAGTGCCGCCGACGACGCTGAGCGCGGCCTTCCACGGCTGGCAGGTGTGCGTGCCGGTGGACGCCCGTCGGGTCATCGCGGTTCGCAGCGGTGAGGGAGTCTTCGGATCCAGGGGCATCGGCACGCCGCCGGCCAGCCAGATCGCGGCGACATCGACGAAGAAGGCGTCGGCCGACGTGGCCGAGAACGCGCAGACCGTGCCGGGTCGCGGGCCGAGCAGGGCGGATCGGGCGGGCCTGCTGCCAGAACTGCGCGAAGGTCAGCGCCGTCGTGGCGTCGATGACAGGGAGGCGATCGCCACGATCGCGAGCGTGGACTTCCAGAGCATCGCGAATCTTCAGGGCGGTGGTGGGCGGTAATGACGGCGCACCGGTCTTCTCCTATCCGCAGCCGTTCAGGCCAACGGGCGTCGGTGGGGTCCAGCTCCCGACGGCTTCGCGTTGCCGCTCGTCGGCAGGGCATAACGTCCATAAGGGACGTCATTGTGGCTTCTACGCGCCTCCTACACTTCCAGCCCTCCGCAGCGGCAGGGACGTCGGCGAGCACAAGCAGGTGGCTTGGCAGCGGCCGACACCTAGCGATCGCAGGGACCATGAAGAAGAACAGGTGCAGATAGTCTTGGCGGCTCAAACCCATAACCGTGAACGAGGGCCCGAGTGACCGAAGATGAGATCGCGCAACTGCTAGCCGAGACGGAGCAGTTGCTGGCCGAGCTGGGCCTCAACTTCATCGTCGCGCAAGAACGCGTGCTTGCAGCCGAGGGTGTATCGCAGTCGCCTACAGGCCCGGCTGAAGCGGCCTTCGACGATGAGTACATCGCTGATGCCGATGATGGGCCGCTATACCTAAACCAGATAGCGAGTACTCCCGGACAGCGATCCGGCCCGAGACCCCGCTTCAAGCGCGGCGACATCGTAGTCACGCCCCTCAGTCCACGTGTTCGCTTAGGAATACTTCTCGATCTGGTCGAGGTAGCGACCGCAGGAACGCTCGCCATGGAGCGCGACGTTCAGGAACAGCTTGAACAACTTCGAGAGTTGGCCATCGGACGCCAGGGCGCTGGGTCCGACTTCGCTGCCGCAGGGACCTCCACGCCCTGGGCTGGGGCGTGGGACGGAACGATCCTCTTCATGGATCCGCCAGAGGCGGAGCTGCGGGGTCGCCAGCTGCCAGCCTGGAAGCTGGACTCGGCTGATGCCTGGCGTGCCAGCGCTTTCCGGGTTCGATTGGTTCTCGACACACTGAACGAGCTTCGCGCCAGGGCAGGCGTGGCTCGCGGCTCCTGGCTTTCGCCACATGGCCGCAGCGGTGCGGCTGGCTGGAACCTCGAAGGGAGGCAAGGATGACGAACGTCGGCGAGGCCCCCGACAGCACTGCGGCGTCCCGGATGCTCGCTCAACTGCGAGCGGAGCTGCCGAGAGCTCTACCTTCCGCTCTCAGCGTTGGTGGTCCGTCACCGACTGCAGGCAATGACCTCTATGAGGCGTATCTCTTCGCACTCGTCCTGCGGGCGGCCCGCAACGAGGGTTATAGCGTTTCCTTCACCGACGGAGCCGGGAGGGTCCCGGTCGAATTTCGTCTCAGACGCAGCCCTGGGAGGCTCCCCAGCGGCGCCAATTTTATACATGCGCTACTCGCCCTACCCGGCGTCACTAAAGATCCGCTGGAAGTCCACACTGGCGTGGCAGTAATCGGCAAGAGTAAAGTTGCCCATGAAGCGGATGTCCTGGTTCTGCCATCTGCTGATGCCCAGCGATGCAGGCAGCTACGCATCGACCCCGCGAGCCACGACGCCATTCTTGTCGTCGAAGGAAAGTACTACACGACACCGCTCACACTCGGAACCGGCCGTGAGTTCCTTGGCCTCGAGGTGGATCTATCCGCGCGCTTCAAAGTATTTGCTGCGACAATCGCGAACCCTTCTGTCGTGCACCTCCTCGAAGGCCGAAAGCGCATCTATGAAGTTGGTGTCCTCCCCGGACGTAAGGCTGAGCGAGATATACAGGAGCGGTTCGCCCAAGCGCTGCGTACATATCGACAGGCCGCATAGCGGAACCGCCGCTCCCGCCTGATCTGGCGTCCGACAGCGACTCGATCCCGTGCGGCGCAACTGCGATCGGTCAGCCCTCCGCCCGGTTGATGCAGCTCGTGTTCGACGTGCCGTTCACGACGGGCTCTGTCTCTCAGGACGGCCGGGTTCGAACCGACGAGCCTTGACCCCGAGGAGTAGCGGACCCGCAGGTATTCCCCGCGCGATACCGACCGGTGCCGAGTACGCGGTTCACAGCCACGTGGGAATCCGGGCTGCGTCGGCCGCTACAAGGGCTCGCTAGACCGTCCGTGATGCGGTGGTGAGGCATCACGGCAGTCGAGCGGGCCGGTGGGCGATCACCAGCCTCTCTTACGCGGGCTATGGCGCAAGTATGAAGAAGACGAACGAACTGACCAGCCCCAGAACAGCGATCACCAAGCTCCAAGCTCGAGCGAGTCGGCTGAGACGCCCGGCAGCAGCCACCCCTGTGGCAGGATTTCGACCTGACCGAGACCGCGGTGCGTGACTGGGTCAAGCAGGCCGACCTCGACGCTGGCATCCGCACCGACGGGCTGACCAGCAGCGAACGAGACGAGCTTGCGCAGTTGAGGCGGGAGAACCGCAGGCTGCGCGAGGACGTGGACATCCTCAAGCGGGCGACGGCCTTCTTTGCGAAGGAGACCCGGCGAACGTGCACCCGTTCATCGAGGCCGAGCAAGCCGGCAAACACAACGTCAAGCGTGCTGTGAGCTGCTCGAGGTCTCCAGGTCCGCCTACTACCAGCGCAAATCCGGTGTCCAGTCCATTCGCCGGCGCGTGGATGCCCAGCTCACCGAGAAGATCATCCAGGTCCATGCGGTGTCGAAGGGCGCCTACGGGTGCCAAGCATCCACGCCGACCTCGCTGACGCCGGTATACGCCAAGGCCGTAAACGCGCCGCCCGGCTGATGCGCGCCGCTGACCTGGCCGGCAAAAACCCTCGCCGGTGGCGGACCACAACGATCCCGGACCCAAACGCCAGCAGACGCCCCGACCTCATCGGGCCTGACTTCACCGCCAACCCGGCGGCGGTCGATACCCGCTGGTGCGGGGAAATCACCTACATTAACACCTGGCAGGGCTGGCTCTACCTGGCCACCGTTATCGACCTGGCCTCACGCCGCGTCGTCGGCTGGGCCATCGCCGAGCACCTTAAAACCGACCTCATCGACGCCGCTCTCACCGACGCCCTCGTGCGACGCCGACCCACGTCCGGGGCTCATCTTCCACTCGGACCGCGGCTGCCAAGGCGAATTCTTCACCCGACGAGGGGTGTTGGGCCGGGCCGAGGGCCTTCGATGTCGGTAGCCGCACGCGATTGAGCTTCATCGGCTGACGCCGTCCAGACAAGCGGGCGCGCGATGCTGGGTGAACCTCCACCGGCATTCGATGCCCTAGGCTGACGGGCACCAATGGGAGGACCTTGTTTATGACGTCTCAGGTAGTGACGTACTCGGTGGATGACGAAACGGTGGTGTTGTTTGAGATTGAGCCGGTCGAGGGATTTGTGCCAGCCTCGGTTGACGAGGTCGCCGGACAGGTGCGTGCGGCGGTGGCGCCGGCCGTCTCGGCTGCGAAAGCCGTTCTAGAGCGGGTCCGGGCGCTGTCGCCTGACGGTGTCGAGGTGACTTTCGGGGTGAAGGTAACGGGCACCGCGAACTGGCTGGTAGCTAAGGCTGCAACCGAGGGCAACTTCACGGTCACCCTGTCGTGGAGTCGCGAGCAGGGGGCCTTGGGCGAAAGGATGCACGGTTCGGGGTCGGCGGAAGGATAGCCGTTGTCTGATGGGGGGAAGAGTCGCCCGCGCAGTGATCCTTGGACGGTCGCTGTGCATGGGACCGACGATGGGCCGCCGCTCGGCAGCGGGGTGGTCATCGACGAGTGGCGGGTTCTGACGTGCCTGCATGTCGTCAAAGCATCCCTTGCAGGCGGCCGGCTTCAGGTGGCATTCCCCAAGGCGGGTGTTGCCCGTGCGATGCGCCGCAAGGTGGCTGCAGTGCGGCCGGCAGCAGATGGTGCGGACGTTGCCGTGCTCGAACTGGCCGAGCCGGTACCACCGGAGGTGCGGCCGGCACCACTCTCCTGCCCTGAGCCCGCCGATCTGGTCGACGAACAGTGGTGGGCCTTTGGCTTTCCGGCAGGGGTACCGCTCGGCAGCGACGCATACGGCACCGTTGGGGCAGCGCTCGCCTACGGGTGGGTACGGCTGGACACCGAGTCGCGTTACGTTGTCACTCAGGGATTCAGCGGCACCGGGCTGTGGTCGCCACGGTTCGGGGCGGTGGTCGGCCTGGTCGGGCAGGCTCAGGCCGGCGGAGAGAGGCGCGGCGACGCGCTGGCGCTCACCCTGCATCAGATTGACCGCGACATACCCGACGAGAAGCTGTCTGTACTGGCTCGCTGGTCGGTCGCGGCCGCCGGTGAGTCGGCGCTAGCGGCCTGGGGCTGGTCGCTGGATTCCGATGTGGAAGCTGTTAGGCACTGGCGGCCCCGGGCGCGCGGGGTGGCGGTGGACGGTGAGGCGGGATACCGCTTCCGGGGCCGTCGCGCAGCGCTGACCGATGTGGTGGCCTGGCTGGATCGACCCGTTGTGGATCGGCGGGTGCTTGTGGTGACGGGCTCTCCGGGGGTCGGCAAGTCCGCCGTGCTCGGCAGGGTGGTGACGACCGCTGATGGAGGCATCCGCAGCGCGCTGCCACCTGGCGACGACGGCGTCAAGGCGACTATCGGATCGGTTTCATGCGCTGTACACGTCAAAGGAAAGACAGCGCTGGACGTCGCGATTGAGATTGCCAGGGCGGCTGCTGTTCGGATCCCGATCGAGGTAACAGAGCTGGTACCAGCATTGCGCGTCAGGCTTTCACGTCGTTCGGGACTGCGGTTCAACTTGGTCCTCGACGCGCTAGACGAGGCGACCGGTCCGCAGCAGGCCCGCCGGATTGTCGAGGACGTAGTACTGCCGCTGGCTGCGCTAGGTCCCGACGTGGACGCCCAGATCGTGGTGGGCACCCGCCGCCGCGACGACGGCGGGAACCTGCTGGCGGCGTTCGGGCCTAACGTTGCAGTGGTAGACCTCGACGTCGAGTCGTATTTTGAGGTGGCTGATTTGGCCGCTTATGCCTTGGCTACCCTGCAACTATCCGGCGCGGAGCGGATAGGCAATCCTTACGCCGACGACCGCGTTGCTGAACTGGTTGCGGACCGCATCGCCTCGCTCGCCGGCCGCAATTTCCTGGTGGCTGGACTGGTAGCTCGCCGGCACGGACTGTATGACACTGTCGCGGTCGACGCATCCACACTGGATTTTTCAGCCGACGTCGACGCCGCCTTAGACGCCTACATCAGCCGGCTGCCGCTGGTCGGGCGCGTACCAGCAAAGGTGGTTCTTACCGCGCTCGCCTACGCTCAGGCGCCTGGTCTGACCGTACCGCTATGGCGAGCCGCGCTCGCCGGCCTCCGGGCGAAAGTCAAGCCAGCGGACCTGGCCGCGTTCGTCCGCACGTCCGGAGCAAATTTCCTGGTCGAGGCCAGCAGCGATCCGCACAGTCCCCGTTTCCGGCTGTTCCACCAAGCGCTCAACGACGCCCTGCTGCGCAGTCGGCAACGCCGCCGGCGCACCGGCCAAGATCAGCGGGGCATCGCGAGGCAACTGATGCTCACAGGCCGGGCCAATGGCTGGCCGGACGCTGATGGGTACCTGCTTCGAGCGCTGCCTGACCATGCCGGGCCGGGCGGACTGCTCGACGACCTGCTCCTCGACGACGACTACTTGCTCTACGCAGACCTCACCCGGTTGGTACTAGCAGCTGACACCGCAGTCAGCGAACTCGCCCGCGCGCGGGCTGGGCTGTTAAGGCTCACCCCGGGCGCGGCGGGAGCCGACCCGTCCGAGCGATCGGCGATGTTTAGTGTCGGCGCCGTTCTCACCAGCACGGTGCCAGTGGGCACCCGGCACCCCGCGCCTTACAGGGCAGCGTGGGCGGAGGCCTCGGCACCTGCCGAATGGGCCGTCCTCCAGGGCCACGTCGGTGATGTCACTGCCCTCGGCACGGTGGACACCGATGACGGGGTCCTACTAGTCACCGGCGGCGCGGATGCGACGGTGCGACTCTGGAATCCAGACAACGGTCAACAGGTACAGGTGCTGACCGGACCCCCAGGGGAGGTGAAAGCCGTCTGCCCGGTCTTCATCGACCAGGTACCAATGGTTGCAGCCATCGGCGGGGACGGTGCAGTGCGGTTGTGGGACCTAGATACCGGTGGACTGGTACGGATCCTGCGCAGGGCTGGCGACGGTAACAGCCTGTGCACAGCAGAGCTTTCCGACGGCCGGACCCTGCTCGCCGTTCCCGCGGGCGAGGTAGTCAACCTGTGGGATGTTTCCACCGGCGAGCTGGTGAGCGAACTAGCAAGGCAGGGCGCTTCCGTAGCTACCCTCTGTCCAATCGAGGCCAAGCACGGAGAGCTCTTGGCTGCCGCATACCGCGACCGGACCGTCGTGGTATGGGATCCAGCCGACAGCCGGCAAGTACAGACGCTGACCGCAGGGGGCATCGTCATGCGCGATATGTGCGCCATCCGTACCGCGGATGGACGATCACTGCTCGCGTGCAGCTTCTGGTTCGGCGACGGCGTGTCGGTGTGGGATATCGATACGGGCGAGAAGGTTCATTCCTTGTCAACGTCGACTTGGGACGGAGACGTGCTGTGCGCGGTGGACGTGCGACACGGGACGTCACTGCTGGCCTCTGCCAACCAAAACGGCCGACGAATCCGGGTGTGGGATCCTGACTCTGGTCGGTTGCAATATGTCCTGGAGAGTCCCACAGCTGGGGTGCGGCAGATCCGAGTGCTCGCCACCGCCGCAGGACGAAGCCTCATGGCTGTCACAGGCAATCATGATGACAAGGTGCGCCTAATCGCGGCCGACTTTAACGTTGCGCCTGAGGCGACGACCACGGGTCGTCAATCGGCAATTACAATCAGTATCTTTGATGCCGCCGAGGGCCGGCGTCTCCTCATGGTTGGCGGTGGAAACGGGGAGGCGCGGCTGCTGGACCCCGACACGGGTCAGCTGGTGCGGTCCTTGCCTGTGGCCGCACTAGCGCTAAGGGTGAGTGCGGTCCGGAATTCGAACGGTCACCATCAAGTCGTCTCAGTCGCCTCGGACGGCACGCTCCGACTTTTGGACGCAGACACCGGCGCCGAGCAACATACCCTAGGTCGGTCGCAGTGGATGCCAATCCTGGCCGAGGCAAGCACTGGGGACGATCGAGTTCTGCTCATTACGGCTCGTCGAGACGACATTAGCCGATGGGATCCGCTGACTGGGCGGCAGTTGCATGGACGATTCGACTGGCGCTTGAGGCTGTACCGCTGGTTACGGCCGTGGCGGCGTGGCGTGGACTGGGTAGTAGCCATGGCTGCCGTGCCCACCGGCACGGGGCGGAGGTTGCTCGCCTACGCCCGCTCGGATGGGTTGGTACGGCTACGCGACCTGAATACCGGCCGCCCCGGTGCCCATCTGCGCGGCTATCGCGGCGTGATCAACGTACTGCATGCGGTGATGGGCGCGGGCGGGCAATGGTTACTCGTCTCGGGCGGAAACGACGCGGTGGTGCGCTTGTGGGATCCTGATTCAGGGGCGGAGATGCACGCTTTGCGCGGCCACACGGCTCCCATACGGGCGTTGTGCACTGTCGGCCCAGACGACGGGCCCCAACTGCTCGCGTCCGCAGGCGATGACAGCACCGTCCGACTGTGGGATCCACTGACCGGCGCCCACCAGCTCACCGTTCCAGTCCACTATCCGGTCGAGGCCTGCGTATCGGTGAATGATGTAGTGGTGGTGGGATTCGGTACCGGCCTCTTGGCAATCCGGCTCGCCGGTGAGGAGACCGTTGCGCCCCTGCCGGAGGTGCCGTAGCCGCAGCCCGCGGCCGCCGCCATCTCGCCGACGGGCCGGCGCGCCCCTCCCCTACGCCGATGCGCGTCGCTGGGCCGCGCGGCCAGTCCAGGCTGCCGACCCCACGCCACGGCTCAACGACCAGCGTTTTGGCGACGGCCCTTACTCTCCGCGCCGGACGAGAGGCATCAGGCGCTATGGCCCGAGAGCACCAGCAGCAGCGGCCTGCGTCCAGGCAAGCACACGACGCTTTGGACCCAGCTCCGACAGAGCTGGGGACGGCCGCAGGCACTGAAGGATTCGGCCGAGGCTTCTCAACATGATGACAGCTGCTGGCACCTGCAGCGCTTGACGCGCAATCAAGAGCAAAACTGCAGCCCCATCCAGGACGCAGACGAAGCGGCAGGTCAGAGCGTTGCGCAGCAGGCACGTCTACGGCTAACCAGCCACGCCGTTACCGCCAACAAAGATCATCCGTTGCCGGATGTTACCGCCGTTACCTGGGATGATCTTCATCTCCCCAGGTCAATCGGTCGGGACGGCCGGATTCGAACCGACGACCCCTTGACCCCCAGTTTTACAACGATTCTGTCACGCCATGCCAGAACAGGCTGATAGGTCCTCCAATACGGACAGAAGCACCCTCCTCAGTGGCGCCTCCTGCTGGCTCGTGCCAGCTAATCCCCGGCCGCAGACCTGAGTTCGTTACCGGAGTTGTTACGGCGACCAGTCAAGAATCTGGCCTGCCATCGTGTCCGGGTGGCTCGTGGCATGCCATACCTCTGCTAGGGCATCCTAGGACAGAATCATCTTGTTAGAGGACCAAGAGTCACCACAAGAATCGCTGGCTGCCCATGCGTACCAGCAGGAGCCCATCAGCTAAATCTTCCGTCGTGCCGCCGAGACCCACCACGGGAAGGGTCGGCCGCCTGCCGTCCGTCAGCTCCGCCCCGAGCACCTATCCTTGTCGCAAGCTTCAGCACTCTTCTCAGCTCGCCACGGTTCGACGACCGAAGGGGCGCCTCCGTTACCTTAAAAGGCAGCGGTCACACCCATGGGCGAAGCTGGGGCGCGCGGGCCGCAGCCGCCCCTTGATGCGTGCCGGTACATGACCTCACCTCTACTTCCGGCCTGGCAAATGGCAGCGCCTCCTGGTCGTGTATTGGGTCCACCAACTACGCTGTAGCCGAGCTCGCTCACCCCCTAGTTGACGGCTACGCCAGCAAAATTGAGACCGAGACTGGGAACGATCTTGCTGAACCTGGTGAATGAAAACCGCAAAGTCGATCTATAGCCCCGCAGGTCAAGAAGCCTGCTCCCCGCGCATGCGGGGGTGGTCCTCTGTCAAACTCACGCTGCGTCATGATCGGGAACTGCTCCCCGCGCATGCGGGGGTGGTCCGTTCGCCTAGCCCCTCCGGCACGCTGAGAGGCCCTGCTCCCCGCGCATGCGGGGGTGGTCCGGCGGCGGCGCAGCACGCGGACGAGCACCTGACCTGCTCCCCGCGCACGCGGGGGTGGTCCTGACGGCAGCCCAGCGACGCCGACGAGCATCTGCTGCTCCCCGCGCATGCGGGGGTGGTCCCGCGAACGCGCCACTGTCCCTGCGGCGCCACGACTGCTCCCCGCGCATGCGGGGGTGGTCCCGATGACGTCCGGCCCTCGGCGGGCCGGAGGCGCTGCTCCCCGCGCATGCGGGGGTGGTCCCTGCTCCAACTCCTGGCCCATCTCCATGCGCACCTGCTCCCCGCGCATGCGGGGGTGGTCCGATGATGCGCCCGGTGGGCATGGGTGCTCCTGTCTGCTCCCCGCGCATGCGGGGGTGGTCCCCTGCTGCCCGCCAACAGCATGGTCCTCGGGGTCTGCTCCCCGCGCATGCGGGGGTGGTCCCCTGTACGTGCTGGGGCGCGCGGGGGACGCGAGCTGCTCCCCGCGCATGCGGGGGTGGTCCTGCGTAGCAACTAGCGACGAACCGAGCCCTGTGCTGCTCCCCGCGCATGCGGGGGTGGTCCGTCACGGGTGAACGGGATGACGTAGACGCCCGCCTGCTCCCCGCGCATGCGGGGGTGGTCCCGGCGCGACTACGGCGATGACGCCGAGGATCCTCTGCTCCCCGCGCATGCGGGGGTGGTCCCCGGCTGATCCTGCCGCGAGTGACGATGACCGACTGCTCCCCGCGCATGCGGGGGTGGTCCCGATCCGTCCGGGTCGCAGGTGCCCAGAACTTCCTGCTCCCCGCGCATGCGGGGGTGGTCCCTGGGCGGGGATGATGGGTAGCTTCATCGGCTGCTGCTCCCCGCGCACGCGGGGGTGGTCCCCGCAAGCGCTTCCGCCTGTCCGAGATCCGCACCTGCTCCCCGCGCACACGGGGGTGGTCCGGCGGAAATCACGCGGGCCACGGTGGCGGAAGACTGCTCCCCGCGCACGCGGGGGTGGTCCCTCCCTACGTTGCAGTCGTCTTGGTGTTTTTCTCTGCTCCCCGCGCACGCGGGGGTGGTCCCCGGTCGGCCACGCTGCGGCCGGACTGGTCGGACTGCTCCCCGCGCACGCGGGGGTGGTCCCGCCTTGAGCGTGCCGCCCTTGGCCTTGCCGCCCTGCTCCCCGCGCACGCGGGGGTGGTCCTCGCCCGGCCTGGTGCCTGAGAAGGACATGCGGCTGCTCCCGGCGCACGCGGGGGTGGTCCCAAGGTCTCGTAGCGCCAGACCCCGGTGGGGAGCTGCTCCCCGCGCACGCGGGGGTGGTCCCGCGGTAAGCGCGATCACGAGGGCCAGGCCGCGCTGATCCCCGCGAACGCGGGGGTGGTCCCCGGGTGGCCCAGAACCCGACGGGTGTCCAGACCTGCTCCCCGCGCACGCGGAGGTGGTCCCAGGCTGCGCATCGAGTCGCGTCCGGTGGCCGACCGCTCCCCGCGCACGCGGCGGTGGTCCGGCGGAGCAGATCGCGGCGATGGTCCCTGCGCTCTGCTCCCCGCGCATGCGGGGGGTGGTCCCTTCGCCTGGGACCGGACCCAGCCAGTCGGGTCCTGCTCGCCGCGCACGTGTGGTGATCCCCGACGACCCGAGTGTACGGATCGCGGGCCAACCTGCTCCCCGCGCACGCCCGGGGGTGGTCCTTCGCAGATCGGGTACGCCGGGGGATCCTCGCTGCTGCTCTCCGCGCACGCGGGGGTGGTCCGGGTGTCGCGCCCGTTCAGCACGACGACGTCCCTGCTCCCCGCACACGCGGGGGTGGTCCCGTCCTGTCGATAGCGCTGCCTTCGTTGGCCGGCTGCTTCCCGCGCACGCGGAGGTGGTCCGGTGAACGCTGGTGTGTTCGACGTCCAGGAGCACTGCTCCCCGCGCACGCGGGGGTGGTCCCCCAGTCCGCCGAGGGCGCGTCGTTGCAGCGTGACTGCTCCCCGCGCACAGGCGGGGGTGTTCCGTAGATCTCCTCGCCGTCGTCGTCGTGGTCGAGCTGCTCCCCGCGCACGCGGGGGTGGTCCCATCTGGGACCGGTACCGGCCCGATGGTCTGCACTGCTCCCCGGGCAGGCGGAGGGTGGTCCGGCGGTATGCACCAGGGTCGATCTCTCCCCTATCTGCTCCCCGCGCACGCGGGGGTGGTCCCCCAGGCCAGCGCAGATGCAGCGATGTCCTTCTGCTCCCCGCGCTCGCAGAGGTGGTCCGACGGCTTGCAATCCCTTGCCGTGCTCGGCGATCTGCGCCCCGCGCGCGGAGGTGGTCCCTCGTACCACTCGTAGAGGCCGGTGACGGGGTCCCGCGCAGAGGTGGTCCCGCGCCCGGCATCGGCTCGGTACCGATGGGGTGCTGCTCTCCGCGCGCGCGGGGGGGGGGTGGTCTCTCTGTGCCGTTTCCGACAAGGGAAGACCGATGCCTGCTCCGACCGAGGTGCTCATAGGGTCAAGCGTCTCGCCATCGACGAGTCGGCAGACCGCCGACTACGCGGCGCAGGGGATTTCAAGCTAGGCAGCGAGACAGACGAGAGTCCCAGCTAGGAGAACCATACGACTGCGAACCAAAGCTGTAGGGATGTGGTCACGAACTGCAGGTGTTGAGCATGCTCTGAAGCGCAGATTTCTCCGATGACTGCAAGGTCAGGCCCCAGCTGTACTTTACTGTGATCCACATCTTGCTGTAGGTGCACCGGTACGAGGAAAGCGGCGGCTGCCAGGTGGAGGGGTCCTGGTCGCCCTTGGCCTGGTTGACGTTGTCCGTGACCGCGATCAGTTGTGGGCGGGTGAGGTCGTTGGCGAAGCTCTGCCGGCGGCTGGTCGTCCAGGAGTTGGCGCCGGAGCGCCATGCCTCGGCGAGGGGCACGACGTGGTCGATGTCGACGTCGGAGGCTGCAGTCCAGGTTGCTCCGTCGTAGGGGCTGTACCACCGGCCCGAGGTGGCGGCGCAGGAGCTGTCGACGACGACGGAGGTGCCGTCGCGCTTGAGGACCTGCTCACGCGTGTTGCAGCTACCGCTGATCGTGATCCAATGGGGGAATAGGTCACGCGAGTAGCCGCTGGTTGAGCCTTGCGTCGCCACGGTCAGGGCGTTGAGCTGGGACTGTGCGGTCGCCTTCGACGGGATGCCGGGAGGCGTGGCAGACGCCGGCTGTGCGCTGACGCCAACCAGGCCGGCGACGGCGGCGAGAACGACTGCGCCGGCCTGGCGCGTCACACGTGGGAAACGGGCGGAGAGTTGAGTTACCCGCATAAGGGCCTCCTGGGCAGTGGGTGGATGGCAACCGTCTCCGACGATCATGTACATCCATGTACTTGCTTGTGAAGAGGCAGGAGAGCAGCTACGAAAATTCGACGAGCTTGCATCACTGATCTCCGCGCGTGCGCTGGGAGTCCCCGCCCATGCCGTTCTTTGCTCACCTCGGCCGTCAGGCGTTCGGCATCTTCAGGCCAATGGGGTACGGATGGACTTCCAGCTGTGACCAGTTCGACGATCAGGTCGAGCCGAAACCCGGAGGATGGCTCGGAACCTCACCCCCGCCGACCGCGTCTCAGAGACGCCCCCATTGCATGCATTCGATCATCAAGGAGCGATATGCGAATAAACGTCAAGGGGCTCGTTCTGATGATGATCGGGGCTTGCCTTGCCGCATGTGCTGAAGGTGCGGCCACGGTGGGCGAGGCACCGACGGACAAGCAGTCGCAGCCATCCGCAGCCGTTACCGGCGCACCAACGGTCCATTCCGGGTGGACCTCCTGCACGGTCGACGCTCCGATCGGTAGCGACGGGCGCCCGCCTAACGCTTTCACGTTGCCGCGCCTCGGCACCGACTTCGCTGTTGCGTCCGCGGTCCACTGCCAGCTCGGGCCGAAGCGACGCGCTGACGGCGGTGAGGACCTGGTCCTCACCGAGGGCCGCGCCACCGATCTGGCGGCGCTTCTTGCCGCCCTACGCCTGCCCGATGACACAACCACCATCGAGGTCTGCACCGCAGACATGCCCTGGGAACCGAATCTGCTGCTGTTCGACGCGCAAGGCCAATGGATCCGGCCAGGGCTGCCGATGGACACCTGTGGAAGGCCGCTCGCCGAGGTAACGGAGGCAGTCCGCGCTCTGCGGCTGACCAGCGTGTCGGACACGGTCGTACGGGAACTCGTGTCAGCCGGAGCTGCCGCCGCTGGATGTAGCCAGGATTGGTCGACAATGGTGACCGCGGAGGCGCGGTCGGGCCGGGTGGTGATCCCGTCGGCCGCGCCGCTGCGTCTGTGCGTGTTCCGAGTGCCGGCGCAACAACAGAGCATCCCCCAGCCCGCCGGGACCTTCGAGTACGGGATTCTCCTACCCCAGCAGCGGCGCGCGACCATCGAACGAACGCTGGCAACGCTACGCCCAGCCAAGAAGTGCTCAGGTACCGCCGACCGGTTCGCGGTACTGCAAGACGCCGCCGCCATAGGCGGTGACGCGCTCTACGTCGAACTCGACCACTGCCGGCGGGTGCTGGCGGCGCCGGTGTACGGCGCACCAATCTTGGCTCAAGCCGACAGCACGCTCATCGAACTACTCAAGCGGTAGCTGTCCGAATTAGGCGCACCCTATCCAGCAGAACCACCTCTGCTAGGACTCTTCGTACTGCAGCCGGTGCACCTCTGCTAAGACGCCGATCGCCACCGACGTGATAACGCCAGGGCTTCCCCTGTCGCGTCCACGAGTCGTTTGCCATCGCTCAGTAGCTATGCCGGCACATGACCAAACCTCTGCGGTCCTTTAGGCAAAGCAGCGTTCTCTCGTCGTCTCACTTGAGGCTCACCCGCTAGGCTGTAGCCGAGCTCGCTTGCTATCGAAATGCCCTACGCCAACTGAGACCGAGCGGAAGATCTTGCGGAACCTAGTGAACAAAAACCGCAGAGTCGATCTATAACGCTGCAGGTCAAGAAGCCTGCTCCCCGCGCACGCGGGGGTGATCCACGTCAGCGCCGCCAGCGAGACACCCGGACCCTCTGCTCCCCGCGCACGCGGGGGTGATCCCGCAGGACTGGTCAACATACTCATCACCTAAACCTGCTCCCCGCGCACGCGGGGGTGATCCGGCCCAGGCCCTGGCCTGGTGGCGGTCCGCCTCCTGCTCCCCGCGCACGCGGGGGTGATCCGTCGATCCAGCGGGCGCGGCGCGCGGTGGTCGCCTGCTCCCCGCGCACGCGGGGGTGATCCCCAGGACCCCTCCTCCCCCACCAGCACGATCCGCTGCTCCCCGCGCACGCGGGGGTGATCCGAGTCTGCTGGGCGCGGAGCAGAAGGCGTGGCTCTGCTCCCCGCGCACGCGGGGGTGATCCCTCGACGTCGCGCGATTTCCGGGTCTTCGCGGTCTGCTCCCCGCGCACGCGGGGGTGATCCGAAGGTGCCGACCCACCGCTGGCCGCGGTGGTCCTGCTCCCCGCGCACGCGGGGGTGATCCTCGGCGGCACGCCGGCCGCCTTGCACAGGTCCTCTGCTCCCCGCGCACGCGGGGGTGATCCGAATTGGGACCATGAATGGGGGAGCCTGGGCGACTGCTCCCCGCGCACGCGGGGGTGATCCCCGGCTGTAGATGCCGTCGATCAGCCCTTGGACCTGCTCCCCGCGCACGCGGGGGTGATCCCGACCTCCGCCGCCAGTGGCCCGGCGTGGTTGTCTGCTCCCCGCGCACGCGGGGGTGATCCCCCCTTGAGCTGCATGTCCGGCAGATCGTCGGACTGCTCCCCGCGCACGCGGGGGTGATCCTGACCTGGTGACCTGGCTGCGCGCCCAGCTTGACTGCTCCCCGCGCACGCGGGGGTGATCCTAAGCTGGTCGCGGACGCGATCCTCGTTAACGACTGCTCCCCGCGCACGCGGGGGTAATCCGTACGGTGACCAGATCGCCGTGTCGTGGGAAACCCTGCTCCCCGCGCACGCGGGGGTGATCCTTGTGCTGCTGCCACACCACTCCGGTGTAGGTGCTGCTCCCCGCGCACGCGGGGGTGATCCGGCCGGATGGTTCGCGTTCTGGCGCGTCGGCGCCCGCTCCCCGCGCACGCGGGGGTGGTCCTCCCTCCGTCAGGGCCATGCAGCTCCACACCACCTGCTCCCCGCGCACGCGGGGGTGGTCCCGATCAGGTGCTCCGGGGCCTGATCACCACGACTGGCTCCCCGCGCACGCAGGGTGGTCCCGCGGCGACGGTGGCATTCGCGGCTGATGGGCCCTGCTCCCGCGCACGCGGGGGTGATCCCGATCAGGCCCGGCGTGTACTGGCCCCATTGCTCTGCTCCCCGCGCACGCGGGGGTGATCCCACGGATGTGGCGGCGACACCAATCCCGCCGATCTGCTCCCCGCGCACGCGGGGGTGATCCGTACGAGGAGTCGCGCTGGTACGCCGAGGGCGACTGCTCCCCGCGCACGCGGGGGTGATCCGGGCACCTGCGTGCTGGAGTCCGTCGCACCGAACTGCTCCCCGCGAACGCGGGGGTGATCCGGCTGGAGATCCGAAGCGGTCGTGGGAGAAGATCTGCTCCCCGCGCACGCGGGGGTGATCCTTCGGTGATGGCGTCCGCCTACCCGGACCGGTCCCGCTCCCCCGCGCACGCGGGGTGATCCATTCGGATCATCGTTTCCAGCTCGGTGGCCGGGCCGCTCCCCGCGCACGCGGGGGTGATCCTGCCTGGTAGCGGTCCACTTCGGAGGCGAACCGGCGCTCCCCGCGCACGCGGGGTGATCCGGCGGACCGGCCCTGGCCCGCCGCATCGATCAGCTGCTCCCGGCGCACGAGGGGGTGATCCCAGGTCACCGGAACCGCGCCATGTCACCTTGAACTGCTCCCCGCGCACGCGGGGGTGATTCGTTCAGGACATCGATCACGTTCCGCGGGCCGTCCTGCTCCCCGCGAGCGCGGGGGTGATCCCAGGGTGTGCGTGTGGCTGGCATGGCAAAACCACGGCTCCCCGCGCACGGGGGTGATCCGTCCTCTCGGACTGGTAGTCGAGGAAACGCGCCCGCGCCCGCGCCCGCTCCCGCGCGCGGGGGCGAGTTCAGACGCCAACGACAGAGCAGGCACATCATTAGGGGGACACATAAGGATGGCCCAAGCTGCGGATGACTGGGATACATTTCCTTACCTATCGTGAACTTCGAATTCCCGGCAATCGATGGAGACCAGACTCGCCGAGGTTAACCCTCGGCTTCGGCCGAGCAATAGCTGACCGCGCAGCTAGGGCGCCAATTGCCTCTGCCGGCAAGCTCCTCTACAGCGGCCGCCCACGCCTCCCAAATCGACGGCGCCTCGCCGCTTTGCTCCAACCGCCGGCTATCGCTGGGTTGACGATCGGGTCAACAGGGCGACGCATCAGGGTAACCCCGTCGAGATCCACGGGCACCCAGTGATGGTCGTGAGCCACGAACGAGAGCCGCTGTTCACCGGGCACCTGGTAGACCATCAGAGCCCGGCCAGCCCCTGCCATCTCAATCACCCGCGTCCACAACCTGTCTCGCACGCGCTTGCTGATGTGCCCTACGTATACACCGGCGGTCAGCTCCAACAGCCACTGCGTCAAATGCCCCCGCAGGCCGGGTGGACACGCGGTCAGGATGATGACGGTCATCAGAAGTCCACCTCCCCGATGTCGGCGTAGTTGCGGCCGGCGCTGAGCTCGATGCCGCTGTCATCCCAGAGGCGGAGGGAATCCTCGTCCTCAATCTCGCCGCCGGGTTGCGGCTGGAGGAGCAACATCCGGATGTCGCGGACGCAACGCGCGAGGATCGCGCCGTCGTGAACACGGTCGCGTACGGCCCGTCGGGTGTCCGCGCCGATGTCGGTCGACCCGCTGGCCACCACGTCAAAGGCGACGGGGATGGTGATCTCCGCCTTGTACAGGTCAGCGATGTCGTAAACGAAGGCGCGTTCATGCCCGGTGTGCACGAATCCGAGGCCGGGTGCGGCCCCGAGCGCGACGATGACGGCGTGCACGATGCCGTACAGGCAGGCGTGCGCGGCTGACAACGCCTGGTTGATCGGGTCGCCAGCAGCGAAGTCGGTCTGGTCATAGTCGCGGTGGCTCCAGGCGACACCGCTTCTCTGCGAGTGTTCGCGGTAGGTCCGACGGACGCGTGCGCCTTCCTTACCACGTAGTTGCTGCATGGTCAGATTGGTGGTGCTCTCGCCCGGGAAGCGCATCGCGTACATGGTCCGGGCGACGGCCAGCCGGCGATCACGGTGACTGACCGCAGCGGCCTGTGCAAGGAGCAGTCGGCTGGAGGCTGCGAGTGAACGACCGTGGGCGTAGTAGCGCACGCCCCGCTCGCCGACCCAGACGGCAGTGGCACCGTGGTCGGCGAGCAGGGCGATGGCCTGGTGGGTGATGCTGGTTCCGGGGCCGAGCAGCAGTACGCCCACTGATGCGGCGGGGATGTGCACCACGCCTCGGTCGTCGGTGGCGGTGATCGCGTTGCTGTCTCTGTGGATCACGCTGCGTTCGAGGTAGAGGAAGCTGATCCGGTCCTCGGCCCGGGTCAGATCGGCGAGCTCGGCTGGTGGTACCTCTGGGATCTTCATTGGTCAGCCTGGTGTCAGCTGGTGGGCGCGAGCGTGAGCAGCCCGCAGCCGTACGCCTTTGCGTGCCCGATCCCGCTGGTGAGCGTTCGCCGGAAGGCATCCCCGTCGGTGATCTGGAGGATGCCGTCGTAGGTGACGGTCGTCAGGGTGACGGTGCCCATGCCGCGCTTGAAGGCCTGCGTCTGACTGCGGTGCAGCCGCACGTTCGGGCGCCCGTCCTGCTGATGTGCCAGCACGAATCCGTTTCGGGCGGCACGGCTCGTCAGCCATTGCAACTGCGCATCCTGGCGCAGGAAGCCAAAGCGTTGCGTTTCCTTCGAATCGCTGGTCTTGCGGCCGCTGTGGGTGGGGTTGGCGGTCAACCGGAATGCCCACTCCTGCCCCGTGTTCAGCGAGAGGAGCAGAACGCCGTAGTCGCGGGTCACCCACGTCTCGGTAGTGGGCCAGCCGGCCTGCTCGACGAGATGGGTGAGGTCTGGGCGGCCAGGGCTGACGATATAGAGGTAGACGGTCGCGGGCGCTGAGGTGTCGAGCCGCCACAACGTCCGGGTGCCGTCACGTTCGTGATCCTCGGGGTCGGCGAAGGCCGCGCGCACCGCGGCGTGCATGGCATGCGGTGATGACAGCAGCTTTCGTGCGCCCCTGCGGGCCGGGTTGATCTGAAAGCGGGTGAGGAACAACGTCAGCCTCCCAGCAGGCTTAGCGGGTCATGATCGGCAACGTCCGCCCGATCCGCACGTTCGTTGGTGACGTCTACGTGCCGGCGCAGAACCGACCGCCACGTGTGTTGCCGATGCGCTGGATCGAAGCTGACCGGCTCGTCAGGCACGGTGTCGGTGACCGGCTCGCCGGGCCGGGCGTCCCGGATGATCTCCAGTCGGACCGTCGGGGCTGCCTTGCGTCGGTACCAGTCCGCGGCGAGCCAAGGCCACGAGGCCAGGGCGCTGTCGAGGGTCTCCTCGTGGACGCCGAGGCTGATGGGCCCGACCGGCGGGCAGGAGCGACGGCCGAGGTAGAGGGGAAATTGCGGCCGGCTCAGTGCCTCCGCCAGACCGTGCAGCAGCTCGCTCTCCCCGCTGACGGCGGCGAGGAAGGCTGCGTCGGACAGGTAGAAGCGGTAGGTAAGTGGTGCGCTGAGACGGCCATCGAGAGAACGGGCGGTCTGAAAGTCCCGCAGGATCTGTCCCGGCTGGTCGAGCCGTACCCCGAATTCCAGGCCGAGCAGGTCGGTGAGCGGCTCGGTGCGTCGTACACCTTTGGCTGCCGCGAGCAGCCCGATGACGCCGCTCTTGGTCGGTGCGACCTCGGTGCCCCGGCGAGCGAAGCGGCTGGACGACCCCCACGATTGTAGGGGCCCGGCCAGCCTGAGCAGCAGGACGCTCATGCCGGCTGGCCAAGCGATACAGCGACGTGCTCCCCCACCCCGGTGACCAGTTCGCTGAAGCTGACCGCCTTGCCGAGGTCGGCGAGGACAGCGGTCTTCTCCCCGACCTGAGTGACCCAGCTGGCGACCGGCCGCTCGCCGAAGGCGTTCTCGACTGCCGTGGTGTGCTTGGCCAGGGCTGCAGCGGCCAGTTCGACACGGCCGGCGGCGTTCGTCTCCCGGATGGGCGTTTCGAACGCACCGACGAGATTGATCGGCTGCGAGTCGCGCAATCTCACCAGCACCGCGTCAGGCAGCGTCCGGTGGGCGAATGTGTTCTGCTTCCCCGACGGCATGCTGCGCGCGAACGCGACCAGGAATGCTTCGACGGCCGCGCGGGTGGCTGCTGCGTCGCCGAGGGTGCGGTGGAGGGCGTCGACGTCGACCGTTGCGTACCGGTAGAGGGTGGACGAGTTGAACTCGATGGTGCCGATCATCCCGGCGCCGGTCTCGGCGGCATCGGCCTTCCGGTCGTCGACCGCCGTGAAGTAGTCGAACTCGTTGTCGACCGCGTGCACGCTGATGGCGTGGGAGACCTGGCAGGCAGCGTCGACGTTGATGTCCGTCATGTCCGCCATCATCCGTCCGAACATGGCAATGTCGATCGAGTGATCCGTGTTGGCCAACGTCTTGAACCGGGCCTTGTCCAGTGGAGTGCCGGTGCCGGCGGCTTCCAGCGCGGCGGCGGCGAGGTTGTCCAGCTGCTGGTGGCTGAGGAAGAGCAAGTAACCAGACTCGACGTCCTTGACCTCACCCTTCTTCTTTTCAGCCTTGGCGAGGCCGGAAGCGACGAACACCTCGGCGGCCAGTGCGGACGCGGTTTCGTCGGACTGGCTCGGGTCGAGGGCCTTGATTCGTGTCGCGAGTGACTCCCCCACGCGCTTGGTTCGCTCCCCGAGCTGGGAGCGGTCGAGCAGGTCGGCGAACCCTAGCCGCACGGCTCGCTTCCAGGCCTGGCTGGAAACGCGTGCACGACGAACGCCGCCATAGACAGCGGTCTTGGGTGACCCGGTGTCGTCGCGGTTGAGGTTGCTCGGCGGCACCGTCTGCAGGGCGTAGACGTCGATGATGGTGCGGCTCATGATGGGTCCTCCTCGGGGTTCTCGATAGCGAGGGTCTGAACGTCTGCGCTCGGTTGGCTCCGGAAGGACTCCCGGCCCCAGATGGCCTGGATCTGGGCACGACCGCCAGGCCGGCGAAGGGTGTGAAGGTCGTCGGCGAGCAGGCCGTAGTCGACCGGGACCTGGTGCTCACGCAGCATGGTGGTCAGGCTGCGGAGGTGGTAGATGCTCTCCTGGTACGTGGTGGCGGTGCCGAGTGCGGCGAAGCGGCGGCGCACCCCCTCCGGCCCGTTGGACTTGCGGACGAGGAAAGCCATGGCGAGGCCCAGTCCGCGTCCGTTCACGTGCATCCGCTCCCGCCGTGACTGCTGGTGGAGCGCGTACAGGGTCACTGCGTCGTGTACCGCGTGCTCGGTGTCGGCCGCCTCTGCATCGTCGGCCGGCCGGTAGCCCAGCAGGTGCTCCGGCACCTGCAGGTACCGCTCCAAGGTGAAATCGAAGCCCGGAGCTCGGCCGATCCCTCGCCTAAGCCGGGCCAGGGCGCTGACCGCCTCCGGCTGCGATGCGTCGCTGAGCAGTCGCGCCTGCAGGCTCCCCACGGTGCGGGCGACGTGCTCACCGAGGTCCTTGCGGCGCCGGACCCACGGTTTACGTGCTGGCGCCGGTGGGGGATCAGTCTCCACCATGGTCATGCTGGTTCCTCCTGCCGTTGTTGCGGAGTCTCGGCCGCCATGGGCAGCGCTTTTGCCAGGCCGACGCGGAACCACGCCTCGGCCTGCGAGCTGGAGTAGTGAACTTCTCTGCCGTTCCGGTCGACGCCTGCGCGGCCGATCCAGGCCGCTGGACCGGTTGCGGCGACCAGCTCGTCACCGAGCCGAAGGATGGCCCGACGCACCGACCGCTGCCACGAGGCGCGCTCGGTCACCGGGTCACTGCCCGGACCGAGGCGAGCCAGCCAGTCGCGAAAGTCCTGGTCCAGCCGTGCGTACGCCTGCTCGGCAGCCCGTTCGGCGTCGCCGCTGTCGGTGTCCCGGCTACCAGCGGCCCGGGCCAGGTTGTCAGCGAGCCGACGCAGCACCTTCACCGCGCTCTCGGCGTCAGCCGCGGCGTCTACGGCTGCCGTGCGCAGCTCAGAGTGCTCGACCAGCAGCAGCACGTTCATGGTCAAGGCGTCGCTGAACACCTCGTCGACGACTGCCTGTTGGGTGCCGTAGGTGACGCTGGTGGCACGCGGACGAACCCGGAAGTCCGACCCGACCACCCCGGTGACAGTCAGTCGGGCCAGCCACTGCACCACCATCGGCGAAAGCCGCTGTGGCGGTTCGGCGCCGGGTGGCGGTGGCGCGGGGAGCAGTGTCTGCAGACCACGCCACAGGGCGCGGCTGTGGTCATGCGGCCGCGGTAGGTAGATCGGGGTCCGCTTCTGCTCGCGCTCGCGGGGCCCGCTACGGCCCCACACACTCATCGGTTCCAGCAAGTGCCGATCCTGCCAGTCGAACCTATCTCCGATCGCGATCATGGCACCGGTGACACCGTTGGAATCGCCGAAGAGCCGGATGCGGCGCGACTGCCAGGTATACAAGCTGAGCAGTCCGTAGGGGCCGCGGGTCGCCTCACTCTCTTCGGAGGCCGTCTGCGGCTCGCGCTCCCACACCGGCAGGTCTCGATCGTCGGCGTTCTGCCAGCCAGGGGCGATTGGCACCAGGTTGAGCAATAGCGTTTCCCGCAGAGTCGAACCCTCGAGGTGGACGCCGCCCAAAGCCCCAAGAGACGCCACGCCGATCGGATATCCCCGCCCGCCCTTGACGCGTGGGTCTCCGACCGCACCCGTCTTAATACCGGACGAGTCGAAGGCCTGGCAGTGCACCAACCACCGCGCCGCCTCGGCCGGTGAGATCGACTTCATCCCATCCCCGGCACGGGTGGTCAGGAACGGAATGCCATTGGGCACGTCAGCGATGAGCCGCTCCAGCCCGAACGTGTTGTTCTTGGCCGCTCGCAGGTCCGCGACCTGGTAGAACGGGTGCTCTGGGTGGAGGAGATCAAAACGGTGACGGAACGCTTCGAGGTATTCGGCGACATCCGCCACCGGGAGCTCGGGGGCACGCCACAGCGCCCGCCACGCGCCATCGCCAGGTGGGCCACCCGTCGTTCGGTGCAGGACGGCGAGCGCGAGTCGCAGGATCGCGAACGACTGCGTGGGCAGCTCGCAGGCGATCATGCGGATGTCACCGGCCTGTTCGAAAAGGCCGAGCAGCGACACCTCGCGGCGCTGACCCGCAGCGTCCAGCACCGGAATCCACGCGTTGTCCACCAGCGAGAACCCAGGTCTCTGATCGGAGCTTGTCAAGTCTCTCACCACCGTCTAATCTCGACCGAGTTCACTGAACAAAGTAAGCCCACCGTGTACCGACGGGCAACAACTGCACATCTGGCTGCAACTGCCCTCACCTTGAGGGGTGATCCTTAAGCTCACCGGGTCGCAGCCACGCTCCCCGCGTAGGCGGGGATTCTCACCCAGCTCGGACGACATGGAGACCCCGGTGAAGGTCGTAGTGGAGATCGAAGGGGCCCACGCGGGCACAGCCGTCACCATCAATTTCAAGGACGAGCTCGCCCGCGAGCCAGGGGTTGTGTTGCCAGGCACTCAAGTCGATCCGACCCTTCAGCTCGGCGATGACCTCGTCGATAACGTCGGGTGCGGTCATGGCCCGTGGCAGCGGGAGGGTGCAACGAGCGATGGAGCGACCCAGCCGCCAACTGGGCGTGGAAGCGGTCGGGATGACTACCCCATCGCCGTCGATCCATGGGGCGAGCCTTAGTCCGTCCGGTGTCCGTACCAGCAGCAAGACCTCGAGAGTTTCGGCGTCGGTGTCGCGGACGTGGCCTTGCACCGCACGGTCATCGGCTCCCGCGACGCCGCCGGAGAGCCAGCTGATCAAGGGCACCCCGGGCTCGCCCACACTGGCAAAGGCGGAAGCCATCCGCTTTCATCTCCTTGGCGGCGATCTCGTCTCGCTGCTTTGCTTCGGCCTCAACCATCGCTGGTTGCCACGACGCTGGGCCGAGTGGTTCACCGCAGTAGGCGGATTGGGTGAGCGGCGCGATGTCCGACGGGATTCGGAGCGGGGTGCCGTCCAGGTATGGCAGCAGCACTGCGGCGCTGCGCAGGAGCATCGCCAGTTGGTAGACGCGACGTGAGCCGGCGACCGGCTGCGGCGGTTCGGCGTTCCAGTCAGCACCGGTGATCCAGCATTCCGGCTTGCCGAGGCGGTCGGGGCGACCGTCGCGGGTGTGGCGGTGAAGCCGGCCAATACGCTGCAGCACCAGGTCGATCGGGGCGAGGTCGGTGACGAGCAGATCGAAGTCGATGTCGAGAGACTGCTCGGCGACCTGGCTGGCCACCACGACGTGCCGGTGAGGACGATTGCCGCTGCCGGGTGGCCCGAAGGTGTCGCGCAGCCAGCGATCCTTCGTGGCACGGTCGACGGCCATGAAGCGGGAGTGTGCGACCGAAACGGGGGTGTCTGGGCCGAGCATCGCTCGGAGTGCGCTCGCGGTCTCTTGGACTCGTGCCACGGTGTTGCGGACCACGAGCACGCAGCCTCCGTCTGTCAGCCGCTCGCGCAACAGGTCAACCAGCGCCGGCAGGTCGTCGTCCAGACGTCGCAGCACAACGTCGACGTTGCGCCCCGAGTCGGAACAGCTGGTGGCTGCGGCACCCCGATCGCTCGTGGAAACGGTGACCAGGGGGTATCGCAGGTCGGTTCGGAGGGCGGCGTACGGGTCGGCCTTCGTCTTGCCACGGTCTCGCCAGGTGAGTGGGGGCAAGGGCCCGAATCGGCCGTTGTCGTACGCGGCCATGAGCTCGGCTCGTCGGTGAGCCGGGAGTGTCGCGGAGAGGACGACGACCGGGACGCCATAGGCGCCCAGCCACTCCAGCGCCCGGTCCAGGAATCGCCCCATGTAGATGTCGTAGGCGTGCGCCTCGTCGATGACAACGACCTTGCCGGCGAGACCGAGGTGGCGCAGCACCAGGTGCTTGCCGCGTAGCGCTGCGAACAACAGCTGATCGATGGTGCCGACCACGAAGCTGGACAGCAGCGTCCGCTTCGGGCCGGCAAGCCACCGGTGTACGCCAATGGCCGCGCCACCGGAGTCCTCGCCGATGCCGCTGGGCAGAGACGTCAGCCGCAGCTGGTCGTAATCGGGGTTGAGTGCCGCCTTACCGTGTGCCAGTCGTACGTCCCGGTCGCCTCGACCAACCTGGGTATCGGGTAGCCGGCGCAGCCAGGAGAGCATCCGGGCGAACATGGCGTCGCTGGTGGCGCGGGTAGGTAGCGCGAGATAGCAGCCGGATGCACCGGTGCGTCGCGCCAAGATCTCAACTGCCGCCAGCGCAGCCTCTGTCTTACCCTCCCCCATCGCCGCCTCGACGATGATCATCCCGGCCGCAGGCATGGACGCGGCCAGTTCAGCGACCGTGCGCTGGACCGGGCGGGCCGCCGCACCTGCGGGTAGCTCGAATCGAGCGTCGAACAGGTCGTCAATGCTCGCCGGCGGGGCAGCCGGCAGCCACGGTACGGGCAGGTCCAACAACTCCCAACCAGCCGTCAGCCGGTCGGCATCTGTGCCGTCCAAGATGTATGGGAAGAGTTCCTCGTTGCTCGCGATCCAGTCGGCGACGATGACCAGGCCCGTGAGGGCAGCCTGCACCGGCTGCGACAGCGGCACGCTGCTCCAGTCGACAAGCCGGCCTACCGCGCCAGACCGTTCGGCCATCCAGGTCAGGATCTCGTGCTGTACCTGCTGCCAAGCCTGGTCGCCGAGCAGGTGTGGCCGCACCCGCGCGGCGTCAAGGCTCTCATGGGTTGGCGGGGTGCCGTGGTGGCCACCGACGACGACGGCGAACGAGTGCGGGTCGATCCAGTCCTGCTGCCCAAGCCAGTCGGCCAGAACGAGATGCCCAGCGGTGGCGTGCGGGGCGTACTTGCGGTCGGTACGGATCAGGTCGCGGTCGTAGTGGAGCCCATGGTCACGCATCCGTTCGGCCAATTCGTACGCCTGGCAGGCGAAGGCAGGGGTGGCCTTGCCGATGTCGTGTACACCGGCAATCCAGACGGCCAGGATGCGGGCGTCCGCGTCACCTTCGGGCAGTTCGTCGGCGATATGTCGACGAACTGCCGGGCTCAACCAGTGATCCCACAGCCGTCCGGCCACGTCGGCGGTGTCGGCCAGGTGGCGCCACAGCGGCAGCCACCCGACGGGTGAGGTGCCCGTACGGTCGGTCTTGCCCCAAACTGACCGGGCCGCGTCTCCAAGCTTCGGAGTCCCGGCAGCGATGCGGGTGCTCATCGGACCGCCGGCAGCAAGGCGCTGGGTGTGCCACTGTGCGACAGGTAGAGCACGTCACGAGCGCGAGTCAACGCGACGAACAGGAGGCATCGCTCTCGCTGCAGATCCTGCTTGTGACCGTGCGGATCCTCCGTCGCCGCTGCCAACGCATACGGCGCCGGCAGCACCCCTGCATCCAGTCCGACAACCGCAAGGCACTGGAATTCCAGGCCCTTCATGCGATGCATGGTGGCGACGTGCACCCCGTCGACCCCTCGTTGGTGGTCGGCAACAGGGATGTGGGCGTCGCTCAGCGTCTTGCTGATGGCCTTGACGAGCTGCCCCGTGCGGACGGCTACGCCGATCGCGTGCGGCTCTACGTCCTGTTCCAGCCAGGTCCCGACGCGCTCGATGAGCGCTTCGAACTCGCTGTTGCGGTCGTCGCAGGCTACGACCTTGGGTACGCTGCCGCGCGTGAGCGAGCGGTAGCCGCGCAGGGTGTCGCCCTCACCGTCCAGGCCGATGGCGGCGTCGCCGCTGAGGACCTTCACTGATAGGTCCAGAATTTCGTGGGTCGTGCGGTAGTTGACAGTGAGTCGGCGAGTTCTACCGCGCACCTCGATACCGAGCTGCGCGAGTGACACGTGGTTGTCGTAGATGCGCTGGTACGGATCGGCGAGCAGGAACATGTCGTTCGGCCCAGGCGCTACCAGTGCGCGCAGCAGCCGCCACTGTGCCGGGTGGAGATCCTGCCCCTCGTCAACGATGACGTGTCGGTATGGAGGCGGTGACTGCCGGGCGATCGTGGCCGCTTCGTCGGCGAGTTGGGTGTGCGTGCTTAGCCGGCGCTTCGTCAAGTCGCGCCGCACCGCTTCGATCGCGCCCCAAACCTGTTCGCGTTGGGTCGCACGCAGCCCTTCCCCGCGTCCCTTACGCGGGGCGTCGCGGTAGGCCTCGAGTGTGGTCAACTGCTGGGCCAGCACCACCTGCTCCCACTCACGCCGCAGGAAAGCGGCGCTGAAGGTGGTGACGTGACCGGCTCGACTCACGTAGGTCGGACCAGACTCGGCGATCGATTCCCACAACCGATCCGCGGTCTCGCCGTCGGCGACCGTGATCTTCCTGCCACCTCGAGTCGCGATCTCGTAGGCCAGCTTGTCGACGCTGACTACATCGATGCGAGCCCGGACCGCCGGGTCGGCGGTAAGTCGGTACAGCTGTCGACCCAGGGAGTCCGCGAGCGCGCGGGTGAACGTGGTCAGCAGCACCTTCCCGCCACCCTCTGGCAGCCGCTCAGCGAGAAAGACCGCCCGATGCAGGCCGGTAACCGTCTTACCGGTCCCTGCGCTGCCGGTGACCAGAGCGGGGCCGCTGTAGGTTTCCCGGTAGGCCACGTCGCGTTGTGTCGGGTGCAGGAACGTCCGCCACACATCGAAGGGGTGAGCAAGAATGGCCGCCAACTCAACCGGACCCGAGACGAAGGCGATCCGCTCCGGAGTACGGTGGGCCGCAGTCAGCAGGTCGCCGGTGTCCACGCCCGACACGATCCGGTCAGCCAGCTCCCCCCAGACCTCCGTCACGGACAGTCCGCTGGCCAGCCCACGCAGGACGTCGAGCTGCACATCAGGCAGGCGTGCACCAAGACTCTCTAGCTGCTGGTCGGTGGCGATAACCCGCAGCAGCGGCACCAGGTCCTCGTCCACGCCGAGTCGGAGGAAATCGGCAGACGAGACGCGATCGAAGAGTCCGGCACTCGGCGGCACCGACGGTTCGGCTCGGCCGAACTCCTCAATGCCTACCTGGTCACGCATCTCCAACACGCCGAGCGCCTGGTTGACGGTGAAGCGGCGACTCACCGCGAAGGCGATCGCGTCATCGTGCGGGAGGACGTTGAGCAGCGCGTATTTCTGCTCTCCCAGGGCAAGCACGACGCCGCGATAGAACTGGTCGATGCGGATGGTGCGGATGTTCGGGTCTCGTGCGCCGGCCAGCTTCTCCAGGTGCAGGCCAGCATGGGTGTGCTCGGCGAACCTGCTGATGGCGGTGAGCACAGCGTGTTGCACCCGGCGCTGCAGCCTGGCATAGGCGGGGAGGAACCCCCGCTCGATGGCCAACTCAGCCACACCTCTCACCTTCCTCGTCGCCTCGATTCGACCCAAGCGGCATAGGCCAGCACCGCACGTCCCGGGCGGGGGCATCAACCGCGCCGTGTACGCCCACAACCGGCCCGCAGCCCAGTAGAGCATCTTGTGAACAGAGCTTGCAAGGGTCTTGTCGTTCTGAATATTCACCAGACTGGGCCGCGACTGGCCGCGTTAGTGTCCAAGGGGAGGACTCCAGGCCGGTTATGCTGGGCCTCGTGGCGGCGGGAATGATCCTCAAGGACCGGTACAGGCTGGGCCGGTTTCCGTTGGCGCATAAGGGAATGGGCGAGGTTTGGGCGGGACAGGACACCTTGCTCGATCGTCCGGTAATCGTGAAGTTCGTCAACGCCGCCACGCCGGACATCGACGTGGTACGGCGATTCCGCCGTGAGGTGCTGCTAACCGCTCGCCTCGATCATCCCGGCGTGCCCGCCATCTACGACGTTGGTGAGCAGGACGGCCGTCCGTACGCCGTTCTGCAGCAGATCCATGGGATCTCTCTGAGCGACCTCGTAGCAGAGCAAGGTCCACTTTCGATCGGCTGGGTAGCTGCCATCGGGGCTCAGATCAGCTGCGTCCTGCTCGCAGCTCGACAGATCCGCCTGGTGCACAGGGACATCAAGCCGAGCAACGTGATGCTGGACAAGAGTGGAGCAGCAAAGGTGCTCGACTTCGGACTGGCTGCCATGCCCGATGACGACCGATACTCGCGGATCACCCAGAGCGACCAGAGTCTCGGCACGGTGGGCTACATGGCGCCCGAACAGATCCTTGGTGGACCCACCGATCACCGCACTGACCTGTACGGCCTGGGGGCCACTCTCTTCGACCTGCTTACCGGACGTCCGCCATTTGACGGGGTCACCACTACAACGACCTTGCGCCACCAACTGGACGATCCGCCTCCGCGCCCGACCCACGTGCGATCGGAGACCCCGGCTGTGCTTGATGACCTGGTCCACGCACTGCTGGCGACCGACCCGGAGGACAGACCAGCCACCGCCACCGAGGTCTACGCGGTGCTGGCCCCACTCGCCCAGGACCTGGTGCCGATTCCGGGGGTGCTTGACGATCCCGCCGGCGCCGTACGCACCTATGCCGCGATCCTCGGGCGAGCACCACTCCAACCTCAGCGCCTGGCGGCTGCGCCCTCCGAGCAGACCGAGCTCGACGTTGAACGGGCTGCCGAACAGGCGGAACAGCTGCATACCGCCGGCGAATTCCGTGCTGCCGCGCGACAGTGGCGGCAGCTCGCCGATCATGAGACGCAGCGGCGAGGCGCCGACGATCCTCTGGTCTTCGAGTTCCGCCTGCGCGCGGCCCGGGCCCACGTGCCACTTGGCGAGCATGACCGCGCCTTGCGCCAGCTCAACCTGCTGCTGCAGGAGCGGATCCGCACGGACGGGCCCAGGCACGCCGCCGTGCTGGACCTTCAGCAGGAGATCGAGCAGCTCACCAAGCAACGGCCCGCTCGGCGACAGCCCTCCCGATACGAGCCGAACGCGGATCACTGAAACAGCGAGGCAGCAGTGCCGCCTTCTGCTCCGGGAAGCGCGCACCGCAGTAATGGAAGTTCAGGGCACAGTTCTGCCCACGCGTTTCAGTCGTCAAGGCGCGTCGCGCCAAAGACGAGTACATCGTGCTGTGCTTCAACCATGCCGCCTCTTCACCGTGCCGGTCGAAGCCACGACCGCTCGCGGCATGCCCGAAGACATCGTGGACCGCACGGAACATGTCGTTCTCGCTGTCGGTGAGGTAGGGATGCGGGTTGCTGCTGGCGGCGCTGGCCCAGACATTCAAGCGACGTCGCCGCACGTCATCGACCATAGGATCGACGTCCGAGTACGGGTCCTCGTCGACGATCCGCACTGACAGACCGAGGCCACCGAACTCGACCCGGCCCACCAGGAAGTCGTACTGCTGTACGGTCTCCCGACAGAACGCGGCATACGCGCCGTAGGCCCGATCGTCTCGGACGGGCGCGGCCATGTACGCGTCCGCAATGGCAGCGCCGACAACAGGGTCAAGGCGTACTCGCTCGTACGCGTTCGGAAGGGTGCTGTCCACAGAGCCCGAGCAATACCGCCGAGCGCCGTCGCGCACGTACGTGACCGGCGGAAAGGTCGGGGACGGAGTTGCCAGCAGCGCGGGTGCGAGCAAGGGTGTTCATGGTCCTCCTTCGATAGTCGGGTTGGCGGATCAGGTCAGGTCAGCGAGCTTCCACGACCTCTCGCGCAGAACGCGCCTCCTGACCCTGGTTCAGCTGGGCGCGCTGCTCGCGGCGCAACATCTCGCTGAGAACACGGATCTCCGACGCTCGACGGTTCTGGTACAGCTTCGCGAACTTTCCGATGGTGGTGCTGTGCCCACGACGCGGCATGGGGGGCCTCCTGGGTGAGTCGTGAATCGATCCATCGACAAGGTACACGGCTGTGAACCGTGCGCACAACACCTTTGCTGATGGTACCGTTCACGGGTGACTCAAGAGCCGAGAACGACCGCCAGCGATGCCACCCTGACCGCCAGCGGCATCGCGCGGCTGGCCAACGTCGGTCGGGCCGCGGTGAGTAATTGGCGCCGCCGCTACGCCGACTTTCCGGCACCCGTCGGCGGCACGCCGACAAGCCCATCCTTTGACGCACGCGAAGTGGAGAGCTGGCTTCGTCGTCACGGCAGGCTCCATGAGGCCGGAGCTGAGCAGTGGGCCTGGCGGTACATCGAGAGTTACCAGCCCGCTGCGAGGATCAGTGACGCGCTCAGCATCGCCGGCGCCTACCTGCTCTTCCGGTCCGAGCAACCCGAGGCCGCAGCCGACAGCCTGCCAACTCCACGGAAGCTTCTCACGCATCTCCGCGCAATCGACAGCCGTCTGGCCGAGCTAGTCGACGACGTGCTGCCGAAGCAATGGACACCGCAGCTCACCACCCTGTTGAGTGCGGTCGACCAACTCAGCCGAGAACAAGAACCGGAGGCCGCCTTCGAGTACCTGCACAGTCAGTACGTCACCTCTGCGCATTCGCTTTCCGGTCTTGCCGGCACACCTGACGGCGTCGCAGAAATACTGCTGAATCTCGCCGGCACCGGAGCCAGCACGTTCGACTTCACCAGCGGCACCGGCTCAATCCTGCGGATGGCCGCCGACCAGGCACTCCAAAACGCTAGCGTCACTCGGTGCTACGCACAGGAGATCAACCCCCAGTACGCCCTGATCACGCTGCTGCGGCTCTGGTTCGTACATCTACGCGCTAAGCGTGCCGGGCACGCGGCGGAGCCTCCCGTCGTACACATCGGCGACAGTCTGCTCGCCGACGCCACGCCCGACCTCCGGGCCGAGGTCGTTGTGGCCAACTTCCCCTTCGGCATTCACGATTGGGGCCACGATCGCCTGGCCTACGACCCCCGCTGGACCTACGGCCTACCACCGCGCACCGAGCCCGAACTCGCCTGGGTGCAGCACGCCCTGGCCCACCTCTCCCCCGACGGCACCGCCGTTGTTCTCATGCCCCCGGCTGCCGCTACGCGCCCGGCCGGCCGCCGCGTCCGCGCCGAACTGGTCCGCCACGGGGCGCTACGGGCGGTCATCGCTCTACCCGCCGGCCTGATGCCACCAACAGGCATCGGACTTCATATCTGGGTGCTCAAACTGCCCGACCTGCGTCAGCCACATACCGGAGCCGTACTCGTTGTCGATGGCGCTACTGCACCAACCACCCGGGGCATCGCAGACGTCGCGGGAACCGCCTGGCGCGCCTACCTCTCCGACCACTACGTCGAAGAGCCCGGCGTCCACCGCGCCGTACCCGCAATCGAAGTGCTCGATGACCAGGTCGATCTCACACCACAGCGCTACCTGCCACGACCCGACGAACTCGCCACCAACCCGGCAGAGATCATCGCTAGGATCGACGACTTCGGTCAACTACTGGAGCAGGTACGACGCAGCCTGCCAGCGGTGCAAGAGGTGGACACAGCAGCGCTTCGGCTCGCCCCTCAGGCCGACATCGCCGACCTAGTTCGGTCTGGCGGCATGTCCATACATCGCACGGTTTCTCGTAGCCGATCAGCCCACACCCCCGCGAGCACCTCGGTGCTGACTGGAGCCGACGTCCTGGCCGGCGCCCCGGCCACCGGCACTGCGACCCGCGCCTCCGACGACGACGCCGGGCCGGAAGTACAAGCCGGAGACATCCTCATCCCAGTTATCGGACGCAAAATCAGCGCCCGAGTAGCTACTCCAGAGCAAGTCGGCGCCGAGCTCGGACCCGGTATACAACTGCTTCGCGTCGACCCGGCCCGATTCGATCCATGGTTCGTCGCCGGCGTCATCTCCCGCACAGTCAACCTGCGCCTCGCCGGCCGCTCATCCAGCACCGGAAACGGAGCCCTGCGCATCGACATCAAACGACTCGCTATCCCGGTACTGCCGCTAGACCGACAGCAGGCGTACGGGCGAGCCTTCTGCCAGCTTGTTGAATTTCGGACCCAACTCGACCGGGCCGCAGCAACCGGGGCCGCGCTCTCCCGCGAGATCGGCGACAGCCTGACCGCCGGGGCCCTCGGCCCACGGTCCTGATCAGACCGTCCACTTGCATTCTAGGTGTTTGACGTCCTAGCCACGGGTTCCAATACCCTTGATTGACGCTGGCGTGTGGCTTCACCTCTTCCCCGGCCAGTGGGAGGGCTCTGAGCATCACTGGTCGCTGCATGGGCGACTCAGGCCACCAGGATGCAGCAGAGGTCGTTTATCCTCAGCGACGCACTCCCCTAGCCGAGATTGAGTGAGACGATCTTGCGGGCCCTAGTGAATGAAATCGGCCGAGTTGATCTATAGCGCCGCAGGTCAAGAAGTGTGCTCCCCGCGCACGCGGGGGTGGTCCCGGCGCCCATCACCCCGGACACGGCCAGCACCAGTGCTCCCCGCGCACGCGGGGGTGGTCCCTCCTGGTACATCCGGAGGTTCGTCGCGCCGAAGTGCTCCCCGCGCACGCGGGGGTGGTCCCTGATCGCCCACTACCAGGGCAACCTATGGGCAGTGCTCCCCGCGCACGCGGGGGTGGTCCCTTGGCGAGGTTCTTCGCGTCGGCTGCCAGCTCGTGCTCCCCGCGCACGCGGGGGTGGTCCCGGGTCACAGTGCCTCACGAAGTTCAAGGCGAAGTGCTCCCCGCGCACGCGGGGGTGGTCCGAGTCGGTGGGCGGTGGCCATGCCGTCCGGACCGTGCTCCCCGCACACGCGGGGGTGGTCCCGGCTGATCCCCGGCTACGACGGGTTCGCCGATGTGCTCCCCGCGCACGCGGGGGTGGTCCGTTCGTCGGCAAGCAGCAGCCCGGCGCGACCGTGTGCTCCCCGCGCACGCGGGGGTGGTCCCGCGCGCCGATGCTGATGACCGATAAGGGTCACGTGCTCCCCGCGCACGCGGGGGTGGTCCCTGGACGACGGACCCGTTCGACTTCCCGCTCGAGTGCTCCCCGCGCACGCGGGGGTGGTCCCGCAGCGGCCATGAGCGTCCCCCACCACATGGCGTGCTCCCCGCGCACGCGGGGGTGGTCCCCGCCATCCGTGGGATCACCATCATCGGTGAAAGTGCTCCCCGCGCACGCGGGGGTGGTCCGAGGCATACGTCCAGCCGGGAACGTCGGCGCTCGTGCTCCCCGCGCACGCGGGGGTGGTCCGGCACCCGACAAGATCCAGCCGGGTGACAAGGTGTGCTCCCCGCGCACGCGGGGGTGGTCCGGGCCGGCCCGATGGAAGCCCCGGATGTCGGCTGTGCTCCCCGCGCACGCGGGGGTGGTCCGAGATCCCCGAGTCCGACCCGAGCCGAGAGATCGCGCTCCCCGCGTACGCGGGGGTGGTCCTTGGCCGGCGCTATTGCTGGCCTAGTCGTCGCCGTGCTCCCCGCGCACGCGGGGGTGGTCCGGTTCTCGGCACTGGCCTTGATAAGGCTGATAAGTGCTCCCCGCGCACGCGGGGGTGGTCCGAGGGAGGTGACAGGCCGGCGGGCAACCGGAGCGTGCTCCCCGCGCACGCGGGGGTGGTCCGAAGGCCCGTCCGGCTGGGCTGAAGAAGACGAAGTGCTCCCCGTGCACGCGGGGGTGGTCCCGCGGCGTTGATCGCGCGGGCCAGGTCCGAGCGGTGCTCCCCGCGCACGCAGGGGTGGTCCGGCGCCGGGCCGCGCGGCGGGTTGGGCGCGCAGGTGCTCCCCGCGCACGCGGGGGTGGTCCCGTGACCCGGACACCATCAACGTGGTTCCCTTCGTGCTCCCCGCGCACGCGGGGGTGGTCCGATCAAGCGCCAGATCGAGATCCGCAAGCCGGCGTGCTCCCCGCGCACGCGGGGGTGGTCCTCGACGTCGACCAGCTCGACCCGGCCGGGCCCGGTGCTCCCCGCGCACGCGGGGGTGGTCCGGCGATGGCCGAGGACGGTGCCGAGGTGTATGAGTGCTCCCCGCGCACGCGGGGGTGGTCCTGAAGGGCGCCGGGCTGCTGGTCGCTGCCCGCAGTGCTCCCCGCGCACGCGGGGGTGGTCCCCGCACGGTGGCGGTGCGGTCGGTAGGGGCGGTGTGCTCCCCGCGCACGCGGGGGTGGTCCCAGCCCGCCTCGTCGGTCTCAACATCGGTCGTGGTGCTCCCCGCGCACGCGGGGGTGGTCCCCCATGGGCGCACCTGCTAATGGCCCTCAGCCGGTGCTCCCCGCGCACGCGGGGGTGGTCCCCTGATCGACGAGGGCGGCGTGGAGTTCTCCCCGTGCTCCCCGCGCACGCGGGGGTGGTCCCTCACCTCCCAACAGATCGCGTGGGTGTCGCAGGTGCTCCCCGCGCACGCGGGGGTGGTCCGGCCCCGCCGGTCACCGCGAAGGGCAAGCGGTAGTGCTCCCCGCGCACGCGGGGGTGGTCCGGGGGTTGACCGGGTGGCTCTCACCGATGACGAGTGCTCCCCGCGCACGCGGGGGTAGTCCCACCGCCCGCCTCTCGGCCTTCGAGCAGGACCGGTGCTCCCCGGGCACGCGGGGGTGGTCCCGACTTCCCCGTGGCGGCCGGACCGATCAGCACGTGCTCCCCGCGCACGCGGCGGTGGTCCCACCCGCGCGTCCCTCCCCCGTCCGCCCGAGTGGTGCTCCCCGCGCACGCGGGGGTGGTCCCCCGGGCCTCAGCGCGGCCGGCCCGGACGACCTGTGCTCCCCGCGCACGCGGGGGTGGTCCGCCACGACGCTCGCCGACAACGTCTTGACGGAGGTGCTCCCCGCGCACGCGGCGGTGGTCCCACCCGCGCGTCCCTCCCCCGTCCGCCCGAGTGGTGCTCCCCGCGCACGCGGGGGTGGTCCCCCGGGCCTCAGCGCGGCCGGCCCGGACGACCTGTGCTCCCCGCGCACGCGGGGGTGGTCCGCCACGACGCTCGCCGACAACGTCTTGACGGAGGTGCTCCCCGCGCACGCGGGGGTGGTCCCTCGGCCTCCTCGCGGGTCGCCTCGGGCCTGCCGTGCTCCCCGCGTACGCGGGGGTGGTCCCTCGTTCTGCTCGTCGGTCAGCTTGACCGCGTTGTGCTCCCCGCGCGCGCGGGGGTGGTCCTCCCTCCCTGCTGGGGACCTGGTCGATGTAGATCTGCTCCCCGCGCACGCGGGGGTGGTCCGGACGCGGACTGCCGGGTCGTCATCGCGACCAACTGCTCCCCGCGCACGCGGGGCTGGTCCCCCGAGCACGTCATGCGGTGGGACGGTGCCGTCCTGCTCCCCGCGCACGCGGGGGTGGTCCGGAGTACGCCGAGTCGAACGGTTTCCGCCCGACCTGCTCCCCGCGCACGCGGGGGTGGTCCGGTCGGCCCGGTGGTCGAGGCGAGTACGTGCGGCTGCTCCCCGCGCACGCGGAGTGGCCCGGACGACAGGGCCGGTTGCGCGTGGTACTCGTCCTCCCCCGGCGCACGCGGGGGTGGTCCGTCGCCGGGAAAGGTCTGCGAGGTGGCGACCTCCTGCTCCCCGCGCACGCCGGGGGGTGGTCCCAGCGGCGTTTGGTCGCGGCCGGCCTTGATGGCGCTGCTCCCCGCGCACGCGGGGTGGTCCCGAGTGGATCGCGCTCGTGCTCACCGCGCTGACCTGCTCCCCGCGCACGCGGAGGTGGCCCTACATCAGGCTGACCACCTGGCGGCGGGCCGGTCTGCTCCCCGCGCATATGGGAGTGACCCCAGCCTGATTAGGGCCAGCGGCCAGTCGGTCCCGCTTCCCGCGCGGAGCTGATATCACATCGCGGGCCTGCTGCGCCCCTCTGTCTTATCCTCCTCGCACACGAGGTTGATCTCTAACCACGACCTCTCAGCCATCGACCGCGAGAGGCTAAGGGCGCAGCCAAGCCAGAAGCGCACCGCCATCCCGTCTGCCATCGACCCGCCCTTCGGGGAGCAGGCCGGCGCCCGGCCCGCCACGACCCACGAACCCCGACGCCTCGCTCGGACACTGGCGGGCCGGGCGCCGGTCTGCTCGGCTTGCCCGGGTCGATGGCAGACGGGATGGCCTCACCGCAACGATCCCGAGAGCCGGCAGCCGCAGACGGCCGCCGGCCATCCTGGAGCCGGAGCGCCCCCGCCGGAGGCGCCGTAGCCGCAGCCCGCGCGATGGCCGATCGGATAGCACGATCACCTGGTGGTCGGGTTCGGCATGTACTTCGAAGTTGCCCCTAACCGGCATGACAACCCGCTCGGTCAGACGACGCGGGCCGGCGCATCCTTGCGATGAGCGACATGGACACGAGCCCACACTCAGACCCGAAAGTTCGCCGCGGGACGCGAGTTGTGCCTGGCAGCAGACGCCACGCGATGAGCAGGTGTTGGATGCGAGACCTACTTCGCGCTACGCGCGGAGGCGACGCATCCGGAACGTCACCGAGTTCTCGTCTGCACCGACTTCGTCCAGTTCAAAACCGGTCGGTATGAGCTCGGGATGGACCAGTTTCATCGCCTGAGAAGGGTCAGTTCGTGGCACCGCAACGACGAGCTGGTCGACGGCGTGCAGGTGCGCTCGCAGCGCAGCGCCGTGCTCGTGACCAACTACGAGCACGCTACGTACGCCACCCTCGTAGGCGCCTGACAGCCAGTGCGGAGGACCGACGCCGATGTCGGTATCGCCGGGCAGTGCGAAGTGCGCGCTAGCGTGCCCACCTGGGATGCCCTCGTCGAGGGCCTTGCCCGCGATGATTAGGTCAGCATTCCCGCGAAGGTCGAGCAGGAGACGTTCTTCCGCCGCCTGCTGATGCCTGTCATCAAGTGCAAACGCCCAGGTTAAGTACGGCCTGCGACGCATGGTGGCAGTCAGCCACGGCGCAAGGACAGTCAGGGCCTCGTCGCGCAAAACGTCGGTCTCGACCTCGACGCCTGCTGCGGCGAGCACCGAGGCACCCCCTTCACCACGGGAGGTTGGGTCCATGACCGCGATGACCACCCGGGAGATCCCCGCATCGAGTAGCTCCTGTCGGCACGCTGGCGTGACGCCGACGTGGTTGCACGGTTCCAGCGTGACAACAGCCGTACCGCCGCGAGCCGCGCCTCCCGCCGCCTTGAGCGCGTGCACTTCGGCGTGCGACTCTCCCTTACGTCGGTGAAACCCCGCACCCACCACCGTCCCGTGCTGATCCAGGATCACGCACCCGACGGGTGGGTTCGGGCTCGTGGTGCCCAGGCCAAGAGCGGAGAGCGCGATGGCATGCCGCATTGCGGACAGCTCAAGGTCCGACGCCATCAGGAGTTCTCCCGAAGGTCGTCGAGGAACTCACGGACGTCGGCCAGGTGACGGTGCTCGTCAACAGCAGAGCCGATCTGGCCGAGTTGGTGCAGGATCCGGCGCGATCCAGCTCGTCGCGCGATCGGTAGCGCGATATGCGCCACGGCGGCAGCCTGCTCAGGCTGGCCAGCCGCTACATGGGCTGCGGCCTTGGTCAACAGAGCTGTGGTGAAGTCCTGGCGGTGGAGCGACGGAATCGACGGCAGCGCGGCGTCGAGTACCGCAACAGCCTCGTCGGGCCGCCGTCCTATTCTCAGGCACGTGCCTCGATGCACCTCGATGTAGCCGCTCGTGCAGAAGGAGGCGTGCTCACCTTCGGGCTTACCTGGACCACGGTCTGCCGCCCACCTATGTGCGTCGTCCAGGAGCTGCATGGCCTTACGGTGCTCGCCAACCGTGGCGAGAGCGTGGGCATGCTGCACGCGTAGGGCCGCCCGTACCGGGCTGGGCACTTTCCTGTCCTGCAGCATTGCGGCTTCGGCGTCGTCGACAGCACGCTGCGGCTCTCCAACAACAAGCCAATGCTGACTACTGCGGTACGTCGCCCATGCCGTCATGGTCGGATCAGCAATCTGATCAGCCCAGCTGAGGGCCCTGCGTGTCCAATGCTGAGCGGCGGGGGCGTCATTGAGCGAGTGGTTCAGCCATGCTGCTGACTCGGCGTACTGGGCGGCGAGACGGATGAGGCTGGGGCGAATCGGTGTTGGCACGTCGGTGAGCAGCCGGTCGAGCAGCATGAGCTGAGCCGCTACTCCGATCAACGCGTACTGCGGTCCGAACAGCTTGTCGTTCTGGACCAACAGATGCCACTGGGCACGTAGCTGATAGATCGTTTCATCCCAGCTCCCCGGTGGCGGCTGCTCAAGGCCGTAGTTGGTACTGGTGACCTCGGTACGCCGTGGGCTGTAGAGGTCGAGTTCACCGTCGCTCGCGGCACCGAGAACATGGCGGAGGGCGGCACGACGTTCTTCGCTGGGCCATCGGTGCTCGCCGCGCTCGAGCTTCCCGATCCACCGGGAGTCGACGTAATGGGCGGTCAGGACGCTGCCGGGGTAGAGCCGATCAAGGGCGACGTTGACGGCGTCGGCCAGTTCGCTGCGCGACATGGATTGACCTGCCCGCCACGGCGAAGCTAGACGGCGGCGAGCACCGCTAAGCAGGGTGTTCGGGCTGATCACCGTATCGGGGTGGCGGGGCACTATCAGTCCCCACGAGTCTGCATGTTGAGGGCGAAACAGTCTTCGCCATCGACGCTGGGCTGCCGACCGAATAGCACCGCAGTGTCAGGATGACGTGACACCGGCTACCCCTTCCACATCCACCCGTAGCGGGCGCCTCGCTGCCGCTCAGCTACGCAAAGCGTTATGAATCGATGCCTAGGAGCCAACATCGAGGCCAGAGGGGCTACGTTCCCTCGGCTCACGCTCGGGCACCGCTTGCCAGGTCACACCGTAAGGCGCTACAGCTCACTCTGGCCATAGTCAGCCACTGAGCCTGCCGGTCCGGATGCTGTCGGTAAAGGCGTTCCATGCGGCGGAGCCGAACTCCAGTATCGGACCGACGACGTCCTTCGAGTCGCGTACGCCGACAGCACCATCACTCCCGTAGGCGACCTCGACGCAGTTGCCATCGTCGCTGCGGCTGGACTTACGCCATGCCGTAGAGGGTGATCTCATGCGGAGACTCCTTTGGCGGGGAGCAGTTCCTGCGCCGCGACACGAAGCAGGTGGATGCCGACGTCAGGTGCAAGCGCTGCGGCCTTCAGCCGGCTGTGCAGGCTGAGATAGGGCTGGATCTCATCCGGCTCGGTGTAAATCAGATCACTCGTGAGCGTATCGGCGGCGACAGCCAAACAGTCCGGCGTGTCGCGGTAGCGGTAGATCGAGTACGCGGATCTGGGTGCGCTGTGGCCCTTGATGGAGGCGCCGATCGGCAAGACGCGGACGGTCACGCCTGGGTATGCAGCGCAGACATCGATGATGTGCCGGAGCTGGTCCGCGACGATGTGTGGGTCGGCGGCGCAGCGGCGGATCGCGATTTCGTCGAGCACAACGTCGTAGCGCGGCCCACCGACGGCGAGCAGCAGTTGCTGCCGGTACGCCCGGGCGGCGACCGCTGCATCGGGATCGAAGGTCTCGGCATGGCGGGCAGGGTCGCTCCGCAAGCGAGCATCGGCGAACGCCCTCGTCTGGAGCAGACCGGGCACCAGCGCCAAGGCGTACTCCGTGATGGCACTGGTGCCGCTCTCAAGGTCGGCGTAGATGGCCTGCCGGGCCCCCATTCGCTCCGCGTCGGTCGCCCACCACCCACGCGTCCAACCGTCGGTCGCCGCGTCCATCATGGCTCGCCGCCGTACGTTGCCGACGGTCAGGTAGTCGCAGATCGCGCTGACCAGATCGATGTCGGGGCCGAGGTGCCCGTTCTCGAGTGCGCTGAGCTGTTGCCGCGGAAACCCGACGGTGCGCGCTAGTGGTTCGGCCGCCAGCCCGTGCTCGTTACGCAGGCGCCTGATCTCGCGACCAAGCCAACGCCGCCGGACGTACGGGCTGGGTCTGGTCACCGGCGGCCTCCACGGCTTCGTCGAGCCGGTCGACCATACGGCCGGCTCGGTGATCTCAATGTAACCCCGACAGCGACGGATCGATCTTGGCTGCGATCGCCATCCGACCGTGAATGCCCAGCTCAGGGTCTGGTCGGACCAAAGGTCGGTACACGAGGTCGGACCAAAGGTCGGCATTCCCAGCCGCTCAGCAGTCCGTGATCGTTGAATCGCAATCAGCTATTCGCCATCGAGCCACGAGCTCACCGGACAGCACACCGCAGCGAAGCAGCGGCGACCCCGCCGGGCTTTCCAACTGGGCTTATGCCTGCCACGACACACCCGCACCAGCAGGGTGCAGGGCTCGTCGCGTTCCCCCATGCGCGGCGGTCCCTGCACCCGACAGGCGGGCAGCGGCCAGCCCCGGAAAGCGCCAAAGTCACGCGCCCATCCAGTGAGGGAGATGACGGTGATGAAGCGAATCAAGTGGTTTGTCCCGGCACAGGACAGTCAGCGCTACCAGCCGTTGGGCATCGACTGTGAAGGAGCGGCAACGCTGTTCGCCCACCACGGCGGGTGGAATGAAACTCGCGCATCCGATCCGGCTCGACCGTCCGCCCAGGAGATCGCCGCTGAGAACCGTGCCTTCTGGACGGCCTCCGAGCCCGCAGCGCACGACCAGCCGACGGGTCTCGGACTCCACCGCGACGAGAAGTCCCAGCGATGACCAATCCCACCGAGCTGTCCGCCATTGAGGCCGGAACGCTGCTCCGGCTAGGGCCGGACGACTGGTCGTTCGGCCGGGATCTGATCCCCGGGACGTGCGTTGATGTCGTCGTCGCCTGGCTGCGCACCGACCTTACTCACCTCAGCGAGGAGTGGATGTGGGTACGCGGCCATCACCCTCAGTGCGACTCCCCCAGGGTGGAACAGCACCCGCCCTGCATGGAACTGCGCGTCAGTGTCGCCGCGCTACGACGCATCGCGCAGACGCCCCATGACCAGCACTGACGAAGGCTGCCGCTCCGTCGACCGCTTCGCGTCTGCGCGGCTGACGGTGCTGCAACACACGGGCGGTGGCACCTGCCTGAACTGCGGCGACAACGGGTGCAAGCAGCAGAGCTGGGCGGTGGAGGAGCTCGACGGCCATGCCGGTGGCCGAGAACTCCTCAACCGGCTCGGTCTCCTCTCCCCCGCCGACATCTATCCCACGGGAGGTCAGCCGAGGTGAACCGAGCCCCTGGCACAGCCGACGAGTGCGCCGAGCCCGACCACCGCGAACCACCGGTACCACAACGGCCGGTCAGAGCCGTCGGTACGGCCGTCGCGATATCCCCCCGCATCGCTGACGAGTTCTTCTTCATGACGCATGACGACCGGACCGGTCAGCCCAGGCTCCACCGCACCGCGCTGACTCTGGGCCTGTCCGCTGCTCTACTCGCCGAGCTGTACTACGAGGGTCGGATCACCTTCGACCGTGGGCACGTTCGTGTGCTGGCGAGCTCTCCGCCGAAAGACTGGCTGCAACACGTTGTTCTCGACCGGTTGATCGGCCAGCCGCAGTACGACGAGACGCGGATCTGGTTGGCCTTCCTCGCCACCACTGCCTACGAGCAGGTCGCCACACGCATGTGGCAGGTCGGGCTTCTTCAGCAGCAACAGATCAGTCGGCTCTGGCGGCAACGCACCGTCTACGTGCCGGCAGACATGAACACCGCAGCGTGGTCGTGGGCACGGCTCTCCCAGCAGCTGCGCACCTACCAGCAGCTCACCCACTTCGACGTCGCACTGGCTGGCCTGACGCTGCACACCCAGCTGGATGCGGCTCTGCTCGATGGCGCACCGTACGCGGCTCACGCGCACCTGCGCCGCCTGCTCGACCAGTCGTGGCCACCCCTGCGTGACCTGCTCGCCGAACTAGGCGCCGCTGTCGGCGTAGGCGTTCTGAGCCACCGCACCTCGTGACCTGCCCTGACCAGACACCCCCGAGCGAAAGAGAGACCATGCACCACTCGAAGGCCGACACGGTCACCACCGTTCTGGCCCGCGGCCGACTCGGAATCCCCTCCGTGGTGTTCTTCGTGATCGCCGCAGCCGCACCCCTCACCGTCATCGCGGGCGGCGCGACCACCGGGTACGCCGTCACCGGCGTCCGTGGCATCCCGGTGTCGTATCTAATCGTCGGGGCGGTGCTGGCCCTTTTTGCGGTCGGCTACGTCGCCATGTCCCGGCGGATCGTCAACGCCGGCGCCTTCTACACCTACGTGACGCACGGACTGGGCCGACCGGCCGGCGTCGCGGCGGCCATGGTCGCGCTGCTGGCGTACAACGCCATGCAGATCGGACTGTACGGCGGGTTCGGCGCCGTCCTCGCCCAGTTCCTACAGAGCCAGTACGGCTGGAACGTCGCATGGTGGGTCTGCGCGTTGGCCGCCTGGGCCGCCGTCGCCGTCCTCGGTCTGCTGCGCATCGACCTCAACGGCAAGGTGCTGGCCGCGATGCTCGTCGGTGAATGCGCGGTCGCCCTCATCTTCGACGTGGTGATGGTGGGCAACCCCGCCGGCGGAACGGTCACCTTCGACACGCTCGCCCCGTCACACCTGGTTGCCGCTGGCATCGGTGCCGCGCTGGTCACCGCGATCACGGGCTTCGTCGGCTTCGAGGGCACCGTCGTCTTCAGCGAAGAGACCAAGGACCCACACCGGACCGTCGCGCGGGCCACGTACATCGCGGTGGCGACCACCGGCCTGCTCTACGGCCTGTCGGCGTGGGCGATGTCCGTCGCCACCGGGCCGGACATGATCGTGGACGCGGCCCGCGCGGACGGCACCGAGCTGATCTTCAATCTGGTGTCGCCGCATCTCGGGGCGAGTGTCGTCACGGTCGGCCGGGTCCTGTTCATCACGAGTCTGTTCGCCGCACTGCTGTCGTTCCACCACACCGTGGCCCGATACCTGTTCGCGCTCGGACGGGAGCGCGTCCTGCCTGCCGCCCTCGGCCGGACCAGCCACCGCACCGGTGCGCCGAAGATCGGCTCCATCATCCAGAGCGCCCTCGCGATGGCTGTCCTCATCGGCTACGCCGTCGCCGGCGCCGACCCGGTCGTGCATCTGTTCTTCTGGGTCACCGTCACCGGCGGCCTCGGCGTCCTGGTCCTCATGACCGTCACCTCGGCGGCGGTGGTTGGCTTCTTCGCCCACATCCGGCATTGCGAGGGGCCCTGGCGGTCCACGATCGCGCCGGTGATCGCCACGCTGGCACTGACCGCGATCCTCTTCATCACCGTGCGCGAGTTCGACACCCTCCTCGGCGTCCCCCCGCAGTCGCCGCTGCGCTGGCTCTTCCCGGCCGCGTACGTCGCTGCCGCGCTCGCCGGCACGGTCTGGGCGCTGATTCTCCGCGCCGCAAAGCCCGAGATCTATCAGGCCGTCGGACTCGGCGCGGAGAGCGCTACCGCGTCCCTCCGCAGTCCTAACGCCATTCGCCAACCGGCCTGACCCCGAACCAGGGAGTGAGCATGACCGTCACCAGCACCACCACGACCGTGCGCCAGGCAACTCGCGACGACATGAGGCCCCTGACCTCCGTCCTCGCGGCGGCATTCTTCGACGGGCCCGTAGCCGATTGGCTGGTCCCCGACCATGCGGATCGCGAGGCCGTCTACCACCGGTACTTCGAGCTCGTCCTCGATCACGGCTTCGACCACGGTCACGTCGACACCACCACCGACCTTTCCGCCGTGTCGATCTGGTACCCCCGGGCCGAACCCCCGCTAGGAGAGTCGCCGGGGTATCAGGCAGCGCTAGAAGCGGCCACGAAGGCGTACGCGCCGAAGTTCGCCCTCCTCGACGCCGTGTTCGAGGCCTTCCATCCGAGCGAGCCACACCACTATCTCGCGTACGTCGCTGTCAAGCCCGAGCAGCAGAACCGCGGCGTCGGCGCGGCATTGCTCACCCACCGTCACCGCCAGCTCGACGAGCTCGGCATGCCGGCGTACCTGGAGGCGAGCAACGTGCGCAACCGGGAACTGTACGTCCGACTCGGCTATTGCGCCGGGCCGCCGATGATCCTGCCCACGAGCGGACCGACGATCTGGCGGATGTGGCGCGGGCAGCCGCGCGCCGCCCGACCGAATGGCTTTCCCACGAGCATCCCGTTGCCGGGTCGGCGGTCGCTATGACCCCGTGGGGCGTAGCGGGCTGGGCTTCGCCGTGTCCGCCGACGGGGTCGACGTCCCAGCTCGTGATTGACCCGCGAGAACCGGGGAGGTCCTCGCGGCGCAGTAACGAGTGACCCGACGTCGGCCCGGCTTGTTCTCGTACGTGCTCATCTTCGAGCGGCAAGACCAACGGCGCCGGGTATCCCGCACGGCCCTGACCTGCCCACACCCGGCAGGTACCGGCAGCACAGCTCCGCCCGCAAGGGGCGGTAGGGGTGGCACCGCCGCCACCTCAGCATCACCCCCGGGCCAGGTCGGCCCGGATCTCCGGATCGGAGGAGAAATGGCAGACAGCATTCTGGAGCACACCGGCAGCGACGACGAGTTCGACCTCGACGTCACTTTTCTGGAGGTGACCGACCTGGCGGGCCTGGTCAACCTGACCGACGACGGCTGTGGCAGCACCTGCACCGCTTGCACCACCAACGTCGCCTGACCGCAACCGTCCAACGCCGGCCGGCACGACGGCAAACAGCAGTTCCGCTCGTGCCGGCCGGCCACCCCGTCCAGATCCTCAGCGAGGTGCAGTGTGCGCTCTCCCCAAGACTCTCCTGCTTACCGATCAACCCACACCGCGCTCGTCCGCGCAGTCGCTCACCCTGAGATCGAGCTGCCGCCGTGGCCGGACCTGACCGAGCCTCGCGCTGATCTGGTTCCCGTTTGGATCTCCTGGTTGCGCCAGGTCTGGGCCATCGACACGGTCGCCGACGCGGTGAGTCAGGCGAGTCCGGTTCTCACCGCCCAGGTGGGCAAGCTGTGTGCGGGCAACGCGCTCACGACCCGTGAGACACGGCGGGTGATTCAGTCCGTTGCCCGATACGCGCAGCGTTTGCTCGGCCGCCCCACCCCATTCGGACTTCTCGCGGGCGTGGCACCGGCTGTGTTCGGCTCACGGTTGCCCAGCAGGTGGGGTACCTCGCACCAGGCCGTCGCGCGTGCGGGTGCGGCGTGGATCAGCGACGTGATCAACCGCCTGGAGGCATGTCCTGAGCTGGTCACCCGACTATCGGTGGTCGCGAACACCACGATGACCGTACGCGACAACCGGCTCGTCATCCCCTACCAGCCACAAGCCCGCCCCGCTGGGGGACCGGCCGCCGCCGAAGTCTCGCTGCGGTACTCGGCGCCGGTACGGACTGCCCTCGCAGCCGCGCAGTGCCCGATCCGAGTCGATGTGCTCGCCTCGCGGGTGCAGGCGGCGTTTCCCCACGCCAGCGGGACGCTGGTGACATCGATGGTCACCCAGCTGATCGCTCAACACGCCCTCATCACCAACCTGCACGCGCCCGGTACTGAACCGGACGCATTCGGCCACCTGCTGCTCCAACTGGACGAGGTGGATGCTGCCACGGTCCCTTCGATCGCCAACGTCGTCCAGGGGCTGCGCGAGGCACACGCCGGGCTACAGCGGCACAACGTTGCGCAATCCACGAACGCCCGGGCGACTCGCCGGCAGGTGACCACGCAGATGCGGAGCCTCGCCCTGTCGACGCACGAACCTCTCGCGGTGGATCTCCGCCTGGACGCGTCGGTGACCCTTCCCGATCAGGTGGCGCGGGACGTCGAGCGCGCCGCCCTCGTCCTGACGCAACTGAGCGCCCACCCCTACGGCACGGCGGGCTGGAAGGCGTACCACCAGCGCTTCTACGAGCGATACGGGATCGGGTCATTGGTGCCCTTAAGAGATGTCGTCGACCCGGACAGCGGTCTCGGATTCCCGGACGGGTACCCCGGAGCCGCACCGGTCGAAGTGCGCCCGCCGATGTCCCGACGAGACGAGGTGCTCCTCGCCATTGCCCAGCGGGCTGCGCTCGATGGCGAGGACGAGGTTGTCCTCGACGACGCGCTGATCGCGCAGATGGAGCTGGGTACCCAGCGGCTACGGCTGCCCCCACATTTGGAGGCGAGTGTCCGCGTACAGGCGGCCGACGAGGCGGCCCTCGCGCGCGGCGACTTCCAGATCGAAATCGTCGCCGTCTCCCGAGCCGCCGGCGGACTCACCGGAAGGTTCCTGAGCGTCCTATGGTCGGCCGACGCCGGGCGGTTCGCCGCCGGGCTCACCGACCTGCCTGCCGGCGATCGGGAAACTGTGCCCGTCCAGCTGTCGTTCCCACCACTGGACCCGGCGACCGCCCACGTTGCGCGCGCTGTTCAGCTTCTGCCGACGGTGATCAGTCTGGCGGAGCACCGTCGATCGGCACGGTCGGTACTCACCGTCGACGACCTGGCCGTCGGGTGCGACGGCCGGCGTATGTTCCTCGCCGTTCCTGAGCGGGGCCAGCGGGTCGAGGCGGTCGGCATGCACGCGCTGAACCTGCGGACACACACTCCGCCATTGGCCCGGTTCATCATCGAGGTCGGGCGCGCCCAGTGCGCCCAGGTGACCGCGTTCAACTGGGGCGCCGCAGCCCGAGCCCAGCTACCCTTTCTTCCCCGACTGCGGTACGGACGAGCGATCCTGGCTCCAGCCACATGGCGACTGCAGGCCAGCGAGCTAGCCGACCGCCACCAGTCCTGGTACGCCTGGGACGACGCCCTCGACCGGTGGAGAACGCGCCGTCGCCTACCGCGCCTGGTGCATCTCGTCGAGGCCGACCGGCGTCTGCCGCTGGACCTCGACGAGTCGGCGCACCGGGTCCTGCTGCGCACCCATCTGCTCACCGCGCCGCGAGCCGTTCTCACGGAGGCGCCTACCCCCGAGAACCTCGGATGGTGCGGCGGGCGGGCCCATGAGGTCATCGTCGCCCTGCGCGCTACCGAGCCGCCGCCCTGGCCACCTCTCCCCGCCCCAACGCCAGCCCGCGTCATCACGCGCGACCAGGGCCAGACTCCGGCCGCCTCCCGAATCCTGCTCGCCAAGCTCTACGGGGACATCCGCCGCCAGGACCTTCTCCTCGCCGCGCATCTGCCACGGCTGCTAGCCAAATGGGAGGTGCCGCCCGACTGGTGGTTCCTCCGGTTCCGCGACCCCGACCAGCACCTACGTCTACGCATCGCACTACCCGACGTGTCCGCGTTCGGACCCGCGGCGCAACGGGTCAGCGCCTGGGCCGACGACCTGCGTCGACGTGGCCTGCTGCGGGAGGTGCAGTACGCCACCTCGTATCCGGAAACCGGTCGGTGGGGCTCCGGTCCGGCGATGCAAGCGGCCGAGGGGGTCTTCATCGCCGACTCTCACGCAGTGGCCACGCACCTGCGGCAGCTGGTACGCCCGAGCCGCCAGGCCTTGGTCGCCGCGCACACCGTGGCCATCGCCATCGCGTTCGCCGGCGGCCTGGACGAGGGCATGCGCTGGCTGATCGACCACGTACCCGCGACGGCGCCGCATCCAATAGCCCGGCCGGTGTTCCGCGAAGCGGTAAGGCTTTCTGACCCGGGGAACGACTGGACTGCCCTGCGCCAGCTTCACGGGGGTGCAGCGATCGTCGACGCCTGGAAGAGCCGCGACGTGGCACTCGCCGCCTACCGCACCCACTTCCCAGGCCCGCACACCGAGGGCATCAACGTCGACGACGTCCTCGGCTCGCTCCTGCACGCTCATTTCATCCGTGCGGTGGGCATCGATTTCGACGACGAGGATCAGTGCCGCTACCTCGCCCGCGCTACTGCCCTCGCCTACTTCGCTCGGCGCGATTCGTGAATCCGGCCCAGTGCGAGCAGCTGGCCGTCACCATTGGCGACCTGCTGGCCCATCCCGACGCCCCTTCCCTACCGACCCGCCAACCGTGGTGGCGGCAGTCGCTGGCCCTCGGCGTACCCGGTATCGCGCTGCTGCATGTCGAGCTGGCAGCGGCGGGGCTAAGACCGTGGCAACGGGCCCACCGATGGCTCGCCGCCGTTACCGGCGGCCCGGTAACGGTAGGGGCGGACAGCCACCCGTTCCACGGCGCACCGGCGCTGGCGCATGTCCTTGCCTGCGCTGCCGCCCACCGACCCGGCGCGTACGCCCGCGCGCAGGACGAGCTGGACGCAGCCATCGCCGCCGACGCCCGGCGCCGGGTGGCAACCGCCCACGCTCGGATCGACGCCGGCGGCCTGCCCGCCCTGGCCGAGTTCGACGCCATCCGCGGCCTCACCGGGGTCGGCGCCTACCTGCTGTCCCGCCCCAGCAGCGATCAGGAACTACGAGCCGTCCTCGAGTACCTGGTCCGGCTGACCGCTCCCCTGCGCCACGACAATGAGGTGCTACCCGGCTGGTGGACCGGCAGTGGCCCCGACGGACGCGCAGATGACCGGTTCCCCGGCGGTCACAGCAACAACGGGGTGGCCCATGGCATCGGCGGACCTCTGGCCCTGCTGTCGATTGCCGCCCTGCGAGGCGTCATCGTCGACGGCCAGCTCGCCACGATCACCACCATCTGCGCCTGGCTCGACCGGTGGCGCAGCGAGACCGACGCGGGCCCGATCTGGCCGTACTGGATCAGCCGACCCCAGCTGCATGGCGGCAGCGCTCCGACCGGGCGGGCCCAACGGCCATCATGGTGTTACGGCACCGCCGGGCTGGGCCGCGCTCAGCAACTCGCCGGGCTCGCCGTCGGCGACCCGGTCCGTCGCGCCGCCGCCGAGGACGCGCTGACACGCGCCCTCGGCGACCCCCACCAACTCGCCCTAGTGACGGACGCGTCGCTGTGTCATGGGTACGCGGGCCTCGCCCACCTTGCACACCGCGCCGCCTCCGACGCTTCAGACGAAACCGCCGCTCGCCTGAAGGGTCTCGTTCCGCGCCTGCTTAACGGAATCGGACCGACAGAAACAGAAGCCCACCGTGCGGCCGCCGCCCTACTCGGGGACCAGACGCACCCTGGGCTCCTGGACGGCGCCGCCGGAGTCGCTCTGGCTGCGCTCAGCTGTGGCAGTGCGGCACCGACGAGCAGCGCCTGGGACTCCTGCCTACTCACCATGCCAGCCATTCGCCCTCTCACGTGAGGACACCCAGTCCGATGCCCATGTCCGCCTGGCGGCAGTACACCGTCGAAAGCGCAGATCCCGCAACGGCCGAACACGTCGCCACCACCCTGCTCGCCCCCGCACTCGCCACCGCGCAGAACGCGGGCGTCCTCCACAACTGGTGGTACATCCGCAAGTACCCCTGCTGGCGGTGGCGATACCTCGCCGACGATCCTTCCTCCTACGTGGTCGAGGACCTGCTGGAGAAGCTCACCGTCGACAAGCTGATCACGAACTGGACCCGAGGTGTCTACGAGCCCGAGGCGCTGGCGTTCGGTGGCACGGCCGGTATGCAGATCGCGCACCGCCTCTTCCACGATGACTCCCGGCATCTACTCCTCGATCCTGGTTGCGCGGAGTCGGCTCCGCTCGGGAGGCGCGAACTCGCCGTCGTGCTGTGCAGCGTGCTGATGCGCGGCGCCGGCCTGGACTGGTACGAGCAGGGCGACGTGTGGGCCAAGGTCGCCGAGCACCGACCCGCCGCAGCCCTACCGGACCAGGCAGCCGCAGTACTGGGCCGCGCAGTCAAGCGGCTCATGACCGCAGACGTCCGCAGCCTCGCCCGTCCCAACTCAGACAGCCCACTCGTCAGCTCCAGCAGCTGGCTCGACGCGTTCGAGGCAGCTGGTCAGGACCTCGCCGACCTTGCGCGGCACGGTCGCCTCCGACGGGGCCTGCGTGCGGTCATCGCCCATCACGTCATCTTCCACGCCAACCGGATCGGCCTGCCCCTTGAGGACCAGTCGATCCTCGCCGCACTCGCGGTACAGACCGTCTTCAACCCACAAAGGAGCGCCGTGTCGACCCCAGAACCCACGCCGTCCGCCGTTAGCGTCGTCCAGATGACCACGCCCACCGAATCCGCCGAACTGCGAAACCAGCTCGCGGATCAGCTCCGCGCGGACAGGGTCATCCGGACCTCCGGGGTCGAAGCCGCGGTGCGGCAGACGCCCCGGCACCTGTTCCTGCCCGGCGTCCCGCTGGAACAGGCCTACGCCGACGCGCCGGTCTATACCAAGACCGACGGCCGCGGCACCTCCATCAGCGCCGCCTCGCAACCCCGCATCGTCGCCATGATGCTCGAACAGCTCAACGCCCTGCCCGGCCATCGCATCATGGAAGCGGGCGCCGGGACCGGTTACAACGCCGCCCTCCTCGCCGCGATCGTCGGCGACACGGGACACGTCGTCACGATCGATGTCGATGAGGATCTCGTCGCCGGAGCTCGCGAACACCTCGCTGCCGCGGGCGTGGCCAACGTCGAGGTCATCCACGGTGACGCAGCACTCGGACATCCCGCCGGCGCTCCGTACGACCGGATCATCGCCACCGTCGGAGCCTGGGAGACGCCCACCCAGTGGCTCGATCAGCTCGCCCCCGGAGGTCGGCTGGTGGTGCCACTGCGCCTGCGCGGCGCCGCATCCCGCTGCATCATCTTCGAACGGCACAACAGTGGATGGCGCGACAACGGCAGCGAACTGGCCGTCTTCATGCCACTACGCGGTATCGGCGACGACGCCCGACGACTGGTCGCCTTGAACGCGGAGCAGGACGTGACCCTGCAGGTCAATAGAGATCAGACTGCCGATGCCACAGCGCTCTACGGCGTACTCGACTCCGAGCGGCACGAGCTGTGGACCGGCGTGCTCTTTCCGCCGATGGTCTCGTTCGAATGGATGGACCTCTGGCTGGCTTGTCGCCTCGACAACGCCATCATGCGGATGAACGTCCAGCCTCAGGCCAAGGACCGGGGCGCTGTCGCTCCGATGTTCCAGTGGGGCGCGATGGCCACCACCCGCGGCCAGGATCTCGCTTACCTCACCCTCCGCCCGGCACCTCCGGGGCTTGACGGCAGCAAGGTGTACGAGGTCGGCGTCATCGGCCACGGCCCCGGCGGCAAGGATCTGGCCCAGCAGGTCAGCGAGGAAATCAGCACCTGGGACGCCGATCACCGCACCCGTGACGTCTCCTTCGGGATGCCCGACGTACCCGGCGCCGCAGACCCCTCGGTCGGGTGCTTCGTTCTCCCTCGACCGCACCACCCGATCACCGTCACATGGCAGTGACATGGACCCGAACAGCCAACTCCTACGACGGTTCCCCCTGGTGGCCCGGCCGCGGCCCATCGCGAAACCAGTAGCCGCTCGCATCGACGACCTCTGCGCGCTCGCTGATCGCGCACAGCGTGAGGACGACCTGTCGGCCGCCTCTGCGGTGCTCAACCAGGCCGCCCTCATCGCCTCCGACTGCGGCCAGGCCGAGCTGGCCCGGAGATGGTGCCACGACCACGCCAACGCCTATCTTCTGCCCGCACGACCTCTGGGTGCGCAGGCTGCGCGGCATGCTCTGGAGCCGCTGGTGAACCTTGCTCGCCTGCACATCAGAGACGGCAACGGCGATGCCGCCCATCGAATCCTCGCCAGCCTCTTTCAAGCGGTCTCCACACGTACGGACACACTGATCGACGACTACCCCCTGGCGGCGAGCAGGCTCACTTGGAACGGGACCGACCACCGAGACGTACGGCAGTGGCTCTGGGGCGTGCTCCTCGCCGACGGCACCCGCGCACTGACCAGTGCCGGAAGGTGGCGGGACGCGTACGACCACCTCAAGCGCCACAAGGGAATCGGCCAACGGATGCTCGACGGCCGACAGGTCGCGATCATCGCCCACCTCCTCGCGGGCGAGGCCAAGGATGCACGCACGATCATCACTCAAACCGCCAGCGGCGACCCGTGGGAAGAGGCTGTCACCGGGTGCCTGGCTTACCTAAGCAACGCCGGCAAGCCCGACAAGACACTCCTCGACGCGATGCTCGACAGGTACCGACGGCTAACACCCACGCCCAGCCTTGCCGTCTTCCACACCCGCCTAGCCCTCTCGATCATCGACGCGGGAGATGGCGTAGACAAGCCTGAATCTCGCAGCCTAGCCACGGACCTGATCGGACAAGCCCTCGTTATCAAGGACGCCTACGTGGCGGGTCAACTACTAGAGCACGAGGGCATCCTCAGCGTCATCGGCGCCCAGTCCAAAGCCGCGCTTGCCGGCTTACGGGGAGCAGGTGGATCGCCGTGCAGCCAATCGCTCGCCGTCCCCCTCGACCGCCTGCTGCAGCCCCTGGCCATCAGCAGTTCGGTGATACACCGGCTGGTGCCCGCCAAGCCTAGTAGTACCGAACCGAGACCGACGGATCACCGCTACCGAACAGAGTAGCGAGCGATGGGCGGCGTGAGAGGACGAGGTGCCTCCTGAAGTCGGATTTCCGACGGAGAGGCGGAGCGCACGCTTCGGGCTTGCACATGGTATGAACGAGTATGACGTTGGGTGGAGCGCCGCAGTACGTCGACCTGCACTTCGGCAAAGCCGATGCCAGGAAAGAGGCCGTAACACAACCCGATTTGCTTCTTCGCGGCTTCTACGACGCTTTCGACCTTCCCGCCAAACTCCACACTGGGGATGTAACGGTACTCCTCGGCCCGAAGGGATCGGGGAAGTCCGCCATCGTCGAGCACCTAGAGCTTGAAAGTCACATCCGCTCCAACACATTCGTAACGCGTTATGACCTCTACGAGTTCCCTTATCGGGACTTCATTAATCTGGAGGCTGGCGGGACAACAACTGAGGCTCGCCTCCCTACGGCGTGGAATTGGGTCTTGCTCCTCGCCGTAGTGAACTCATTCAACGAAGACTTAAGATCCCAGTCGAGGGCAAATCCCGATTTTCGAAAAGCAGTGGAAATGCTTGAGAAATTAGGTTTTTTGCCGGGATTGAAGCTTCGGCAAGTAGTTATCGAGTCCACGACAGCCAGCATCGGCGCGGCATTAAAAGGGTTGACGGGCGGGTTCAGCAAGACTCGCTCAAACAAAGGGCTGGCCATCCCAACCGCCACCGAGGTCCTTAGGCGACTTGTTACCGATTTTCGAAGCGAAGCCGTCCACCTAGTCGTTTTGGATGGGCTTGATAAGCAATTCGTTGCTGGCCAAGCGCCGTTCGAAGAGTTGGCAGCACTAGTAATTTCGGCCGACAAGTTGAATCTAGAATTCGTTGAGAATCAAGTGCCGGCGCGTCTCGTTATCCTCATTCGACCAGACATGTACGACCGACTCCCCTCTGGAGAAACCCCGAAGGTAAGGCAGGATTCCGGCTTTCACCTGCACTGGTATCCCTCGAGCGAGCGTCCAGAAGACAGTGAGTTATTCACCCTATTTTCGCAGAAAGCTGCAACTCTCACTCCCGGGATCAATGACGTAATCGCCCAGTATTTCCCGAAATTCATTCAGCCTAGAGGTGGGCGCACCAACATTGCCATACATGACTATCTTCTTAGTCGGACGCGGCACACCCCTCGCGACCTCGGCCAACTACTGACTGCCATTAAAATTCAGGCGCAGCGGGAACAGAGAGTCGGACGCCTGCCGGAGAGCACCATAATTGACGCCGCAAGTCAATACGCGAAGAATTTTTTCTACAACGACGTAATGGCGACGCTCCGCGGTCTCGGATTCAGTCAAAACGACATAGACTCCTTCATGGGCCTAGTGAAGGCAATGCCAGGCGACTTCTTCTCTCGCCGGACGCTTCTGGAGAAGGCTGCCGAGCGTGACTTGAAACTTGGGGACAAAATCGATGAACTACTTCGCCAGCTTTACGAAGCAGGAGCGATCGCAAACAAGACTCGAGCGGGTTGGGTGAACTTTCTCTATCGACAGAGCACTGGCGAGCTTGATGTCGGCGGCAACTTCGTGATGCACCGGTCATTGGCGTTGGCGCTCAATAAGCAACAGCTTTGGGTGCAGAGCTAGCGGACGCCGGAGCCGGTGCTAGGCGACGCGCAAGTACCATCCGAATTCCTACCCGGACGGTGGCCCGCAACGACCGCGGGAGGTCCGACAGCTCGGGCTGCCGCATCTACTGGCACAGGTACGTCGCATCCTCGCCGGACATGACCATGACGTCAGCCTCCCGGGGCCTAACGGCCCACCGCTCCTCACCGATGCTGGGCAGCGTTGTTAGCTCGAGAATGCCGAGCGACCTCCAGCTTAGACCGCGCATCGGCAGCGGCGTCTGACCTGTGGCAAGGCACCGAGCCGGGGCTGGCCCGCCACGAGATGGGCCACCTTAGGGATGCAGAGGGCATTGGAGTCGGTGTTCGGTTTGCCCAGCAGGTCGACCTGCCCGTCGCGGACCCTTTAGTGCTGCGCGCGGACGCGAGAAGGAGTTTCACGCTTGCCCCCTGTACGCAGCGGTCATGATGTTCTCCCACAAGGTCGGGCGATCGGGTGTACGGGAACCAGGCTGGACACCATAACGAAACTCGTCGCCGCTGCGACCCCTCAAGCCCGCCGCACACACGACGGAGAGGACGATGGCCCAATTACGACACGCGATGCTAAGTGAGCCCTCGTCTGCTGTCCCAACGATGCCGGTGCCAGGTCAGGCATTGGCCGGGCTCTCGCCGTCTACCGGCATGTAGCAGTCGCTGAGCAGCCCCACAGCCACGTGATCCAGTGCCTTGGTCGTGGTGAGGCTGACGGTGATCGCGGTACTCGGGTCACGAGCCGAAAGCGATCCGCGGGTGCCCTCGGCGAAGCTGCGGTCCTCGGTAATCTCGTAGCCCTGCTGCCGCAGCCCGTCCCGTACCCGGTTCAGTGTGGTGAGCTGCTCGGCCGGCGCCACCCGTAGGTTCGCGGTGGCGCCGAGGTACCACCGGCCGTCGTCGGCGGTCTCGCCGCCGCGCCCTTCACACGGCACCGTGTTGGTGCTCCAGCCCTCCAGTGGACTGCCGGCGAGGTCGGCGACCGCCTGGGCTCGCGCCTGAACCAACTGAAGCACCTCGTTCACCGGCTTCTGCTGCAACGGCTCGTCCTTACTCTCCGGAGGGTCGCTACCGCCACCCGTACACGCGGTCAAGGTCATCGTGAGCGCAATGACGGCGAGCAGCCTGCGCGCGGGCCTCTTGATGGTGCGGACCGTCACGGCGCCTTCCCCTGTTCGAGTACGGCGGCGTCGTAGTCGCCGATGATGACCGCTGCCTGTGAGTTCAGGGCCTGACTGTTCGGCGTCCAGTAGCCACTGTGTCCCGAGGTATCGACGTGGAAGACGTTGGCACCGAACTGCGGGTCGTGGGGCGCTGGCCCGTGGATCCCCACGGCGCCTTCGGCAAGCCACCCACCAACGAGCGGCACACCCGTGAGCCAGCCGGCGTTCTCCTCGGGTCGGGCGACAAGGGTGTCATCGCTGGCGGCACCGACCCAGACATGCCGTGGGTCGACGTTCAATTCGCTGGCGGCGTCAACGCGCATCCCAGGGCTTCCGACGGCGATCATGTCGTCGGCAGCGAGCCCGTTACCGGTGCTGGCCGCCTCGCCCAGTACCGTCGAGCCGTAGCTGTGCCCGATGACGGTCAGGTGGGATGGGCTTCCGTCGTGCGCGGCTCGCAGCCCGTCGACGAACCCGTCGAGCGCTCGCGCGCCCGCCTCGGACTTTCCGCCGAAGGGCGCCGTGACGATGTCGGTGTCCGCGGATGGTGTGTCGTATCCGAGCCACGCCACGACCGCTACGGGCGGCCCTCCGGGGTTGAGCGCGATCGCGGTGTCCTGCAGGAGACTTGCCCTGTTGATCAGGCCGCGAATCCCCGCGAGCTCCGTGCCTACACCGGGGACGAGCACCGCCGTGTTCCCCGCAGTGTCGGGATTTCCGAGGGCGACCGCAGCCTTCCCATCCCGGCTGGGATCGAGCGACAACAGGTATAGGCGCTTGTCCGGCGCGGCGTTCTCGGCACCTTCCAGCTTGTCCAGCAGCATCAGCGCGGCCGCGTGCTGGCGGCTGTCCAGGCCCCTCCGCTGGTTGACGTTGTCACCGATGAAGGTCCGCAACGCCAGCTGGTTAGCGGCGTCCCGGTCCGTCGCCGGCAGACCATCAAGAGCACCCAACCGCTCGGGGTACGCCGCCAGGTAGACCTGCCGCTCATCGCCCGACAGAGCACTCCACCAGCTCCGTACACCTGCCGGGTCACTGCCCGCCGCAGGAATGGCGGACTCATTGAGCCCCAAGGCGGCCGCAGCCTCGCGGGCACCGTCACGAGCCTCGTTGTACTCCCACGCGTACTGGCCCGGCATGCTGGCCTTCAACTGGCCCAGCGCCCGGGCGATCCGGCCGTCGGCCTCCGTGGCCTCCTGGACGATCGTGACGATCAGGTCGCCGTAGATTCGCGCGTTCTGCAGATCCCGACGGTGCAGCAGTTCCGCGTCTGGGTCGTTCCAGTCACCCCGGTCCGTCTGCCGGGTAGAGACCCGGCCGGTCCCATCGACGCGCAAGCCCAGCGAGGCAGCAGCGTCTACTGCGGCGTCCAGGCGCCGCTGTAGCTCTTCGAAGTCCTCCGCCGCCCCTCGGAGCACGCTCGCAGCTGTCCGGGTCTGCAGGCTCGCGACCTCGAACTCGTCGTCGAGCTCATTCAGCCGCTGAAAGGCCACCGTGGCGGCTGGCCCCTGCCACCCAGACCCCCTAAGCGGACCGGTCAGCTCGACGCCGCACTGCTGCTCGAGCTTCGCGCACGCTTGGGCCAGATCGGTCCATGCCTGGGCGGCGAATCTCAGTGGGCCGACTCGGGCGTCCCTCAAATCGGCGAAGGTGACCATCATTCATCACCGCCCGCGAATGTCGAACCGTGCGGCGTTGGCTTCGTCCGCGTAGCGGTAGTCCGTCGCGCAGAGCCGCAGCCCATCACCGAGAGCGGTCAGGTAATTCGTCAACTTTGCCAGATCGTCCGACCAGGACCACCGGAGCTGCTCCAGCGCCGTACGTGTCTGCCACCCGGGCAAGCCCGTCACGGCCCCGTCCGTCTCGTCGCCCACATCGGCCGCACTTCGCTGCAGTTGATTGCGGAGATCGTCCGCGACCCTTGCTGCCTTGTCCAGCAGCTCCGGCTCGACACGAACTTCCGTCATTGACCGACCTCCCCCGAGATGACGCGAGCCTACAGTAGTCAGACCATCGCGATAAGCGATCATTGGCTCAGGATCACCGTGTCCGCCGGCGAGTCTGCTCCGCGGAGGGAGGCGACGCTCTCGATGGCGGCGGCTGACTTAGCGATGCCTTGGGCCGTGGCGGGCTGGGGAAGGCTGTGCTCGACCAGTTCCTGTACTTGCCATCGTCCTGCGCCCGCAGCAATGCGTGCGTGAGATCTTGAACGACGACGTCGCCCCTCACTGCGGGACGCCAATTCCTGACCACTCGAAACACCAACGAGCCAGCCGGACGCACAAGCACGCCATCACTCTTGACGAACAGGTCACGACGATCCAACGCACTGGTCAACCCTTGGTGGAGTGCGGCCGCAAGGAACGGGAGTTCCCAGGTGAGGCGGAAACCCTGCTGATCATTGATGGGATGCGGCAGGTCAGGATCACGCTGATCGTGTGAGCGCAACCAGCGCAACGCCTCCGCCAGCTCGCCACCAGCGTCCATGGCTAGCCCCATCGGTGTGCCCGTGCGCAAGTCGGCAGCCGCAATCGCCGCCGACCGCCATTCGGAGGTGATTTTCGGCCTACCCTGGCGGGCGAGCACATGGATCGCGAGGCCGAGTTGAGTCCCGAGCTGCAGGTGAACTCCCGTCAGCTCCCTTGGGTTTTGCCACAGCCAGGTTCGCGCGGCTCTGATGGCCGCGATCGCGTCCTCGACACTGTTGGCCATCGGCACGGGGTACATGGGAGAACGGGCGACGTCCAGCCCACGCAGGCGAGGATGCCCGCTACCCAGTGCGACCAGTTCGCGGGCGACCGCGCTCAATCCGCTGCCGCTGGTCCACTCGGCCGCTTCCGCGGCCGGCCGGTAAATCTCACCGAGATAGCCGTGCGTGTGATCAAGCCACCCGGGCAGCGCGATGTCGATTGCGACTGCGTTGAGCGCAAGTTGCGCTATGTCAGCCAGACCGGACTGGACTCCGGCGCCAGCTCGAATCGCCTGCCCTTCCGGCGTTCCGGGTTGGTGCTCCGTTGGGAGATGACTGGCGAGAATGTCACCGATCACGGTGATGGCATCGGCAGCTCGACGCAGCGACAGCGTCGGCTCCAAAGTCGGGGTGTCGCGAGAAGGCGGGAGCGTTCGATCGACAGCAGCGGCGGCACGCAGGCCGAAGTACAACTGGATGGCTGGCTTCCACTGCCCGCTAAGGACAGTGGAAGCTTCTGCCCGGCTCGACACGGCGAGTTGCGGGCGTCCAGCCAGCAGTTCAGTGGTGCGAGCCAGCTGTGCCCAGACAGCGCATCGGGCAACGACGGTCGCGTTGACGTCGGCGGCACTACCCGGTGGACGCCGCCCCATGAGCGCTGCTGCCCTACGCAAGGAGTGGTACGCCTCGTCGTACCACTGGCCAACCGTCATACCAGGGTCGCGACCGCGCGCCGTAGCTGCTGAGCGGCGGCCGTGTGTAGGTCCCGGCTAGCCAGGTCGTCGTGATGGTCGGCGGCCAGACGGTCGTGGTGGCGCGCCAGCTGCTCCAGCAAGACCGCCACGACACGACGGGTCTCAGCGTCGTCGTGGGTGGGCGACTCAGCGTCAACAACCACGTCATCGTGATCCGAATAGAGCCTCGCCCGGATGTCGAGCAACTCCAGGCCGAAGCGATCCCAAGCGAGGTCAGTCCCGGCGAGGCTCTTCCACGCCTCGATCGCCAACTGAACGGCACCAGCGGCAGCGATGCCGTCGGCATCGTGAGCAAGGAGATCCGCTACCTGCCGTGCCGCGTCGTTGTAGTCCGTCCCGCGAGGTTGGTTCAATGTCGGCATTTCACTCAATCCCTCGTCGTCGAATAGTCACTGCGAGTCGTCCATGTTTACGCATACCGTCGGTCTACCCGGTGCCGCTAGTCGCGGCGAGCAGGTCTGGCATGAGCTCACGCAGCAGGGCGTAGGTGACAGGTGTTAGATCCTCGGGCACCTCGGCTTCCCGAACGCGCATCAACTCCCCCATGAGATTGCGCAGCTCAGCGGTGTGGCCGTCGGCGTGTGCGGCGCGCATGACGTCGTGCCAGGGCGCGTCATCGCCGCGCTCCGGGTCAGCCAGCCACGCTTGTTGTACGGCCCACCGCGCGCCGGCCGGATCGCCCGCGTCGAGATAGAGCTCAGCGAGCTCGTGGGCGGTGTCCACGACCGCGGAGACGATGTGGCCCGGATAAATATCGGACTCTGGCAGCCAGGTAAAGGGGTTGCGGGTGCCGGTGGCGTACGCGCGGTCGGCGCCTTCGAGCGGTTCACCCCGAACGAGTTCCAACGCGGCTCGTAGGTCTCTGACGCCGGCGGGACCACGGCTTTCGCCCCGGCTGCGCAGTCGACGAAACAGGTGCCAGTCGAGCAGGTAGCCCGGTGCCAGCCGATAGAGCCGATCGGCCCCCATCTCCGGCAACCACGGGGCTCCGTCCACAGCCTCACCGAGCCACCGGCGTGCACGGGTGATGGCCACCCGGCGGCTTGCGTCCTTGACCTGCTGATCGGGCCACAGCGCGTCGGTGAGCTGCTCTGCGGAGGCTCCACGAGCGCCGCGCTGGGCGAGATAGACAATAAGTTCCGCGTGGAAGCGGCGGCGCTGGTCGGGCACCGGTCCGGGCGCGTCGACGACAACCTGCCCCAGAATGCCGATCCGGGGCCGAGACCGGTCCTGCTCACGCCATGCACGCAGATCAGAGTCGAGCTGTGGATCGACTTGGCGGCGGCGCTGGCGGATCGCAGCGGTGACCTCGCGCGGTGGGGTCGTGGCGACAGCGCGGGCGTGTTGGATGCGGGGCACGGAGACGATGAGGTCCGGCGCAACCGACGCTTCACCGGTGGCGTCCGGTGCACCGTCCGATGACAACGCCGCCGGCTCGGCCTGCTCGCTCGTACTGAAAAGGCGGTCGAGCACTGAGCCGGCGGCATCGGTATCTTCCGCCCACCGTTCCAGCTCATTGGCCTGCGGGGTTGGCTCGTCCGTGACGGATCGCGCCTGAGTCATGATCTCGACGAGCGGTTCCAACTCTCGTACGGGCAGTCCAGCTGCGACGCCGTTGACGAGCAGGAACGGGAGGGCCAGGTGCAGTAGGCCGTCCTCGTCAATGATCGCGGTGTGCGGGCCGGCGGCGGTGACGGCTTTGGTGGTCCTGACGACTGCGACAGCGCATCGTCCGGCGTCTTGCAGCTCCTTCCCGAACCCATCGAGTACGTCAAGGTCGTCCGCGTCCGGATCGGCGACGAGTAACACCTGTGGTGCCCAGGCTTCACCGACGTCGAGAATGCGACCGGCGAACGTGTCGGCTGCGTCGCTGGCGCGTAAGGCGGCGGCCACGGCTGCGGCACGGCGCCGAAGCCGTGTGACCGCCTCACCGACCGACGAGGCCGCGCGTATCCGGTCCGGATTGAGGGCGACGAGCAGCTCGGTCTCCGGTACAGGAAAGCCGGTGACGATGACCTCGACTTCGTCGGACCAGGCGTTGCAGGCCAACTCGCAGGCAACGTAGCGGAGGAGGGCGAGGGTGCGTTCGCTATCACCAGCGATGGTGAGGCTGCCGAGACGTTCGAGGTCGATCAGCAGGTGGCGTCCGGGCTGCGAGCCGACGGCGACGAGAGTAGGCAACGGGGCAAGCTGCTCGGAGAGGGGCGGGATGATGGCGTCGCCCGGCAGCGTCCAGTTCCTGTGGTCGACGATCCACGGGACGGGCGGTGCTGGGTCGGACTCGCTCAGCACCACCGTGACCTCGCTGTCGACGATCCAGGCGGCGGCGATGTCCGGCAAGGGCCGTTCGCGCTCAGCCAGCGCTGCGGCGAGGCTGCGTAGGGCGAGATCGAGCCGCTCGACGTCGGCGGGTTGCTCGGCCACGCGGAGAGCTCGTTCCGTGGCGCCACCGCGTGGCTGCGGTAGCCGGCGGCCCGGCTGACGGTGCTGTCGTTGGCGGTGTCGGCGACGTAGCACAGCGGCGAGTAGCAGCGCCGAGAGCAACCCTGCGCCGGCCAGCGTTCCCAGAACGACCGTCTCGTCGGCGTCGCCATCCTCGGCCGGTGGTGTGGGCCGATCATTCGACTCCGCGGGGTACGCGGCCGTCCCTGCTGGTGATGGGATGGCTGCTGTGGGCGGGGGCGCTGCCGGAGCGGGAGGTGGCGCCGAGGGAGCCGGCGCTCGTGGGGTCGCGCTCGGCTGGTTCCCGCCGACGTCTGGTGGGGGAGGTTTGTCTGGCTGGCCTTCGGCTTTCGGAGCGCTCGGAGCTGGCTGGGTGCCTTCGTCGGCCAGGAGCTGGCCCTGGGCATGGTCGGCAGAGCCGCGGTCGCGGGCATCGCGGGGCAGGATGACCCGCCAGCCGCGCTCGATGTGGTTCGGGAATCGGTGGTCACGTCGTTCAAGATCGGGGTTGAGCGCTGCGATCTCGGCGTAGCGGTCGGTGTCACCGAGGAAGCGTTGAGCGATACCCGCCAGCCAGTCACCGCGCGCCACTTCGTAGACCATCGACCCGGCTGTTTCCACTGGTGTCGCCTGCATCGTGGTTGTTGCAGCCAACGAGGCGTCCACCGGAATTCGCAGCGTCCAGCCCGCGTACACACGGGTGTTGCCGGGCTGAAGGCGCCGGCCATCCGGTTGCGTGCGGCCCTGGTTTACTTCCGCAAGGCGCTGCCAGGGCACGTGGTACGCCTCGGCGATATCCAGGAGGCTCTCGCCCCGTTTTACTGGATGCTCGAGGTAGCGGTCGGCGGCACGGTTCGCGGCCGGCGCGCTGAGTGCGGACGGTTCTGTCGTCGTGGCTTTCGATACGGTCATGGTGGAACTGGCAACGGCCGCGGGCACTGATGAGGCGGAGGCGAGGGCGGGCGTGGCCATCGCACCAAGGACGGCAGCAACCAACGCCGCAGCAGCACGCTGTTGCAGCCGACCACCGGGGATCCGGGCGGCGTTACGTGGGACGCGCCCAGTGCGTCGTCCTTGCAGTTGGGCGATCGTCTCGGTGATCAGAGCGACCACGAAGGTGACCCACGTCCACGCCGCCAGAAGGATGGCGACCCAGCCGGCCAGCGCCAGCGTCTGCAGAAACAGGCCTCCGTCGTCCCTCCTGCTGGCCGCCTGCCAGGTTTCGGCGAGGGCGGCAGGGGGATCAGCGACGACGTCCGAAAGCCACTCGGCCAAGGCTGGCAGTGGATTGCCGGCAGCCCAGATGAGGAGGGCAGGCAAAGCGACGATCACAGCGACCACAACGAGGGCGCCGATGCCGTCGATCGCCTGCCTGCCACGGCCAGTCGTTGGTGCGGCCACGGTTTGCTCCTTCCCGGCTGCTACTGCGCGATCAGGGTCGCCGTCGCCCGACCGGTCGCCGTCGTGCCGGCTCCCCCGCCGAAGAGGTCGAGCAGAATTGGGTTGTAGGTGACAGTGACCGTGACGGTGAGCTGTTGAGAGCCGTCTACGGTGACGCTGCCCGCCACCCCGTCGAGGTCGTCCAGGTACGCCTGGACGGCGGCTGAGGCCATGGAGGCGTCGATCTCCTTGGCACCACCCTCGATGGCCTGACCCGCCCTGATCGCCTGTCCGCCCGCCCGGGCCGCTTCAGCTGCGATGTTGTCCGCGCGTTGGTATGCGCGCACCTTGGCTCCCCCGTCGACGACGAGGCCGAGCAGAGCGAGGAAGGCCGGTGTGAGGACTGCGAACCAGATGGTGACTCGACCATCGTCGGCACGCAGCCGCGCCCCGATGCTGTTCGAGGCCGGGCCGGAACTACCACGAGTGTCTTCAGCGCCAGAGTGTTGAGAGCCAAGCCCGACCTGCACGCCCATCACCCGCCACTAGGCATCGCTCGAGAATTTGCTTCAGTAACCCCGGCCCCGGGAGCTCTGCTCCGATACGTATCCAGCGGGCTCGTGAAAGAGGCGGTCAGCGCCGCGCTGCCGGGCAGGCCAGGTAGCGCGACGTCCGAGAACGCAGCGGTGCAACTGACGGTGGCGGTAACGGTGGCGGGTTGGCCGACGGCAATGCCGAATCCTGCGGTGGAGACCGTGACGCTCAGGTCGCCGCAGCTCAGGCCCTGAGCGTTGAGCGTGGAGGCGGCCGCACCCAGCGCCTGCGTCTGGGCCTGACTCGCGCTACGGGCCAGGGATGCGGTGCGGGCCGCATCGTAGGCAGCGGCTTCGAGCGCCTGCCGAGCGAGGTTGACCCTTCCGCCGATGACAACGCCGGCGAGAAGAGCCAGAACGGCCGGTGCCACCACGGCCATCTCGATGCTCGCCGAGCCGCGTTCACCGTGGGTCCGCAGGGTACTCATGGCGTTGTGGCCCGCTCGACGGGTCCATGGGCGGATTTGCTGACGGTCCAGCTCAGCCCGGGTAACACCGTGATCGCTTGGCCGGTAACGGTAACGTGCGCCTCTTTCTCGGATCGGGTGACGACGACCTGTTGGTCCTCCAGGCCTACGCCGGCCGCCGCCAGGAAGTTGCCAGCCCGCGTCTCTCCGGCTGCGGCCGAAGACTGGTAGCCCCTGGCGGCGTTGACCCCCTGCGTAGCGGCACCGAGCGCGATCGACTGAGCGAAGAAGACCAGCCCGGTCTGAATGATGGCGAAGGTCAACAGGATCATCGGCAGCGCGATGATGGCGAACTCCACCGGTGAGCTGCCGCGATCACTGAGCTGATGGTCCGTCCGCCCGCCTCGGATAAGACGCGGGCAGACGGTGATCCGTGTCGGGGTCATGGCTGGGTCGGGATCAGGGCGACCCAGCCGTTGGCCACAGCCACGATCGCTCCCGCGACGACTACAGCGCCAGCAACGAGGATCGCGGTGATGACCGCCGTACCGACTGGGCTGTCACCACGGTCGGCCTGGGCCGGATCGGTCATCTCCTGCCAGCGCGTCGCCAGGTAGGCGGTGACGCCGTGGATGGTGAGCATGGCGGTCTCCTTTCCTTGAGGGATGGTGCCGGGTCAGCGGACGAACAGACGGGCCATGAACGGGTAGCCGATGAGGACGAGGAGCACGAGGATCAAGGCAGCAGCGGGAACGTCGAGCTTGTTGGTACGCAGCTCGGCCTGCGCGAGGGCCTCGGTGCGTATCCGGTCGCGCATCGAGTCAGCTCGCGCGCGGAGCGTCTGGTGGACATTCGCGCCTTCGCTACCGGCGGTACGCATGATGTCCGCCAGATCGCCCAGCTCAACGACCTCGATGTCGCGGGCGAGTGCCTTCAGTTCGTCCCACGGTGGTCGCAGTTGCAGCTGGGCACTGAGCAAGGCTTCCCGGATGCGGACGAAGACCCAGCCGTGGCAGACGCTCGCGGCTCGGTCCAGCGACTCCACGGGACCATGGCCACCAAGGACCTGGTGTGCGGCGAGGTCCAGGTAGGTGCACATGGCCCGGGTGAATTCCGCTCGTGCGACCGCGGCCTTGGACACGACTTCACGGTGGGCCAGCACCGCGCCGGCCAGAGCGGCGGCGACGGTCACGCCCGCAGGGATGAACACGGAGACTCGCAGGGACAGCACCGCAACCGCGACGGTGATCAGGGCGGGAAGGATGAGGCAGAACAACGCCGTCAAACCCAGGGTGAGGAAGTACTGATCCGTGCTGCGGTCCAGCAGCCGCAGGTCGGCGTACGGGACCGTGAACCGCCGGCGGAGCCAGCTGATGCCTGCCGGGGTGTTGCTTCCGGCGCTCAACGGATGAAGCCGCCGAAGCGCGGGCCCCAGCGCAGGCGGAGCCGGAAGCATTTGTACGACCAGCAGGAACACGCCCAGCCCGACCATCGTGCCGGCGAGGATCATGGCGGTGAGGTAGCTGTTGGTCATGCTGCCGTCCAGGTCTGCGCTTCAGCCGGGGGCAGAAGGCGCTCCCGCCTGGGCGGCAGGCTGAGCTTGCGTACCGATGCCATGAGCACGATGTAGAGACCCGCGAGGAACAGCAACACGAGCTGCCCGAGCACACTGCCGTACGGCCGCAGATAGTGCGGGTTGATGACGCCGTACGCCAGCAACAGGATGGTCATGCCGGTCAGAAATCGGACGGCGAAGCGTGGGCCTTCGCGTTTTGCATCCACCGTCGATCGCATCTCGATCTCCGCAGCGATGGATCGACTGATTCCGGTCAGCACCTCGTGCAGCCCCTCGCCGCGGTCGGTGACGTGCAGCATGAGCGGGGCGATGACCTGATCGGCGGTGTAGTCGTCGAGGTCGTCGGCCATCTGCTGCAGGGCGACGGTCGGGTCGGCGCTGCCTTGCAGACGCGCCGCCAAGTCGCGGACCTGCTGCTCGATGAGTTGTGGCGCCGTCGCAGCGGTGGCGACGACGGCCTGCTGCAGGCCGATTCCCCGGGCGACGATGTCGGACAGGCGGCGAGTCCAGGCTTCCACGGCCTCGAGCCGGCCGATCGCCTGCTTCTCCGCGCGGCCGGCGGCGAACAGCCACGGTATGCCGGGGACAGCGATGCCGATGATCACACCGGCGGCAGGCCAACCGGTCAGCAGCCAGGTGAGGGCGCCGGCACCAATCGCCGTACTAACTTTGAGCTGGTGCACGCGTTGCTCCCGACGCGTGCGTCCGGGCCCGGCCCACCAGTGTCGGGCCCGCTGGTGCAGCGCCGACGGAGGACTTGGCGGGCGTGTCGTCCCCACAACACCCAGAACACCGACGACCGCACCGGCGACGGCCAGCATGCCCGCCAGCACCGCGGCGAGGTCGAGCAGGCTCATGGGCGCCTCGGCAGGGTGTCGAGTCCCGCCGTCCACGCGCCGTGGTTGTGCTCTCCCTGCTGGATGTAGGGGCTGAGCTGGCGCGGGTCGTAGCCGACACGCAGCAGGGGTTCAAGCAGCCGCTCCGGTAGGTGCCGGGGTACGGCCCGTCCGTCCGGCCCGGGACCGAAGACCTGGGTGGTGACGAGCTGGTCGCCGCTCATTCCGCCGACCTCAAGGACTTCGGAGATGTAGCGGTGCTTGCGCCCGCCAAGCTTGGTCTCGTCCTCGACGCTGACGTAAACGATCAGGTCAATCGCGCCTGCGGCCATCCGCCGTGCCAGTTCGGCGGTCATCTCGGGTCCGTGCTGCAATGCCAACTCGATGACACGGTCCATCACGGCGCGCGGGTGCCGGGCGTGGATGGTGCAAAGTGACCCCTTACTGGTGGCCATGGCTTGCAGCATCGGCACGATCTCGCGGGACCGGACCTCACCGACGATGATCCGCTGCACGGACATCCGAAGGGTCAGCGGAATCATGTCCATGATCGTCACCTCGCCGGCGGGTCGACCGTCGGCGCCGCGGGAGCCATGGCCTTCCCGGGACTCGAGGCTCATCGCCCACCGGTGCCGGCCGGTGGCGTGCAGGCCGAGCTCGCGGGACTCTTCCAGGGTGACGAACTGCTCCCGGTCAGGGATTTCGCGGGCCAGCCCTCGCAGCAAGGTGGTTTTGCCGGCATCGGCCAGTCCGGCCACCATGATGTTGAGCCCGGCGGCCATAGCCGCCTTGAGGAACTGGCAGATCAGGTCATCCATGGCGCCGTACCGATCGCGGAGATCCTCCAGGCTGACGTCCATCAGGGTGTGGCGGCGGATCGCCGCGTACGGACGCACCGACACCTGCATGAGTACGGTGAGGCGGCTCCCGTCCGGCAGTTGCATGTCCAGCCATGGCTTGGTGGAGGACAGCGAACGCTCGGTCGCGCCGGCGCGCATTGCAAGAACCTGGAACATGTCGACGAGTTCTTTGTCGCTCTCGGCGACTGGCTCGCCGACACTGATTCGTCCGTCGTCGTGCTCGATTCGTACGTTGTCGCAGCCGAGGATGTGGATGTTGACGATGTCTGGGCGATCGAGCAGCTGCTGTAGGCGCCCGAGGCCGAACATGTCGGCAGCGACCGCGTCGAGCAGTGCGTGTTCCTCCGCCTGCGAAACCGGCTGCCCGGCTTGGTGCAGCGCGTCAACGTGATCGCGTACCAGTCGAGCGGCGATGCGCTCCGCTTCGGCGTGCCGGTGGGCAGTGGAGACGTTGGGTGTCTCCCGAAGTGCAACGGTCAGCTCTGTGCTCACTCGGGCGCGCAGCAGCCGTACCGCCGCGTAGTCGATGCTCACCGGCGCAGGCTGTTGGGCAGCCGCGGCGGACGTCTCGGGTCGCGGTCTGAACCCTGCCGGAGTGCCGTTCGACGGCCAGCGGTGACTGTTCGGTCCAAAGCGGTCGCCCGCAGCCGACCAGCCGCTGGGTGGGCGCTCGTCAGGCACGGCTAATTCCCTCCGATGACGTAGGTGCCAAGTGGGCGCGCCGCCGCGCGATTGTGTCGCGTACCGCCGGCTCTGCACTGGCGACGGCCCGGAGCAGGCGCTCGGTGCCTCGCAACCGTCCGCCACCGTCGCTCAACACCTCGGCTGTACGCCGGTCGTCGGGGAGCTCAAACAGCGCGGGTAGCTGCAGCCGCTGTTCGATGTCGCGCCGGCCGTAGGGACCATCACCAATCAGCACCAAGGCAAGGGCTCCCGGCCCTTGGCCGTACTGGGTAAGTTCCCGCCGAAGCATGTCTGCCGTGCCGACGGCTGGCGCGATGGTGCGCAGGGTGCTCGCGCGGACCACCAGCAGCAACAGGTCGGCGCGGATCAGCAGTGGCCAGGGCGGTGCGCTGGTGGTGAGTCGGCCGCAGTCGGCGATGACGTCGTAGCCGGGCTCGTGGCGCTCCAACTGACTGAAGAAGGCGGTCAGCGGCTCCCAGGTCGGCCGGATCGTGCCCGCCTGGATCGTGTCGTTGATACCCGGTAGCACGAGCCGCTGACCTGGGTTCGTCGCGTCGAGGTCGACGAGCTGGTGGGCGAAGGTGTCGGCGAGTTCGTCGCGAAGCGCCGCCGCGGCCAGCGGCAGGAGGCCGATAGGCGGGATCTCAAGTCTGGACAGATAGCCGCTCAGGACGCTGCCGCCAGCCGGGTCGCATTCGGCTAACACCGTGCGCCTATGCCAGGACAAGGCGCACGCCAACGCGGTGGTGGTAACGCCGGGCGAACCCTTGGCCGAGACCATCGCGATGATTGCCACGTCAGCGCGCCGTGGTCAAGGCGACGACGACACGGCCGGCCGCTGCGCGGGAAGCAACGAGTGGCCCGTCGCGATCGGCGACTGCGACGTTGAGGAGCGTGGTCCCCTCCTTGGCTCCTGCTCGCACGTCCACCACGCTGGCCCTGATGCTGATCGGCGCGGCCGTCGTCTGCTGTTGGTTCGGGACCGGACCGTCGTCGCTGGTGACGACGAGCAGTAGGTGAGCGCCGGGCTTGACTCTCTCGGTGGGCATCCGTTCCTGCGGCAGGCTGAGTCCCACCAGCTGTTCACCCCGACCGGGTACGGCGGACTCGGTGAGCTGCGCCCGGGTCAGCAAGGTGCCGGGCACCAACGCGACCGCCGCGAACTTCCCGATGACCTCATCGGCAGCACTGGCCCTGATCGGCTTGAGGGCCGGATCGGCGGTGATGCGTACCGTGCTCAGATCTGACCGGTCGATGGTGGCGCCCATCTCGACCGTGCTGGTCACGGCCAGGTACTCGGCGGTGGTGCCGACCTTGCGCAATACCGCTGCGGCAATCAGCCCGCCCGCGGCGACCAATGCCACCGCCAGCCAGATGAGTGCCGGCCGCCAGCGGCGTTGCGGCGCGACGCGGGGAACGGCGTACGAGGTGGCTGCGGGCGAGGCAGCACGGGAAGACTTGACCGGTGCGCTGGTCATGAGGTGATCACCTGCAGTTCGTCGATGTCGATCGTGGCGGTGGAGGACAGGTCGACGGTCTGGGAGCCGCTGTTGCCGCCTCCGCCGCTCCAGGTGACCAGCCACGAGGTGGTGGCCGTGACGCTGTACCGGCCTCCGGGCCGAGTGCTGCTCGGCTGGGAGTAACCGTCGTATCCGCAGTCCGGCGATCTCCTATTGCCATACGAAGGTCGATACGGGGTGCCCGGCTTGGTGCAGGTGACGGAGTTGCCGTCGCCCATGCTCCAGACGATCTTTTGCGCCTGGGCGGTGGCGGTGACCGATCGGCCCGGCACTGCTGCCGTCCGCGTAACTGGTCCCCAGGTGTTGGGACTGACCCTGTTCCAGAGCCAGATCGGCAGACCAACCAGCCCGGCGCCGTCAGTCTGCGGAGCGATTCCGATGCTCGGACCGTCAAGGTTCATCTCGGCGATGGCTCGTTGCGCGAGCTCCTGGTACGACGGCAAGATTCCGGCTGGTGGATCCGGCGACCAGGTCGCAGGCGTCTGCGAGGCGACGCCGCCGTAGACGCCGCACGTGCGGATGCTCCAGTAGCCATCGGCCCGACCTCCCGGCGGCGGGGGGACTCGCCTGACGTAGCAGGATCCATCCCAGACGCCCAGCGCGTCGACGACACACGGCACGGTCTGCCCGTCGTAGCTGCAGCCCCGACCAGCGCCGCCTCCGCCGTTGTCGCCCCCGTCGTCGTTTCCGCCGCCCCCGGCACCGGGTTTCTCGACGATCCAGTAGCAGTTGCCCAAGGCGTCGCAGTGCTCGTAGTCGGCGTACGCCGTTCTCGGCGCGAGAAGACCGCCGCTGCCGACCGCCAGGACCAGAGCCGCGATCATGCGCGCCCCTCGACTCAGCATGGCCTCTCCCGCTGGGCATTGACCTCGCGAATCCGCCACTGGCCGTCGTCGAAGAGCTCAGCCTTCGCGATCACGACATACCGCGTTGCTTGTCTCGTGGTCCGCACCGACTTGCCGGTCTTCTTGGACACCACGTCCCACCTGCCGGTGTCGAAGCAGTCCTCGACCTCGGCGGTGAAGGGTCGTCGGCTCGTATCGACCTTGCTCACCTTGGGCGTCGAGGTGGGCTCACCCTTCGTTACGAATCCTTGCTGATACTTGATCAGCAGGTCCTGACGCACCGTCAGCAGCGCCGGATCGGCGACGAACTTGTCGAGTCGTACGTTGTAGTCGCCCTCGTTTGACGCGGTGACATAGGCCCGGACGTAGTCTTGGTACGCGGCCAGTGTGGATGCTCTCGCACGAGAGTCCTCCGCGTCGACGCTTGGAGCCGATAGCGAACTGGCTGGTCCTGCACCCGGTTGGGCACCGTCGTCGCCCGCCGTACAGGCGGCCAAGTTCAAGGTGAGGGCAATTGCCAGAGCTGCAACGGTGGCCCGGCTCGTGATCAGTTGGATCTGATACAACGACACATCCCCCTTTGACTAGGTGTCCAGCCATGGCCATGCCGCCGTCTGCGAGGCGAGCTCCGTCGCAGGTCGGCATAGAGATCACTGCAGCCAGTTCGCGGTCGAGTACGGCAGGTCGTAATGGCGCTGCAGCCACCGTGGTGGAGTGCTCTGGCAGCGGGTGATGACACTTCAGCCCCCGTGGCCACACCCGCTGCCAGAGGCTGTAATGCTACGCATACAGTGCGCAGTCATGTCAATGCTTGATTCCATCGAGGGCCGTCGTGTAAACCTTGTGTTCCAAGTCGCAAGGAGTCCCGATGGTCGAGGCCAACGATTCAGCCGGCGAGACGTTCGCCAAGCGACTCGACTGGCTATTTCTCCACGTCACGGACCCTGCAGGGAAGCCCTACAGCGTCCGTTACGTTGCGAACGAGCTAACACGGCGAGGTTGCAAGATCTCCCACACCCACCTGAGCAACCTCCGGCAGGGTCGATCGCCCGACCCGCGACGCTCGGTTGTTGACGCCATTGCAGCCTTCTTTGGGCAGCCGCCCACCTTTTTTGCTGAGGCCTCAGAGGATCAACACGAGCACCCACTCGCACAGGCCTTGGCCGATCCCCACATCAAGCAGGTGGCCATGCGCCTGGTAGACGCGCGGCTATCGCCTGAGGGACATGCGGCAGTTGTCGCAATGATCGAGCAGGTACAGCGGCTGGAGGCAGCCGCCCGCGGCCGGTTGGAGAGCACCGATCGGCAGCGCCAGTGATGACCGACGCCTCTAAACGATCAAGATACCGACCGCCGGTCACCGCCGGCTGCGTACGGCTGCAAAGCTGGTGGTGGTACGACGATCGGACTGCAGCGCGGTACAAGCATCAGATTCGTCGATGCGACGGGATCTTGCGCAGCCTCTCGATCTCACTGCCCTTCACCGTGGACGACTTCTGCGCGGAGCTGCAGCGGGCCCGGGGCCGACCGCTGATCGTACGAGTTGTCCAGACGCGCCAGGCAGACGCTCGCGCCATGTGGTGCCGAGGTGCGACGACAGATCACATCCTGATCGGATCGGCCCCACCTCGCCTCCACCGCGACCATCTCGTCCTGCACGGCATCGGTCATATGGTCTTCGATCACATCGGTCGCCCAGCTGTCGCACGCGACATCAGGAACGCGCTCCGTGCAGCCGACATGGCCAGCCTGCGGCGAAGTCTCAAGCGCGTTGTCTACACGCAACACGAGGAACACGAGGCCGAGGTGTTCGCGACCCGCCTGCTGGAACTGAGCGACGGCTGGCTGATGCCAAAACGACCTCCAGAGGCCCACACACTCTTGCTGGAGCAGCTATCCACTGTTCTCGAGTACCAGCCAGGCAGGGCAGGGCAGTGAGACCGCCGACACCTCGCCACCGAGCCATTTCATGCCGGATCCCGATGATCAGGGAAATCGATGCGACGTCATCGCGATAGCAGTGTGAGCCACCTGCGGCATCAAGCGACGCAGCTTCTCTCCGCGCTCGATCTGTCCTCCACTTTTACCTTCGCGCAGCTTCACGACCGGATCGAGTGCCGCCGTCAACGACAGGTGCACCTCATCCCCCGACACCTGCCGGCCCTTGCACCTCATGGCCTCTGGGTGGCAGGCGAGTTTGCCGACTACGTCTTCTACGATGCCAACGCCAGCAAGGTGCGGCAGAGCCTCATCATCGGCCACGAATACGGCCACATGATGTTCGACAACATCGCCACCCCTAGCGACCTCGAATGTCTCGCGGCCATGCTCATGCCGTCGGTGGATCCGTCTGTGCCCGAGATCGCACTGGCGCGGCTTACCTATGACGAGCCGATCGAGCGCCGTGCAGAGGTCTTCGGGACGGTAGTTGTGCAACGCGCCGAATCATGGTCCACGATTCCGACCTCCGCGCCGGCCGATCCCCGAGTCTCCGCCAGGCTGGTGGCGACGCTGGAAGGCCGGGTTGCCTGATGTTGAGCCTCGCTCGCGGCATCATGATCGCCGTGACGCTCATCTGCTGGGGTATGAGCCTCTACAAATTGCGCGACTTGGCACGGGACCGAAGCAACCGCCCTCTTCGCGCACTGTGCCTTGCCCTAATCACGATCACCGTCTCAATGACCCTGCAGCCGCTCATGCCAACGGTCGACCAACTGTTCGGGATCCCAGACATCACTCGACTGACGTCGAACTGTCTCTCGCTCGTGTGCGCCACCGCGGCACAAGCATTCCTGCTCTACATGACCAGCGGCGACATCAGCACCCAACGACGGGTGCGACGGCTGACCATTACTCTGGCCCTAACTATCGCCGTCATGATCATAATGTTTGTCGTGACGCCCACGGAAGTCAGTCCCTCCAATCCGCGGGTACGTGCCAACGATTACTCCGGCGAGCCCTTCCACCCGCCCTTCCACTTCGTGCACCTGACGTACCTGTTCGTGTATCTGGCGTACCTCGGCTGGTCACTGACACAAGTAGTGGTTCTGGCGAACCGCTACGCCAGCATCGCCCACCGTCCGCTCTTGCGCTTCGGCCTCCGGATGATCACGGCTGGCTCTCTGTGGGGCCTCGCATATGTGGTCGCCAAGCTCGTGGCCGTTGGCATGGGAAACAGGTCTCCAGGCTGGGCACTGATCACGGACGCAGTGGTAGTACTGACGTTCAGCACGTCGATTCTGCTGGTCCTGATCGGATCGACGATCCCTTCCTGGGGTCCTCGCGTGGGGTTAGACCGGCTGTGGGTCGGGGTCGCAGCATTTCGGGACTACTACCGGCTGTACCCGTTGTGGGCGCGGATCCATGCCGTGTTGCCCGAGATCGCGCTACTACCGCCGCCGTCTTGTGTACGCGGCGCTCTATCGATCGCCCGGAACGCCTCCATGCGACGGGTCAGGATCACCGTGGAGATTCTCGACGGCTACGCCACCCTGCGGCCCTGGATGTCAACGGCAGTCGCTGGGGTAGCACATGACGCTGCGCAGGAGAGCGGCCTCCTCGGTGAGCAGCAGACCGCCCTGGTGGAGGCCGTCATCATCCGTGCGGCACTAGCATCCCGGCTTCATGGCGCACCCCCCTCCAGCGAGGCCGACGCGGCCCCCGCACTGCCGCTGGGTCCGCTCCGTCATTCGGCCACTGCTGACCTCGCAGCCGCTGACCAGGTGACCTGGCTTGCCCTGGTGGCACGGGCGATCTCATCGCCGCTGGCCGACAGGATCGTCGCGCACGTCGAATCAGTAACCTCCCCTATCACCCCGCAGTCGTCCGAGAGGTAGAACTTCATCGTGTCCGCAGTCGTTGACCTGCCAGCCGACAGAGCCTCGCGAGCGGCGCGGGTCGTCACCGAAGTATGTGCACCGGCAGTTTTCGCGGCCGTGATGCCGTTGGTCATCGCCCTGCACAGCACCGCTCCTGCGGTATTGACCGGCCTCGGCTGGGCACTGCTCGCCATACTGTTCGGCTCCGTTGTCCCGTACGGCGTCATCTGGCTTGGCGTACGACGGGGACGACTCACCGACCACCACATCGGCGTACGCGAGCAGCGTCGCATGCCCTTGGTCTACGGATTGTTGTCCGTCCTTGTTGGTCTCGCCGTGCTCGTCGTCGCGGGTGCGCCTCGCCCGCTGATCGCGATGGTCGTGGTGATGTTCGCGGTGCTGCTCATCGTCACCGCGATCAACCAGGTGTGGAAGCTCAGTGCCCACTCTGCGGTAGCCAGCGGGTCGATGTCCGTACTGATCATCGTGTTCGGGCTGGCGCTCATCCCATCGCTGGCGATCGTCGCGCTGGTGGGTTGGTCTCGTGTACGGCTGGGTGATCACACGGTTAGTCAGGTTGTCGCGGGCGCCGTCGCCGGCATCCTCATCGCTGTGCCGACGTTCGTCCTCCTCGCTTAGACCGACGTGGACTGCAGCAGGTCGGCGGCAGTTGGCGCCCCGGCGACGCTCAGACCGTTGGCTAAGCGATATCTCGTGGGTCAGCTTCGCGACTCCACCTCGATGCTCGCACTGGCCGTCTTCGGCGTGACAGCCTTGATGCGCACGCGCTCCGACGGCGCCGTGTCCCGAGTCCGGTAGGCCCAATCGTCGCCGACGACGTACTGCGATGCATCGAACGGCACCTGAACCGCCCGCCGGATGCTGCCCCTGCCATCTCACATGTGACCCGCTCGCGCAGCGCCCTGACATCAACTGATGGCCAACGCTCACCAGATCGTGAGGTTCTTTTGCCGAGAACGAAGCTCGTCGGTATAACCGACCGATGGATGACATCGCGGTGGGTTGTTGGTGCTCAACGCCGGCTGCGGCGATGAACGGGGCCGATCGTGGCCGCGCTCGCCGGTCGGCTTGAGATTCAGCCTCCTGGCGGCCGCGATGAGGTCGTGACTGCTGCTGGCTGAAGACTTTCTCATTGCTGCCAGGGGCCTGCGGGTTCGCGGCAGCGTATCGGGACGGTGGTGATGCCGGGCTGCCGTGCCGGCTTGGAGGACTGGCGCGACTGGGCCCAGGTGTTAACGGGCAACTCGCCGTGGCTGGGACACGATACGAGGCGACCGGGGCATCAGCCGCAATAGCCGCGTCCGCCTCTGCGGGATACTCCGGCTGGAGGTCGTCCCAGACGACCAGCCAGGATCCGTAGAGCTGCGCGCTTGGCCCCTCCGGCCGGGCGAGGAACCAGACGTGCAGGTGAGAGCTGCCGTCGCCGATGCGGTAGATGTGGCTCAGATGCCCTGCTCCCGGCCGCCCGGCGTCGAGCCCTCTCGTGCCTGTCTTACGCAGTCTGGGTCTGTGCGCGTGGTCCCGAATGGTCGTCGACGGCACCGCCGACCTCCGCGTCGACGGGGTCCGGTTGGGTCGGTACGGGAACGCCGATTCCGTCGTGCGAGCCATTCGGTTCGTGTCGGCGAGCCGCAGGCGGCGGCATTGGCGGTGCCGCGAGGACAAGCGCGACGAGCAGCAGCGTGGCGAACACCAACTCGACGAGGACCGCAGGCATCACGATCTGCGGACCGGGATCTTGCCACCAGTGATCGCCTACGCTCGCGATAACACCGGCCAGTACCGGGGTCAGCAGGCCGTAGGCGAGCATCCCGTACACCACGAACGTCAGCGACCGAACGCGCGAGGTCCGCGTCTTGTTCTCGGCCGCGTGCTGACGCCGCGCGCGTCGGCGCCACCGGGCGAGGACCAGGACAGCGAGGCCCAACAGGACCGCCACTGGCACGGCCCATACGATCCACAGCCAGAGCATTCGAGGCGCGTCGTCTGAGACAAGTCGCAGGTACCGGTCTGCCGTCATCGCCAGCAGCAGGCAGATCCCGACTGTCACGCCGTAGATCATCCCGGCCGCGATGCGCGGCAGGTTGACGATCGCGGGGTCCGGCTGGCCCAGTTCGGACCGCTGGTCCGTGTTCGTCTGGCCTGTGCCGTCTGCTAGCTGTGGTTGCTTGGCGTGGGTGTCGAGATGGGCTGCCAGCAGCCAGCAAATGCTGGATACGACGCCGGCGGCACCGACGCCAAGCATGCCGCTGGCGAACATTCCGTCGGTCCAGACCCGAGCGCATTCGCCGTCGTTTCCGCTGCCAGTGACGTGGCTGAAAAGGTAGCTGTCGAAGCCGAGCACGATGAAGGTCGGGCTCAGTACCGCTAGCGCCTGGGTGTATCGGCCACCCCGCATGGCGAACAGCATCACGATGCCAGTGAACACGAAACCGGCGAGGACCCCTGCGAATTGGGAGTTGGTCGAGGCCGAGGTGATGATGCTCCACCCATGGCTCGCGCACGCTTGGGCCGGATCCATACGGACAGGATCGGGGACAACCGCGATGGGGAGTAGGTGCCTGACCGCTACCTGACACCCCAACCGGTCGCGGTCACACGGTGGTGGGGTGTACACCCCACCGTCGCAATGGCCACCGGTGTGAGTCCAGCGGTACACCTCCAACGCCGCGACGACCCCGGCGAGTGTCGCCCCGACCGCATCAATGATCACCTCGGGGCGACGCAGCGGTGGTGTAGCGGAGCGGCAGCCCATCGTGCGGCTGGCGGCGAAGTGCGCTCTGCACCGCACCCTGACGCTCACGGGCAGTGCCGACGCTGATGACGCGATGATGGTTGAGCTGGCGCGGCATATAGTCACGCGGTGCAACGAGTAGGCCGCAGGCTGACGAAGGCTATGGCAATTGGTGGCGCAGCCCTAGCAACTGCTTGGACCCTCCGACGCATCATGCGGGAGCTTTCCACACGGGGTCTGGCAGTTGAGGGCGGTCTCGCCGCCGCGGCGCCCAATCGTGAAGCCAAGCCTGCGACGGAGGAGCAGCCGACCGCTATCGACGCCCCTGCCTCGACCGTCACCGTTGCTTCAAACTCAGTTGGCCGGCCCTGCCGCCTACCCTGGCACGTGCATGAACATAAACAAGGGTGCGAGGAGAACGCCGAGGTGGCGGACACTAATGGCGACCGGTATCACCGTGCAGAACTGCGGATCCTCCGGGTCCAGGCGGCGATGAGCGCGCTGGCCCTCGTAGTGGCGGGTGCAGGCGCATTCGTGGCGTACCGCGCGTTCACCAGCCAGCAGCAGGTCATCGAGGAGCAGCAGGACTTTGCCAGCGAGCAGCGGGAACAGGACCGCAGGCGCAACGCAAACCTGGTGGCATACTGGGATGAAAGGGGCGAAGACGGAACGGTCGTCACTCACCTGCAGAACCGGTCGGCAGCACCGCTGCGTTACGTGAGTCTGTTGAACTTCATCATCGGCGGTCCGCCGCTCGCCGAACGGCGCCGCGTCGACCGTGAGTACTTCGCCATATCGGTGGTGCCGCCCTGCTCGACCATCGCGATCACACTCGACGCCGCCGTCACAGAAACGAAAAGGTGGTACGTCGGGGGCGTGTTGTTCGGCGACCCGGTCGGCGCCTGGGTCAAGTACGACGGCGTATCGGAGGAGATCAATGCATCTCTCCTCACGGCGGACTCGCCAGTCGAGTTTGCTCCGGTCGCTTATCAGACGGTTACCTACTACGATCGTTACCTCGGTGCCCGTAAGTTCCCCGCGCAACTTGAACGGGAGACTTCCTGCGGTTAAGTCAACGCGGGACCTGTGCCAACACGCAGGCCCGACTCGGTTGCGACCTGCTCGGATCCTGCCCGGCCGGGCACGCGCGCCAGTGGAGGCAGCAGCGCAAAGCGCGCCGATCTCAGCCTGGATTACCCCGGTGGTCGTCGCCGAAGGCCCGCAGCCCGCCTGCCGGCTGCTGGCTGCCGGCAGGCGGCTGTGAGCTGGCTGCGGAGGGCGACTCGTCCTGCTGCCCTATGCATCACCGCCGATGGCGCACACGAGGTCAGCCGGCGCACGACTGCGAGAACGAGGAACCGCAGCTAGGAGTTGGCGCAGTTGAGCGTCGTACGACGCTTCTGGGTGCAGTTCAAAGCCGTTCAGGGCACAGGGCTGCTCCCAGCCTGCTCCGCCATACGGGCTCGGACCGGACCAGAGACCGCCGGCTGATGGCGAGCTGGCACCCCTACGCCTGCTGTTACCAGCGGCGCGCTCCGCGGCCATCTTGATCGCTTGGAAGCACTGCACGGACGCTGTATCAGCGCAGACCCGCGCGCGGCCGGCCGATCGACGTCGTCTCGGTGGTCGAGCCATTGACGTACTGCCCGCGAGGTCGATGTCAGTCAGTCCGAAGTGCCGATCGCGGCAGATCCGGATGCCCGATCTTGAATCACGTAGGCTCGGGCTCACCCTTGCGGCCTTCGGAAGGCACCGTGCGGCGACCTCCGACGCACAGGACCGGCTTGGTACGGTCTGGCAGTGGAGTGGGCGGTGTTCTGGCGCATCGTCGAAGGTGCCCGGGCTGAGGTGGGGGCCGATACCGAACGCGTCGCCCAGGTGCTCCTCCGCAGCCTTCACGCATTGACTCCAGACGAGATCGAACAGTTTGAGGAACTCCGGTTCCAGGCACAAAACGAGCTCTACCGCTGGCCGATCCGGGACGCTGCGACACTCCTACTGGGCCTCTTGGACGACGATGACTTTCTCTCGGTACAGGACTGGATCCTGTCGCACGGGCGGCAAACCATCCAGCGCGTCCAGGACCACCCTGACAGCCTTGTCGACTTGGCACCCGACCGGCGCAACGCTCGGATCGACTGGTTTTGCGGCCTCCCGCTCGAGGCGCACATCGCCGCAACCGGGGCTCCGTTCGCTATAGACGGGCCTTCCGGATCAGACACACCCGTCGGAACTCCGGCCGACCTGACTGACGAGACCGGCACGAGGCAACGATTTCCCAGACTCACGGCATACCTCGACAGCAATCCGTGGATCGAGCGCCCATGGGAACGCGCGACCAACTGACCGCCGTACGCACTCGACGGCGGCTTTCGATCGCCCGCCGGAAGTTACGGGATACTGCCTTGATGATCAGGTTCCGGTTCGAGCTGTACCCACTGGACGAGGTGTCGCCGTGGGGCGGTGACCAGCCGAGGCTCCACTGGTTCGGGCTCACCGAGGGCTGGTACTGGCTTGAAGCAAGCGGGCAGGAGCTGCTGTGCCGCACCCGGGAAGTTCACCCGCATCCCTACATCGACTATTACCTGGCCCGGCTCTGGGAAGACGTCATCGTCCTTACACCTGAGGTGCTGGAGCTGGTGCCCGACGATCTGCAGCCATTCATTGCCTCCGACCCCGCGCAGTGGACATGTGACCCGCTCGAGTTCGTGGCCGAACCGGGCGATGAACGGACCGACAACGGGAACGCGGACGTGCCCGACCATCCAGTTGTCACGGCGGCGATCTGGCACGGCGAGCACCATCTGGACCTCGGATACCTGCGCAATCCTCCCAAGCTCCGGCTCTGGCGTACCACCCGCGGCGATCGCGACGAGATCACCATGGATTGGCGGCACGAGGACGACGGCGAGATCGGTTTCACCGCCGATCCCGCAGTCCGGCTCAGCGTCCCGACCACCGCATACCTTGAGGCCGTGCACACCCTCAACCGCGAGCTGATGGACGCCATGGGGCAGCGGGTCGATGAGCTTGAACGCCGCGGCGGGCTACCTGGCGTGGACCTTGACCTCGTCCATCTGCGGCGGGAACACGAAGACCGGCGGCATTGGCTTGCCAAGAACCTCGACCGCTGCCCAAAGACCGACTGGAACCTTATCCGCCAAGGTGCCCGCCTGCTGCTCGGTGACGTTCAACGGGCCGACGCCCCAACCGGCTAGGCATACCTTCGAGCACCTGACCGGGACAGCATCCGCTCATCGACAGATGCGGATCCGCTTGTGCTAGGGGCCCTGCTAGAAACGCCTAGCCTGTCCCCGCCAGCGCAGCAAATCATCCGACGGAGTACAGCGGCAGAGCTCGTCACGGCTTCGGCCTTCGGATAGCAGCAACTTGCCGGCTCCAACTGCTGACCGCGACGACCTTTACGATGTCGCCAGTCTTGGGTGCCTGAATGAGGTACTGCCGTCCGCTCCGATCAACACCGATGTACATCCCGACGTGGCCGGGGCGAGACATCGTGCCGTCCGAGCCCGGGATGAAGATCAGGTCTCCAGGCCGCATCGCTGACAGGGAGGCGACAGCAACGCCAGTGCGCATCTGGTCGGCGGTAACCCGAGGGATTTTCTGACCACCTTCGGCCCAGGAGGCCATCATCAGGCCCGAGCAGTCGTAGCTGTCCGGTCCTTCGGCACCCCAAACATAGGGCTTGCCGAGCTGGCCCAGGGCGAAAGCGACGACCGCCCGCAGTTGCGCGTCAGACGGCAGAACGAAGCCGTCAGGCAATCCATCGTCCTCCAAGGACGGCAGCCCGTCCCCGCCGTCGCTGGTGCAGACGATGTTCAAGCCATCGCTGATCAGAGCAACGAGCTGCTGGGCCTCGGGCTGCCACTTCGCGTATGCGTCGGGAAACGCCGACCGCTGCACAGCCTGCGCGACCTGGGTGAGCGGCCTGGTTTGCCAGCCACCAAGCGTGACCAGGCGCTCGTAAAACTTTCGAGCGGCGTAGCGGGGGTCGAGGATCTGCTCAGGGATGCCCCAGTCCTTGCTCGGTCGCTGCTGGAACAGACCGAGCGAGTCGTGGTCGTTTTTCTCGCCGAGGTGACCGAGGTTACGCAGGGCGGACTCCTGCATTGCAGTAGCAACCGCGATTTCCCAGCCGTAGCGCGGCACGTGCAGCTCGGCGCCGACAGCAACGATGATGGCCGCGTTGCCGACTTGCTCGGAGGTCCAGGAGCCCTGACCCGCCCAGCCGTTCGGTACGGCTGTGGCACCGGGCGAGACCCTGGGCGGGTTGATAGCGCAGTCCATCGCCGGACTAGCTCCAAGCATCGCAAGGGCGACGAACACGATCAGCGCAGACGGTGCCAGGGCCACGACAGCGAGTCCACCGGCGAGGATCGGCCACCGCCGGGTCATCGCGGACCTGCTTGGTGGATCTCGCACCCAGTAGCCCGCCAAGCGGGTTTGGCGGGGCCGCCGCAGCGCAGGGTGCAGTCCGCCAGGCTGTGCTCGGTCCAGCCGCGCCAGCCGTCCTCGCCAAGGGGGGTCACAGTTACCCGAGCCACGCGCTGGGCGCTGATCCGCGTGTCTGTTGGCTGCAGTGCGTCGACGATGGGCCCTACGACCGCGTCGACGTCCGCCCGGTGTTCGGCCCAGGTCGTCCAGCGGCCGTCCCGCCCGGCAGCCTGCCACTGTCCGGCCAAGGGGCCGCCGGCGAAGCGGAGGGCGCGCTGGTAGGCATCGCCCACACCCGTGTCCCGGCGGGTGTCAGCGCTGTAGACGGCTGCGGTGAACCGGGTGCACACCTCGCCGGGGTCGGCGTACGCGAAGCCGGGCTGCGTTGGCGGCGGCACCGGGGCAGCGGCGTCAGCCGAACTGAGGGCGGTAGTGGTCGGTCTGGTTGGCGCTGGCCGCCGGTCCATAGCGCAGCCGGCAACGGCCAACGTCAGGGCAACTGCCGCTGCTGCTCCAGTTCGCTCGTCCATGGGCACGACGGTGGCGAGTGGCAGAGGTCGTTACCGCTCCCAGTGGCCGCTGGTAGCGGCGGTAGCGGTGGCGGCAATTCCAGCGTCAACGCTGCCATCAGCGCTACCCGGCGAAGGTCCAGGGCAATGCCCAACCAGGGGCATCGTGACCTTCGGGAGACTGCCGTGTTCGCTCACTATCTCGCTCGAGCTGCGCTCGACGCTCTGGCCGCCCCTACTCCCCCGCCGGCCGCCCCGCCGGGGCTCGAGGCCACCGGGAACCTCTTCATCGGCTGGATGAAATGGGTCCTCATCGTCGCCGGCGTCGGCGGCCTGCTCGTCTGCGGAATCATGATGGCCGTCGGGCGCCGCAACCGATCGGCCTTCGCAGCCGACGGGGCGGCTGGCATCCCTTGGGTGCTGGCCGGACTCACGTGCGGCGCAGTCGCAGCCGTGGTCGTCGGCGCAGTCCTGCCGGGCTGAGCCATGACCTACGACGTCATCACTCACGCCCGCCGCACCACGCGCCGCCGGGCCACCGTTCTCTGTTTGGTCACTGCGACGGTGCTTGGCGCTGCGGCCGTTGTAGTGGCATGTGGCACCGGCCCTGATCGTCCTTCAACGTCGTCGTCGAGTCCGGTACTGGTCCGTCCTGAAACAACCGTCGACAGCCGCGCCGTCCTGCCCGATGACCTGGATTGGGTCGACATTGCGGGAGTCTCGGTGCCCGTGTCGAAACGTTCCGGTCCTCTGTTCCTCAGCGAGGGGCGAGCTCGCGGTTTCGCACACAACCCTGGCGGGGCGGTGCTGGCCGCCGTACATATCGTCATACGCGTCAACCCGCAGGTGGGCCCGGCCGTGTACGATCCCACCCTTCGAACCCAGGTCGTCGGAGCCGACGCGGCTGCGATGCTGGACCAGGTCGAGCGGGCGTACGAGGAGCTGCGTAACCAAGCCGGCGCCGCGGACGGGCAGCCCGTCGGCCGCCTCAACGCCACACTGCTCGGCTACCGGATCCTCAGCTACTCGGACGACGAGGCCGCTCTGCGCCTGCTGACCGAGGCTCCGGACGGCTCCGGTAGTTCGCTGATGGTGAGCACCGAGGTCGGCGTCCGCTGGACGGGTTCGGACTGGGCGCTGCTGGCGCCCGCTGGTGGGACGTTCGACAAGGCCGTGACCGTCGCCTTGGACCCCTACGCCGCCATGTTCCTTCCCTTCAGTGCGGGCAGGTGACCGCATGCCTCTCTGCAACCCCTTCATGCCTGCGACCTGCACAGACGTCATCGTCGGTGGAATCAATACCGGCGTCGAGGCGCGCGACTCAATGGTCAACACGATTCTCGATGGACTTGCCACTGCGGTGAAAGAAGCCATCCAGTGGGTCGCCGGCCTGCTGACGAGCTGGACGCTCATCCCGTCGAACAACCTGTGCCCGACCAGTGGTTCCGACCCGGGGCAGTGGGCCACCGACTGGGTGGCCCAGTGCAACGGCAGCGCTGGACCGGCGCAGCAGCTGCGTGGGTTCATGCTGCCGATCACGATCCTGGTCCTGGTCGCCGGATTGGTCTGGCAGGGCATCACCATCGTCGTCAGTCGCAAAGGCTCGCCGCTTCTGCAGGCGGTGCGAGGAGTCTGGAATACCGCCCTCTGGGGCAGCGTCGGCGTCGCCGGCACTCATCTGATCCTCAAGGCCGGGGACAGCTACTCGATGTGGCTGCTGGATGAAGCGATCTTCAAAGAGTCCAACGAGCCACCCAATGAGGCGATGAGCGCCGCGCTCGGAGCCTTACTGCTTCCCGGCGCCGAGGTGGCCCCGTTCGTGATGATCCTGGTCGGCGTCATCGTCATCCTCGTCGCGGTGGTGCAGACGATCCTGATGGTGTTCCGCGAAGGAGCCGTGGTCATCCTGGCTGGCCTGCTTCAGCTCGCGGCGGCCGGCTCCATCACCCGAGGTACCAGTCAGTGGCTGCACAAGACCCTCGGCTGGTCGCTCGCGCTCGCGCTGTACAAACCGGCAGCGGTGTCGGTGTACGCCACCTCGTTCGTGATGATGCGCGGCAATGGAAGGGACTGGCTGATGGGCCTCGGCATGCTGGCCCTTTCAGTGATCGCCCTGCCGGCACTGATGAAGTTCTTCACGGTGTTCACCGGCGGCGTCGCCTCCGGAGGCGGAAGCCTCGGCATGGCGGGTGCCGGCGCAGCCGCAGGCCTGCACGCCGCGTCCTCGGTACGCGGAGCGGTTGGCGGTCACAGCGCTGGCGATCACGCGCGCTACATGGACTCGCGGGGGCCTGGTAACGGCGGCGGCAACGGACCCACCGGTGCCATGCCGACTCCGTCCGTGCCCTCGCCCACGAACGGACCCGGTGGGGTAACGACCAATAGTGCGCCGACGGTGGTCGCTGGTAGCGCCACCGCCGGCGGCACCCCGGGTCCGGTAACGCCCACGACGACAGTGCCCGCCGGTTTCGGCGCTACCACGTCCGCCGGTGGTAGCGCCGCGGCCTCGAATGGCGCGGCAGCTGGGGGTGGCACGGCAGCGGCCGGGGCTGCGGGAGCCGCGACCGGGCCTGCGGCGCCGGTTGTCATCGGCACCGTCGTAGCCGCGCAGGCCGGGACCACGGCAGCGAAGGCGGGAGCCACCACTGTCAGCTCCGCGATGCGGGACGGGAGTACGTCGTCATGAGCACCGATCAGGCGCAGATCCGCACCTACGGGGGTTGGCGGCGGGCGCGGGGCATGGGCTTGTTCGGTCTCGGGCCTACGCAGACCTTCGTCGTCCTCGCGGCGATCACCGTGCTGATCGTCGCCGGTTCGATGGGGCTGCAAGCACTGGCCGTTGCTGCCGGTCCCTGTGTGCTGCTCGTGATCCTGCTGGTCCTGCGCTGGGACGGGGTGCCGCTGTCCGCCGGAATCGCACAGCGTGTGCGATGGCTGATCGGCACCAGCCGCGGCTACACCTCGTACCGCTCGGGGGTGATGGTGGCTGGCGAGCACGCCTGGCAACTGCCGGGCGTGCTCGCACCGACCACCCTGCTGACGGTCGAGGACGAGGGTTCCGGCGGGTACGGCGTGGTCTACAACCGCCGGCTGGGCACCATGACGGTGACGCTGCGCTGCGCGGCAACGTCGACATGGTTGGCCGACGCCGACGCGAGTGCGGCGTGGGTGGCCAACTGGGGTGGCTGGTTGGCGAACCTGGGCTACCTGCCGGTCATCGACCACGTCACCGTCACCATCGACACAGCGCCGGATCCCGGATCACGGTTAGCCGACCACGTCAGCCGGCGCATCGTCCCGCACGGACCAGCTTCCGCTCGCCGGGTGCTGCAACGGCTGGTCGAGTTATCCCCAGCGGCCGCCGCAGACGTCGAAACCCGAGTGTCGGTGACCTTCAAGCCCGGCGCCTCCCCCAGCAAACCGAAGAACCTCGACGAAGCGCTGGAGGAGATCAGTCGAACCTTGCCGGGTCTGCAGGACTCCCTGGGCAGCTGCGGCCTGACCGTCCTCGGCCGGGCCACTGCGGAGACCATCTCGGCCATCGTGCGGACGGCATTCGACCCGGCGAGCCGAGGTGATGTGACTCGTCTGGCGGCCACCCCGGGCCTTGATCTGACCCGATGGTTGGACTGGGACACCGCCGGGCCCGTCATGGCCGACGAGCACCTGGATCGGTACGTGCACGACTCCGGCACATCGGTGTCATGGGCGTGGCACGAGGCACCCCGCCAGCATGTGCACGCCGACGTCCTCGCCCGGCTGCTTGCTCCGGGCCCGTACCCAAAGCGGGTGTCGCTGCTGTATCGGCCGTTTCCCGCTGGGGAGGCCGCGCGGATCGTGGAAAGCGAGGTCAACGCAGCGGCGTTCCGGGCGGCCTACAACCGGGCGCAGAAACGAGACGAGTCCGCCCGCGACCACGCCGACCGGGAACGGGCCCTCCAGACCGCGCGGGAAGAAGCTACCGGGTCCGGGGTAGGCCTGATGTCGCTGTTCGTCACCACCACCGTCGTGTCCGTCGACGACCTGGGCCGGGCCATCGCCGACGTCGAATCCCGCGCCGACGTAGCCAAGATCCGACTCCGGCAGCTGCGCGCCAGCCAGGCCGCCGGCTTCGCCACCACCCTGCCCTGCGGCGTATGTCCGCCGCAGCTGGCCCGCCACTGGCCCCGCTAGCACGAGGAACCGATGAAGAACGCTGCGACCGCCGCTGGTCTGGCACCGGCCTGGGGCGTACGAGCGCCGGGCACTGGCCGAGCAAGCCACATCACCCCCGGCATGGAGTACCAGGGCACCACCGTCCAGCTCTGCGGGCTGTTCCCCTTCGTCGCCGGCTCCGGAGCGCCCACGATCGGCGTGCCTATCGGACGGCACATGCTGTGGGGCGAGGTCGTTTGCCTCGACCCCCTCGAATGGCTCCGCGAAGGCCTCATCACCAACCCCGGCGTGTTCGTCCTCGGCCAACCCGGCGTCGGCAAGTCCACCGTGGTCAAGCGGCTCATCACCGGCATGACCGGGTTCGGCACCAGCGCGCTGATCCTCGGCGACACCAAGCCCGACTACACCCGACTCGTCGAGCACCTTGGCGGGCAGGTCATCCGGGTCGGACGCGGCCTGGACCGGCTGAACCCGCTGGATTCCGGCCCACTCGGTAGTGCGCTGGCTCGAATGGGTAGCGCCGACGCCCGGCAACTCCGTCTCGAGATTCGTGGACGACGCATGTCGCTGCTGCTGGCGCTGTGCGCCCTGGTCCGCGGCCACGCCCTGAACAACACCGAGGAGATCATCCTCGGGCGGGCGATCGACGTACTCGCCGAACGGCTCGACCGCGACCCGACGGTGCCCGACGTGCTGAACCTAGTCGAAGCCGGCGCCGACGAGCTGCTCACCGCGGCCCGGGCTCGGACTGACGGCGAGTACCGCCGCCGGGTCGACCAGCTGGTACCTACCCTGGCGCTGCTCTGCGAGGGCAGCCTGCGCGGGGTGTTCGACGGCCCGACGACCAAACCGCTGGACCTGGACGCCCCCGCCGTCAGCGTCGACATCTCCCAGGTCGCCGCCGCCGGCGACCAACTGGTCGCTGCCGCAATGCTGTGCACCTGGGCGTACGGCTTCGGCATGGTCGACGCCGCATCCGTGCTAGCCGACCAGGGCCTGGCACCGCGCCGGCAGTACCTCGGCGTCATGGACGAGCTATGGCGAGCTCTGCGCGGCGCGTCTGGACTGGTCGAACACGCCGACGCGCTCACCCGGCTGAACCGGCAGCGAGGCATGGCCAGCGTGATGGTCACCCACTCTCTCGCAGATCTCGACGCCCTGCCCACGCCCGAGGACCGCGCCAAGGCGCAGGGCTTCATCGAACGGTCCGCCATCAAAATCCTCGCCGGGCTGCCACCGCGCGAACTGAACCGCGTCAACGAGGTCATCAAGCTGTCCGGGCCCGAGCGGGAACTGGTCGCGTCCTGGGCCGCACCGGAAGCATGGTTCGCCGGCTCGGTGCATCCCGGCCGAGGCAAGTACCTGATCAAGACCGGTGAGCGCAACGGGCTGCCGGTGTCGCTAAGCCTGGTCGGTGAGGAGTGGGAGCTCTACGACACCGACGCGGCGATCCGGCAGGCGCAGCCGTGAACACCCGACCGGTCGAACCGCGTGGCACTGCAGGCGGGCCGTTCACCCCGTTCCTGATGCTCGGGCTCGCGTGGGCGGCGATCGCCCTGATGTGGCTGTCTTGGCTGGCCGGACGAATTGCTTCCGCCGTGGCAGAGCAACCGGCCACCGGGCCCCGCTTCGGGTCTTCTTACCTGGAGCACCTGCTGCGTACCGAATGGTCGGCGTTGTGGCCCGGGGTCTCCCCCACCACTGTCGGTCTGATCTACGCGGTGCTGCTGGTGGCGCTGGTTGGCCTGGTCACCCTCGCGGCGGTGTGGTGGCAGGGGCGTAAGCCCGACGCTGAGGATCCTCTGCCGTCGTTGGCTGGCTCGGCTGAGGTGCGGGCGATGATGCTGCCGGCGGTGGCCGCACGGGCACGGCGCCTGCGGCGCGGCCTGGCGAATGCGGCGGTGAAGGAGGTCTCGGCCGGATCAGCGGGAGTCGTTCTCGGCGCTCATCGCCGCCGGCGCGGCTCAGGTCCTCGGCTTTACTCCTCATGGGAGGACGTCGTACTGGCGGTGATGGCCCCTCGCGCCGGCAAGACGACCGCGCTGGCCGTACAGTCGATCATCAACGCACCGGGGGCGGCGTTGGCCACCAGCAACAAGCCCGACCTGTGGGCCACAACGGCGGCCGCCCGAGCTGGGCACGGCACCGTCTGGGTATTCGACCCACAGTCCATCGCTCACGTGCCGCAGGCCTGGTGGTGGAACCCGCTCGCCGCGGTGGAGGACGTCGAGGACGCCCACCGGCTGGCCAACCACTTCGTCCAGCAGGTCCGCCATTCGCAGGGCAACGACGACTTCTGGATCCAAGGTGCGTTGGACCTGCTCACTTCGCTGATCCTGGCCGCTGCGTTGGAGGGCCGCACGCTGACCTCGGTGCAGATGTGGCTGTCGGACTCCATCTCCCGAGAGCCGACGACGATCCTCAAGAACCACGGGTTCGGCGCTTCCGCCCGGGCAATGGCCGGCCGTCAGGCCGGCGCAGCGGAAACCCGCGAAGGGCTCTACGAAACCGCCCGGACGGCTGCCGCATGCCTGGCCAACCCGACCATCATGGCCTGGGTTACACCACCGGATCTACCGCTGTCGGCACTGGACGTCGACGCGTTCGTCGAAAGCTCGGACACGCTTTACCTGCTGTCCAAGGACGGCGCCGGGGCGGCCGCGCCGCTCGTCGCGGGACTCACCGATCAGGTGCTACGCGCCGCCGTGTCGCTCGCTGAGGCGCACGGCGGCCGGCTCGACCCGCCGCTGGTCGCCTGTCTGGACGAAGCTGCGAACATCTGCAAGATCGCCGATCTGCCGGAGCTGTACAGCCACTTCGGCAGCCGAGGCATCATCCCGCTGACCATCCTGCAGTCCTACCGCCAGGGCACCCGCGTGTGGGGCGAGCAGGGCATGGACGCGCTCTGGTCAGCGGCAACCGTCAAACTGGTCGGTGCCGGCATCGACGACGCCCGGTTCGCCGAAGACCTGTCCCGGCTCGTCGGCGAGCACGACGTCACTGTCTCCTCCCGCACTCGAGATGGGAAGGGCCACACCTCGTATCAGACCTCGGTACGCCGGCAGCGGATCCTCGACCCGGCGCAGATCCGGGCACTGCCAAAGGGCTCGGCCTTGCTGTTCGCCACCGGCGTGAAGGTGGCGATGCTCAACCTGCTGCCCTGGTACGACGAGCCGAACGCCGAACGACTGACCGACGCCACAGCTGCGTCGACCGTTGAGATGACCCACCAGGCGCAACGTGCCCGGGCCGCTCGCAAGTACCGGATGACGCAACGCTCCTGGCAGGGACGGGCCGGCTGAAGCTAGCTTGGATATCGGAGGTCAGCTATGGGCGCACCTCGGATCAGCCAACCGTTGTACCCGGTACGCGGCATCGGGCTTGAGCCCGCGCGGCTGTTGGCAGCCGTCGACGCCGCAGTGACGTACTACCGGACGCAGCTTGAGTACGCCGACGGCCCTCGCGCCTACTTGGCCGGACGCGGTCTTGGCGTCCTCGTGCAGCGGGAGTGGCCGTGGCGGGTCGGGTACGCCCCACCCGGCTGGAACGCGCTGACGCGCCACCTACGCGCCGCTGGCTTCACGACGGGAGAGTTGGTCGGTGCGGGCTTGTCGACACGCACCCGAGACGATCCGGACCATCTCATCGATGTGTTCCGGGACCGGATCGTGTTCCCGGTGCGCGACCCGGTTGGGCATGCTGTGGCATTCCTCGGCCGCGCCGGCCCTGGCGCAGGGGATGGTGTGCCGAAATACATCAACAGCCCCGGGACTTCGATCTACGACAAGGGACGACTGTTGTTCGGTGTTGCAGAGCAACGGGACCGCCTCAACGATCGCTGGACACCAGTCCTGGTCGAAGGGCCGGCTGACGTCCTCGCCGTCTGGCTGTCCTACTCCCGGTCGCGCCGGACGGGAGCAGTCGCCCTGGCGCCGTGCGGCACCATGCTGACCCACGACCAGGCCGCGATCCTGCGGGAGTTGCCTGGTGCCGCCTACGGCATCGTGGCAGCATTCGACGCGGACCCGGCCGGCCATGTTGCACTAGACCGGGCCTGGCAACTACTCCGGCAGCAACGCTCACCCCGCCCGCTTTTGGCAGCTGAGTTCAACGCCGGCGCTGACCCCGCCGACCTTCTGCGCCGGACGAACGGCAGGGCGCAGCTGCGGGCCGCTCTGCAACGGCGGGCGCGACCCATGCTCGACGCGGTGGTCACCCACCGCCTCGCCCGGCTCATCGAGCGGCATCCCCGGCTACTGGAAGACATCGACGGCAGATGCGCCGCGGTGCGCGTCCTGGTGCCGCTGCTGTTTCAGACCACCAGCCCGGACGACGCGATCCGGGTCGCCCAACGCATCGTTGCCATCACCGGGGCCGGCGTCGACACCGTCGCGATTGCCGCGATCGCACACCTGGACGCGGTGTATGACCTACGCCAGCCTATCGAGGCTGCTGGGAAGCCGGATACGGCCGAAAAGCGCGGACGAACGGTGGCTTGATCAGCTGACCGCCTGAGATCACGGCGGCAGGTGCGAGGAATCGAGCTGGTCGGGGCCATTAGGCCCGCCGTTCCACTGCGGGCGCTCCGCGATCTCATCTAGCCGGTGAGAGTGCGCTTGCTGAGGTATGCGCAACTCGGGCGGGCCAGCTCTCTACTCGTGCTGCTCCTCAGTCGCGATGTCCCCCATCACCCGCAGCTCCGCGCAGTAGCTCTGCTGCTCCCTCAAGATGGAACAGACGAGCATGAGCGCCAATCGAGCGTTGTGCCTCGTGAAATGTTCCAACGTTGGCTGGTGAGCGACCACGTGTCGCGACAAGTTCTTCGGTGGCTCACTGGAACCTACTTGCCACACCCTGAAAAAGCTCGGAACCGGACCCGCGAGTACGCGTTCCTTTAATCTCAGGCGATTCGCGTCTATGCCCTGACCAGAGAACCATCTTCGGTCGGCCCATAGATACTTGCTTCTACCGTAGAGAGGTACAGCTTCCTTCCACGTCTGGCGCTTATCCTCCACGTCGAACGGCAGGGTCCGCTCCGTGGAGACCCACACCGCCAGCGGTTCAGCCAGACTGACCGCCAGAGCCATGGCCGCCTCGGTGTGCCCCGCCCGGTATGCGTCCAAGGCTTTGCCGGCGAGCACGCAATCGCTGCGCAGCCACGGGTCCTTGGATTCCGCTAGTACTGCCGCGCAGTCTTGCATGACCTCCGCGTCGCGATGTTCCAAGATCTCTACTCTAGCCGCAGCACCAGGTGCTTTGACCAACTCATGAACGATCTCCCTTCTCGGTAACCATGCCACGGGGATACCTTCCACGTATGAGATCAGAAGAAGGTCGCCTGGGCCTGCCCCGGATCCTCGCCAGTTCCGAGGCCGAACCATGTCTCTCGCAAGACTCAGTTCGTGTGGGTTGTCAACCTTCTTCGCGGCATCTGGGTCATCCACATAGGCCAGCGCGGAGATGACCCCAGACCATGAAATCCTCGGCATGCCCTTGATTGTTCAGGGCTCGCAGGCCCCCGTGTCTACTCCTTCGGGGGTTGCTCGGCGAACTTCGTTAGGAGTGCGCCCAGCGGCTTGAGTAGATTGACCGGATCCTGGTACTCAACCTGCTCCTGTTGCTCCCATGTGCCGTCGGCGTTGTATCGGGTGATCTTGTTGACCTTCTTTCGGCCCTTGGTGACGGCCACGAATAGTCCGTAAACCGCCGGCACGGCCAGCAGAACCGCTGGGTCAACCGGGAGGCGCTCGGCTGCGCTGCGGACTGCCTCACGGACTTCGTCTCGGTTTGCCTTGTCGGCCCAAAACGCGTCCAGCACGACGAGGTCCGCCTCCAACAGGGCGTCCGAATTCGCGCTCAGCTCGGTCACCGCCTGGTCGACCAGTTCGTCGGACGCCGCCGCTGCGGCAATCCGTCGCAGCTCGTCGGCCGGAGTGAAATCGGTGGTCCGGGCAATGAGGTAGCGCACGGCGTACTGGAGCTTGGCAGAGTTGATTCCCTCCGCGTTAAGGAACTGGGCCAGGCTTTCGGTCATTTCCACGATCCCTCCGTCATGAGGTTGACGGACCGCCAGCGCGGCCGCCCTCCAGCTCGTATCCGCTCGCCCGCACCCTCAACGGCCTCCGGCAGCGGCGCGCCGTCGAGGAAGCCGTCGAGGACGTCGATGACCATGCGACAGCTATCCGCGGCGACCGCGTCCCAGGCCGGCGCCACGACTGCGGCGGTCCCGCCGAGTCGCAGCGCGCCGAACATGCCAAGCCGCTCGCCGAGTCCCCGAATGTGGGCGCTGCCTGTCGAACACCCAGCCGAGAGCAAGACGGCCGGTGCGCGAGGCAGCCGCATGCTATCGCGCCAAGACCACCTGGCCCCACGGCTGGCGGCCGAGGCGGCCGCAACCGTGTGCACTGTGGGGAGACGACCATCGTGGGCCAAAATGAACGCGATGTCGCTGGCGTCGGCGGTGCGGAAGCCATGACAGAGCATCACGGCGATATCCACGCCGGACAGCAGTTCGGCGACGGCGGCCGAATCCGCATCCGAGTTGGCGAGCGCGGTCAGGGTTCGCCCGGTTCGCGTACAAACATCCTCCAGCTGGCGCCTTGCGGCAGTAAATGCCTCGAGCGTCCGTGTGCTTTCGCGATGAGTCGGCACGGTGACGAGCCCAACGCGGGTCAGCCGGCGTCGGTCGATGGTCGGTGTGACCAGCAGGGACGACCAGCTGGGGGCGTACGAGGTGGTCCAATGCGCCTTTCGCACCGCGTGCCACGGCAGCCCGTGGTGCTCGGCGTGGTCGATGATCACAACGTGTGGCCGCTCGTTCTCTGCGGCTGGGATCAGCGCACGTAACCAGTCCTCGGCTATGCGCCATTCCTTTAGGTCCAGCGGATCGCCCGGGCCGTCCGGGGGCCAGGCATCCAGACGCTCGCGCAGTCGCGCGACGAGGGGCCCGAGCCTGACGTGCAGGCTGGGCGTGTCATAAGGCCGTACGGTGCCATCCGGCGAGATGCTAGTCAGCATCGTTCGGTAGCTCTTCTCGTGGTCAAGCCACTCCAGTACGTACAGTTCTCCCTTCGGCCGAGCCAGTCGCGCGATGACCTCGTCAGGTAGCCCTCCTCGCAACAAGGCGACGTCGCGAGTCGGTCCGTCGACGCGGCGGCCGAGCATTGCGCGTCCGGTGGCGTCGCGCTGCAGGTCGGCGATCAGGCGCAGTAGGCTCGCGTCGGCGTCCTGTTCGACGGCCGCGTCTGCCATGTCCCAGAGCCTTTGCTGCTGCTCTGCGGTGCGCCCAACTAAGACGCCGGCGTCGGCGACGGCACCGTACTTGGCCGACATGGCTTCGGCGACACCGACCAAGCGGGACCGCGCGGTCTCGGCATCGCCTTCCGCGAGTCGGAGCGCTGCGACTGACAGCAGTGCGAAGGGGTCCGGATCCGCGGCTTGGGTGCGGAGATCGACCTCCAACTGCCATTGCTCCGCCGCGTCGGTACCGCCGAGGAGTTCGCTTAGGAAGGCGCTGTGCCGGGCTAGCCTTATGGCCGTGAGGAGGTTGTTGGCGTCGACGGCGCTGTGGATGCGCGACACCGCAGCGCGTACAACCTCCTGTGCCGCTGCCCGGCCGGCCTCATCGGCGCGCCCGATAACCTTGATCCACTGTATTAGGACCATCGCGAGCATTTCGTCTTGGTCGGGAATGCCCATTGACATTACGGCGTCGACCTCGCCGGGTTGCCCGTCCTCGCCCGGCAGAACGGACTGCAGTGCGACCGCACGGTGGGCCCATGGGCCGGCTGCGAGCGGCAGTGCCTCCCGCCGCGCGTCTGCTGCGTCTGCAAAGCGGCCCAGCTCGTCGTACGACACGGCTAGGCTCTCGAGGATCGCGAGCCGGCGTCCGCCAACGGCGTCTGTTAGCAACTCGCGGAGCATGGCGGCCGAGCGGTCGGGCCACCCCAGGGTGCGCAGCAGGATCGCCCGGTTGTGTTGCACAGTCGCGCGCCCCTCGTTGGTGACAATCGGAAGCAGGGCGTCGAGGACGGCTAGGGCCTCGCGGTTGTGGCCGAGTAGGCGGAGAGCATTCGATCGCTCGACGGCGAGATCGGCTTGCGCCTCCCGCGACAGCCGACTCTCGTCGGGTGCCGCCTGTGCCCCGAGCCGTTTGATCGCTATCGCGGGGTAGTCGCCCTCTTTGCACGCTTCGCCGAATCGAGCCAGCAGAATCGCCGTGCGTTCTGGATCACCCTTCACCTTCTCGATCATCAGGTCGAGGAACCGTTCCAGGTCGGTAGGCCGGCGCTCGGCCGCAAGCTGCCGGAACACCATCCGCGTCAGGGCATGCAGTGCCACCTCGTCGCCGAGGTCGACATCGAGTCGGTCAGCCAGCCACTCTGGGGACCGCGTGGTCAGTTGCGGCCGTATCCCGTCTCGGAGCACGTCCGCAACGACCTGATGATGGTTGAGGTCGCGGAGCAGCTCGGGCAGTACGGCGGCATAGGGCGGACGGTCCAGCTGTGACCGCATGTAGAAGTCCCAGAGATCCTGGTAGCGCAGGGTCTCGCGGACCAAATCGGGCGAGAGACGGAACGGCAGAAGCTCATCGGCTCCGTGACGGATCGTCGCCTCTACGTGGCAGTACAGGGTGGCCCAGGTGCCGGCGTGCGTGTTCGTGACCCCGCTGTACAGGCACGCCAGCGCGTGCACAGCGGCCAGGGCGTACCGGTGCAGCGGGTGCTGCTTGTCTGCATCGCGGCGGGCGATCAAGCTTTCGAGAAACGCCACGTCGGCGGGCTGGACGAAGGCCGGCGCGAGGATTCGCCGAACGTCTCGGTCCAGGCTCGCATCGAGGGGCAGGTCGATAAGCGCGATCAGTACCGCTTTCCGTAGGTCGGCGACGCGCTGAGGGTCCGGCACGCCGAGCAGCCGGTCGCCACCCTTGAGGTCGCCATCAACGAGCGCTCCAATGATCAGCTGGCTCGGCGCGTCGATGGACAGCAGGCCCCTCCTGGTGAGCCGGCTGTCTCGGCCGCCGAGGAAGTCTCGCGCAACCCGCAGGGCGCCCGCCCGCCTGCTCACTACGTTGCGCCGGAAGATCTCGATCGATCGTGCCCGGCGGGGTGGCGGTGCTTCAGGCCCGAGGACTGCAACGGCGGCCCGTAGTAGATCCGCCCGGCCCGCCGGAACGCACACGTCGGCCGGCGACAATACGGCCCTACTGTCGCGCAAAACGTATGCCTCGGCTGCGGTCTGCCTGGTCCCGCAGGCGGGACAGCGCTGGAGTCCATCGATGTGGGACAACTGCCGCAGGTCGTTGGCATCCCAGAGGTCGAGCAAGACCACACGCGTGCAGTCTGCGACTGACGCTGCGTGGCCACACTCGCTACAGACGCTTGCCGACATTCGGCGAGCCTCGCATGACGGCTGGTAACCGGGCAACCATCCCGACGGGCGTAGCTGGATTTCCAGCGCCGTTACCGCATCACCCATCTCCGACCAGCGTTCACTGTACCGGCAAGACGACCCTCGCCAACGGCCATCGGCTGTCAGTTGACCATATCCACTCCGCCGAGACTCTTGATCAACTGACTTAAATCTGAATCAGCGATCGGCTCAAAACCGGCAGGGAACGTCGGATTACCGGTGCCTGGTGACAGCGTCACACGCGGCGCCGGCAGCTTTGGCGCGTTTCCCCCGAGGTGCAGGTCGCGGGGCCACCTCATGTCCGGGTGTCGATAGACCGTGAAGGAGCACCAGGTGACCTGCGCCTGGTTGGCGATCTTGACAAGTTCGGGAGTCAAGGTGACAGCCGGGCCCTGGCGGCGGCGGCTCGCGATGAGCAGACGATTCGGGGCGACCGGCAGTAGGAGGTCCGCGTCATCCGGAAGCGCCCCTGTCCAGCCCAGCGGAGGTCCGCCCGGATGCCACAGGACGGCTGGGGAGTCGCTGATCAACAACGCGCGGCGTGAGCCGGACGCCAGCACGAGGTCGCGACTCTCCAGGTTGTTCGCCAACCGGTGAGCCGTTCTGAGCATGAGGCGTAGTCGGGTGCGTGACTTGTCTGCATCGGCAGGCTTTGCTGGAGCATCCCGGCGTGCCTGCTCGAAGACGGCTTGTAGTTCAGCGCCAGCCAGCGGGCTGACGCGGCTCTTGTTGAGCTCACCGACGACTTCCGCCGCATACATAATTGGCCACAGATGATTTTCGACTTGTTGGTCGATGTTACGGAAGGTCGGGGTACGAGCGATCTGGAAAGCGACCAACCTCTTGAGGGTGCTCAAATCCGCCTGTGCGGACGGGAGTCGGCCGACGACGAGATCCTGGACCATCCGCTTGGCCGGATCCTCGATGTGGTTGGCAAGGTACGTCTCGACGGCCTGAGGGTCGGTAGCGGCAGGGGACTCGTCACGATAGAAGTGAGCCACCACTGCTGCACCCTTCACGCCCGTAAGGTGCTCCTTACCGGCTCGGTTATGTGCCACTAGTCGCCCGTTTCTGGCGAAGGCGTTGAGCCACAGTTGCGGAACGGTGTGGTTCCGGCGCGGAGGCATGCCTCGTAGTGTCCCAACCCCGTCCTGGAGGCGTCGACCGGTTCTTTCCTCGTCTGGTCACCCTGGCGCACTGTCATGCCACTAACAAGGCGCGTCGATGGCGAGCGTGCTCCCGCGAAGGCTGGGGTCTGGTTCAGCCTGACTGGTGGGAACCGACGGCGGAGGAGCATCACTTGTACGTGAGCATGCACGCCGCCGGCGCCGGCCCGGTGTCAGTCCCACCAACTCCACCAGCTCTGTGGCGCGGGCTCGGCCGGCAACTCAGGTGACGAGCGGTGCCGGTGCTCCCCAAGTTCGCCACTCGCAGCGCAGTTGCGGAATGGGCCGTCGTCGCTGTACAGGATGGGTAGTTGGTGGTCGAGCTCTCTTAGCCAGGGCAGCATGCCGGTCATCTGTAGGCGGGCCTGTTCCCAGCCGTACCAGAGCGCCGTCAGCCGTGTGACCGCTTCGTCGTGGCGCCACCATTGCTCGCACCAGTGCCACCGGGTCAATCCGACCTCGCCGACGGGGCGCGGGAAGGTCGGCAGCAGGTAGGTGGTCACCCACTGCTCGACCGTCGAGTACAGCGGCGGCTGATCATCCCCGTCGCCAGCATCGACGCGTTCGGCTCGGGCCCGATGCAGCTCGGCAACCTGCGCCGCCAGTCTCGCCACCTCAGCAGCGAGCTCGTCGAGCTGAGCGGCTGCGTCAGTGCGGGTCCGTTGCGACGTGGTGGCCGTCATCGTGTCCTGCCCCGCATCGGCGCGGCGGTGACCGCTGCTGCGGGTTGCTTCCCGGCGACTGCAAGGCTGATCTGAGCTACGCGAAGCTTTGGGAAGGCCTGCACCCAAGCCGGCGTCGCGAGTGTGTCAGCGCGGGGGACGGCAGCCGCAGGGGCGACGAGGTGATCGGCGTTGTCGTCGTGGAGCGCGCTCGCGGACTGTCCGGCTGCGTGCTCGTCAGCCGAGGTACGGGGATCGTCGACTGTCCCGCCGTCGCGGACTCCTTCGCCGCGCTCAGCAGCAGCCCGGCTCCGCAGGTCGCGGGCCAAGGCCTCCTCCACGTGGCCCTGCGCAATGCGGATCGCCTCGACCGGCTGTCCGCCGGTGCCGCCAGCCCTGAGCACCTGGTTCATCTCTACGACGAGGTCGCGGAGCAGTTGCACCGGCTCGCCAGCGGGAAGCTTCCCGGTGGCACGCCACTGGCGCTGCAACTCGTCGAGGGCCTCTGGCCGGACGTGCTCGGCCAGCTTCATCGCCTCCTGCCTAACGGCGGCGTCGAAGTCATCGATCACGGCAGGACCACCAGGTGGCAGCTCTGCTGGACCGTCAGGGGCGATCCCCTGCCGGTCTGGTGTGCCGCCGTGTGCGCGAGCTTCGCCGTACGGTCGGTGGCTTGAGCGGGCGTCACGCTCCCATACCTCCCGGGCTGCGGTACGCATGGCCTCAGGGATTGGTGCTCCCGCCTGCCGGTGGCGGGCGTAGGCGACCATCAGGTCCGGCCGGATCTGCCGCAGCCGTTGCTCGGCGAACTCGGTCGCCCGCTGGGCTACCGGGTCGCTGCTGCCGTGGATCGTCGCGGTACGCCAGACGGCGGCGGCCTCAGCGAAACTGGCCTTGTTGACGAGCCAGTCGCCGTCGAGCGCAGCCGCCATCCGTTCCCGGTCCGCCCGTACCTTCGCTGCCAGCCGGTCGGCCGCACGGCGGGCTGCCGCGGCGGCCTGGTCACGGCGGGCCTCGCATTCCCGTTCTGCGGCCTTGTTCTGAATGCCGACGGCCGCCCAGCGGGCGCCGGCCTCGCCGACGGTCGCCATCGTCGCCAGCCCTTGCAGGAACTGTTGGCGCGTCTCGGCCATCGGGTCCTCGTGTTGCTGCGGCTGCGGCACGTGCACCTCCCTTGCCTGCTCAACGGCCGCGCGCGGTATGCCGGCCGCCTCCCACTGTCGGTACAGGTGTTGACGTCGGAGTTAGCGGCAGCGTTACCGCCTGTTGCCGTCCGCCCGCTACCAGCCGCAGTGCGTCGGCTGCGGAGCGGGCTGCTTCGGCCTGATGGAGGCGTTGCTGGGCGTTCCGTAGCTGTTGGAGGGTGTCGGCGAGCCGCGCCAGGTCCGTCACCAGCGCGAGGGCTGCGATGGTGTCGTCGTCGCCGGAGATCCGGCCTAGGAGCGCTATCAGGCGCGACATAGCGCGCATCTCCTGGGAGCGGCTGGTGGATTTGTGGACCCGGCCGTACAGGTCCCGCGCCGCACGGTCGAACGCCTCGGCTGCCCGGTGCATAGGCCCACGCCGGTCACCCTCCAGCGAAGCGGCCAGGCTGGTGAGAAGGTCGGCTGCGGCAACCGCGGTCGCCTGCGCCCGCCCGGGGGCGGTACGGGCGTCGCGGTGGATGTCGTCGGCTGCCGCGGTGACGACCGTGGCGGCCTGGCGCATCGCGTCGACCCGTTCGGTCCCGCCAACCCGGTGCGCCGCAGGCAGGGACGTCGGGGTGCCCCATCGCAGCCGCAGCTTCGGCAGGGTCATGTCGGGTGCCAGCCGGCCTCCGCCGAAGTACACCGGCCGCCCGCCGTTGGTGCGTCCGGTGGGGAGAGCTACCGCGTACCCGGTGATGTGGTCGGGATCGGTGCTGCTGTGCCGGAGCCGGACCAGCAGCCCCGCCGCGCGTAGCCGGGCGAAGAACTCTTCCTGCGAGCCCGCTGCGGCCACGGCCGCGCGTACCCGCCGGCGTAGCTCGTCGCGGGGCGTCTGAGCGCGGCCGATACGGCGGGCTTTGCTGACCTCGGCGGGGTGGGGGCGCCGGTGGGCGGTGCGGTCGGTCGGCGGGACCCGGCGGTGCAGGTTGTAGCGGCGGGCGACGTTGTAGGTGGCCTTGACGCAGCGCGGGTAGTCGTTGCGCATCCAGTTGGTACGGCCGTCTTCGCGGACCAGCGTGGCGACGATGTGTACGTGGTCGTCGGCGTGGCGCATCGCTACCCACCTCACGCCGGGATCGGTGGCGGTGGTGGCCACGCCGACCTCGGTCAGCATCTGCATTGCCATGTTCGCCCACGTCGTGTCGCTGACGCTGCGATGCCGATCCTCGGGTGCGAGCCGCATGCTGGCGTGCCAGACGAACTTGGTCGGCGGCCGGTAGCCGGCGCGGACCGGCTGCTCCAGCAACGCCGTCAGTCTGCGGACGTCGCGCTTGCCGCTGGCGGCGAGCTGGGGCTCAAACTCCGTCAGGGGGCCTGCGCCGCCCCAGGCGGCCACCAGGTGCGGGTTGACGTGTTCTTCCGCCTTGCCTGGGCCCCACAAGTAGCGCAGTAGCCCACCGACCCGCGAGCCCCGCCGGTGGACCCGGGTGATCACCGCAGCTTCCTATCGATCCGGGAGATCACCTCATCGAGTCGGGTCACCGCCGCGGCGCAGAGCCGGACGGCCTCGGTAGCCCAGTCGGGCAGCTGGCCACTGGCGTTAAACGCCGCAGCAGCCTGATTGACGTTGTTGCCGAACATCACCACAGCACGGCGAGCGGCGAACAACTCGTGCTGTAGATCGCGCAGGTCGCCGGTCGTACCACCGGGTGCCTGAGCGGCGGACGCGGCAGCGACCGCGGCCTTCGCCGCGTAGCCGGTCGCGGTCAGCTGCGCGACCGCCGCCGCGGTGTCGATCGCAGCTTTCTCCTCTTCGGACAGCCTGAGCAACACGGCGTGCGGACGGGCGGGCCGGTTGTGGGCACGATGACGGGCCTTGGGGGGCGGGTCAGGCTTCTCAGTGTCCATCGCTCCCACTGTGCGCCTGCGGCGTTGCCGTCGAGGTCAGCGCCAGCGGCTACCACAGTCGGCTTGGGCGAAGTGACGGGCACGGACCCGCCTGTATTGCCGATCTGCGACCGCGCCCGGTCGCACATCGATAAGCAATGGCCATATCTTGCTCTGCCCTGCCTGTCGCTTGCTCTGCCCTGCCTGTCGCTTGCTCTGCCCTGCCCGTCACTTGAAGTGTCCGGTCCGCGCGAACCTTGCGAGTGTCCGGGTGACTTTGCGAGCGGTCTTGCGAGGTGTTCGCATGACCTTGCGAGTACTCGTTGCGGTTCGGGGTGGCCGGGCAGAGGCAGGCATCGAGGGGCGTGCACAATCTTGGTGTGACTGTCGATCTTCCCGCACGGCGACAGAGTACGCCCGCCCGTCATCGCCAGCATGTCTCTCCCGGACGGCCGCACAGGGTCTACGTGCGGCTGTCGGAGGAGGAGTTCGCCCAGGTGAGGGCGGCTGCTGGGGAGGCCCGGTTGACGCCGACCGGGTACGCCGGGGAGGTCACGATCGCGGCGGCTCGCGCGGCGACCGGCGCTCGCGGACCTGGATCGCGCTTCGAGCTGGCGACGGTGCAGCGTGAGCTGTTCGCCGTCCGCAGCGCCCTGGTCGGCGCTACGACGGTGCTCGACGCAGGCCGGTGCGCCGCCGCAGTGCAACGCCTGGACGAGGTGGTCGACCGCGTGCACGCGCTGCTCAGGTCGACGTGATCTGCCGGATCCGCCGCCGCAGCGCACGCCCGCTGGACCTGCTGCGCTACCTGTTCGGACCGGGTGAGCGGGGCGAGCACGACAACCCACGGCTCGTTGGCGCTTGGGCGAGGGCCGCGGTCGGCGGCGTCCACGAACTGGCCAGGTCGGCGCAGGGCTTCTCGGTGGTCCGGCTGTCCCGCCTGCTCGACCAGCCCGTGGCCGCCGCGATCAACCCGCCTCGCCGGCCGGTCTGGCACTGCTCGGTGCACACCCACCCGACGGATCCGGCTCTGTCTGATCAGCAGTGGGGCGCGATCGCCGCCGAGTTCACCGCTGCGGTCGGGCTGGCACCACCGGCCGATGACGCCAGCGCCCGGTGGGTGGCGGTGCGCCACGGCACCGACCACGTCCAGGTCAGCCGACCCCGCGTCGCCACCAGCCAATCCCGATACATCGCCGCGGACCTGCTCGCCGCCGTCACCGGCCTGCCACACGCGCTGCTCGTCCGCGCCGTGATCGAGCTGCGCCAGCCCGAACCGGACTGGTTGGCCCACCGCCACGAAGCGCAGCGCGGCTGCCCACGCTGCACCGCCCGGCACCCCGGCGGAACCGTCTTCCAGCTACTGCCGCACCACCGCTACGTCTGCACCCGCCACCGGATCTGGATCGGACCGCCCGACCTGGTCGACCAGCCCTGCCTGCCACTGGACGACCTGCCCGAAATCGTTGCAGCGCAACGCGCTCACCTGCGGCTGCTGCGCCGCCTCGGCCCGGCCGCCACGTTCGACGCCGTCCTCACCGGCTTCCTCATCTGCGCCCACCGCTGGAGCCAGAACCCGGCCGACGACAACGACACCGACGCACGCCTCGACTGGCGCGACCGCGCCGACGTCCTCATCCCCCACGGCACCGAGAAGACCACCTTCAGCACCACGCGGCTGTTCGCCGTGACCTACCCCGAAACCGTCAAGGTCGCCGCACTCGTCGGGTCCCTGCACTGGCGGCGCCTCGCCGCCGGCGGCCCCGACGACCAACTACGGTTCGCCATCGAAATCAGGCGGCGGCTCGGCGACCCCGACTACCGGCCCCAAGTCACGCACGACCCGATCGCCCGCTGGATCGACCAAGACTGCTGGCAGCCACCCAGCCTGCCCCGCAGCACCTACCGCGCCGCTCGATCCTTCGGCGGGCGCACCGGCCCGAAGGTCACCGACCGCGCCCGCGACAGCAACGCCCGCAGCGCCACCTGGTTCGCCCGCACCCGCCGCGGCGGCCGGGCCATGCTCTATCACCGCCACCTCACCGCGGTGCTGGCCCGCGACTGGTCTGTCCCCATGACCACGTTGTCGGCCACCGTCACCGCCAGCGCGACCACCCGAAAATTCCGCGACGAAGCAGTCCCGAATACCTCCGCCGCGACCCTCACCGAACTCGCAACCGCCGAGTATCTGCGACCCCACGCGGCCCCGTCGGACTACCTCGACACCGCCGTCACACCGGCCCCCTGGCCAACCCGGACCAGCCCCAAAATCAGTGCCGGCCGACTCACGCTGGGCAAAGAACGCACCGGCTTCGGAATGCCGATTCCGCGGTGACCGGCCGCTCACCGCCCGGCGACGGGCATTCACGACTTGGCCACCGAGGACACCGACAACCCGGGAGCGCGGCACCGGGAAACTACGGGATGATCAGGTCTAGGCGCTGGAGCTCAGGTAGGCGCGAGCCATCGGGTCACTATGTCGGTGAAGACCACCTGATAGGGAAGACCTCGTAGATCTTCTGCGGTCACATCCAGGCCGCGAGCCCGAGCTAGCTCGGCCAGCCACGACCAAGGATGTTCCTCTGCGGACTCTTCGGCGTGGTCGGGAAGCACGGCGTTCAACACGTACTGGGTGATGCTGTCCCGAGTCTCGACGAGCGGAACGACGCCACCCGGGACGCCGGTTGATCTAGCAGTGACAGTGAACCCACGTTCCGCGTGCAGGAGCACGCGCCGACCGTCCTCCAGCACCGCCAACTCACTGACCGTGAAGCTCCGGGTACTTGCATCCTCGGGGTACGCCCCTCGAAGATCGCAGCTGGCAACTAGGCCAACGATACGACCGGGCTCCACCGGGGGAAGATTTTCGGGAGCTCGGTAGGCGCCCGGGTACGGGCGCCAACCGGCTTGTCCGCTGCTCACTGTCCGACCCCCGAGATTCCCGTGATCGTTCCTGCTGTAACCAATAAACCGTGTCACCTGATCACCGGTTACGGTCGTCGCCGGGACGGCGGCAGCTTTCGATCAGGGGCTACACGCGCGGTTCACGGCACCCCCGTAGTACCAGCCGGAAGGGTCGGCGACACCGATCAGATCGACATCAGTAGCACCCCTCCAGCCGACGGTCGTGCTGTTTGAGCAGTTGATCCTCGCATTAGATCTGCGGCCGGATCCGCCTCCAGCGAGGTAGTCGCCCGAGCCCGAGGCAACCGTCAGCCACCGGCAACCGAGAGAATCGCACCAGTACGCCTGCAGTTCGATGTCCACGTTCGCCATGCTCGGACACGTGCCGGCGACGTAGAGCCAGTAGCCGTGGACGGATTTCTCGCCACTGCCATGCGGGTCGTCGTTGGCCTGCCTGTACGTACAGGAACCCGCAACGATGTTGCCTGACTCATCTAATGCGTGATCCACGCGTTGGATGCGAGTGACGGAGGGCGGTCACGGTGGGGTCAAACGGATCGGCGCCGGGCGCAGCCCGGCTGCAGTTGGTCGATGGGGTGCCGCTGCTGCGCCCGGCCGAGCAGGTGTTCGACGCGATGCTCGACGGGTGGCGCAACCAGCAGTTGGCGCGCAACCTCGCGGCGAGCACGGTCGAGGGCCGGCGGGCGACGGTCCGCGCGTTCGCGACGGCGGCCAACGCGTTCCCGTGGCAGTGGGCGCCGCAGATGCTCGACGAGTGGCTCGGGGATCTGCGCTCGATCCGGCATGTCAAGCGGACCACGATCCGTTCCTATCAGGACGCGGCGCGCTCGTTCTGCCAGTACGTCACCGATCCGGCCTATGACTGGGCGACGCAGTGTGAGGCCCGGTTCGGGTCACATCCGATCCAGGTGGTCCACGAGTGGAACACCGCGGTGCACGTCCAGGAGAACGAGGCCGACGCCGCGAAGCGGGCGTTCACCCTCCGCGAACTGCACACCTTCTTCGCCTACTGCGATGAGCAGGTGGACCGCATCCGCAGCTTCGGCCGCAAGGGCTGGCTGCCGGCGTTCCGCGACGCGACCCTGTTCAAGACTGCGTACGCCTACGGGCTGCGCCGCAACGAGACCCGGATGCTGGATGCGACCGACTTCGGCCGCAACCCGCGCGGGACGGAGTTCGGCGAGTACGGCGTCTGCTACGTCCGGCACGGCAAGGCCAAGAAGGGCTCACCACCGAAACGGCGCAGCGTGCTGACGGTCTTCGGCTGGACGACCGACGTGCTCGACGAGTGGTTCAGCGAGGGCAGACCGCTGTTCGGCGTTGGCCGTCACCGGAATGAGCAGCCAACGCGCGAAGCAGCTCTTCTCGTCGAGTTCCGTGAACCAGCGGACCTTCAACCGGAACGCCGTCACACCATCCGTGCTGATCAGTAGCCCCGGATCGACGCCACGCGACGGCGGCCCATGCTCCGCTGGCACCGGACCCGGCCGCGCCTGCTCGAACGGATTCGCGAACTCACCGTCACCATCGGCCGCCGCAGTGAAGACCGCCAGCTCCCCACTGCGAACCTCGATCATCACGCCGTCAAGGTCCTGATCGTCCGGGTACTCCAACGCCGCCGCCAGCACACTCCGGTAGTCCGGTCCTCCAGCCTGCACCAACGCCAGGGCACCGGACCCGCCCCGGAAGACCTCGACCCAGCTGTCATCCCGGACGACGCCGTCCCCGCCGACGAGAGCCGCCATCCGCGAGCCGACTGCAAGCCCGGTCTCCTGCCACGTCAAGTGCACGGTCCGATCAAACTCGTCGTCGGTATGCCCACGCCAATCACTGCGCCCGGCGCTGTCTATGGCGAGGAACTGCTCACCGTTGGTCCACAACCGCCCGACATGAATCCACTCGTCCCGCATCAAGCCAGTATCTCGACCGACCTGGAGGGCTCCGCTATCGGGCCGAACCTTCCTTACCGGCCTTCTCGACCACGCAGCGTAGTTGGCTGCCTGGATACCGGCCGGATACGCGACAGTTGAATAGGCGGTCTCACCAGTAAGTCCCAAGAGCCTGACCCAGCCACCGATTCCGCAAAGTAGGTCCGGACAACCGGACCACCAACCGTTCGGATCTACCCTACGAACGCCTGGTCAGCCACCTTGCCATCCGCAATCATGAAGCGGACGAGACATGAAGCGGTCGTCCTGCACCTGGCTTACGTCGGCCGGCGAGTGTGACGTGGCGGAGATCAGCAATCCCGACGCTGCGTCGGCACTTTGCAGGCGTCACGCCGGTGGCCGCGTAGGAATTCTGAGCAGCTCGGGCTGCTCAGGCCTCGTCGTCCTCGGCGCGCACCGTGCGGTAGTGCTCGTTCGCTAGTCGTTCACTTGAAGCTCATCACCTACCCTTCAGTAGAGTCTCCTTGCGCCTCAGACCCCAAGGTCAACCGAATGAAGATCATGGGGGACGATCTTGCGACACCTAGTGAATGAAAAATTCAAAGTTGATCTATAGGGCCGCAGGTCAAGAAGTCTGCTCCCCGCGCACGCGGGGGTGATCCCGCGCTGCGCTTCCCGGCGCCGGCGAGCGTCAGCTGCTCCCCGCGCACGCGGGGGTGATCCCATCATGCGCGGCAGCCACGACTTCAGCTCCGACTGCTCCCCGCGCACGCGGGGGTGATCCCGGGGGGACGCGGCGCGCTCACCTCGGGTTTACCTGCTCCCCGCGCACGCGGGGGTGATCCCAGCTACTTCGAGACGAACGCGGCCAACTGGACCTGCTCCCCGCGCACGCGGGGGTGATCCCCGGCGCCGGCGGTGGCGGTACGCGCCCGGGTGCTGCTCCCCGCGCACGCGGGGGTGATCCTGCGGGCTTCTGGGCGGCCGTGGCGGCTATGGCCTGCTCCCCGCGCACGCGGGGGTGATCCCTCGTCGATGATCGCAACGTCGACGTCGTCCGTCTGCTCCCCGCGCACGCGGGGGTGATCCCTTCGTGATGCACGTGACGGTCGGTGCGCTGTTCTGCTCCCCGCGCACGCGGGGGTGATCCCCTGACACGGCACACCGACAGGCGTCGCGGCTCTGCTCCCCGCGCACGCGGGGGTGATCCCGTCGACGACTACAAGCCGGCCCCGGGCGAGCCCTGCTCCCCGCGCACGCGGGGGTGATCCCATCGCCCAGCTCGCCACCCTCGGTGTCACCCGTCTGCTCCCCGCGCACGCGAGGTGATCCCGTCCGGCCGCTGTGAGGGGCCTACGGGGGGTCCTGCTCCCCGCGGACGCTGGGGTGATCCCGGCGCCAGGACCTTGGCCTGGATCCCGGTGACCTGCTCCCCGCGCACGCGGGGGTGATCCGGGGACCATCGGCCAGGAGCTGAGGGCGATGCGCTGCTCCCCGCGCACGCGGGGGTGATCCTGGGTAGCCGCGACCACCGTTCCGGTCGCGACCCTGCTCCCCGCGCACGCGGGGGTGATCCCGGCACACCCGTAGCCCGCTGACCAGGAGGTATCTGCTCGCCGCTCACGCGGGGGTGATCCGCTGATCGAGGTCACGTTCTGGTCGACGCCCCACTGCTCCCCGCGCGATGGTGCGCGGGTCGGTTGTCACGGGGCCATCGCGGGGGTGACCCTTGCGGATCTCGCCGTAGCGCGACTCCAGTCCCTGCTCCCCGCGCACGCGGAGGTGATCCCTCGGCGGCCCGGGCGGTCTGCCAGCAGTGATCATGCTCCCCGCGCATGCGGGGGTGATCCCGGGCCCGGCGTGGCGAGCTGCTGCTCGTCGGTCTGCTCCCCGCGCACGTGGGGGTGATCCGCCGTCCTTGTCGGCCTTGAACGCGTAGCCCGTACTGCTCCCCGCGCACGCGGCGGTGATCCTTGACCGCATCGGTGCAGCGGTTGCGCGCCACCCGGCTCCCCGCGCACGCGGGGGTGATCCGGGCATGGTCGACTGGGCGCAGGCCAACATCGGCTGCTCCCCTCGTACGCGGGGGTGATCCGGTCTGGGACATGATCGCTGCCCTGAACGCCCCCTGCTCCCCGCGCACGCGGGGGTGATCCCTGGGCCGCACGGGGCAAACGTCATGCCCATCCCTGCTCCCCGTGCACGCGGGGGTGATCCGTACCGCAACCGCACGGGCTTCAACGCGACCCTCTGCTCCCCGCGCACGCGGGGGTGATCCCTTGCCCGAGCCGGTGCCACGCATCGATCGATCCTGCTCTCCGCGCACGCGGGAGTGATCCCTTGTCAGAGGCGAAGCGCATCTTCTCGACCGCCTGCTCCCCGCGCACGCGGGGGTGAGCCTTCGAGGGACGGAGCGTGCTGCATACTCTGGACTGCTCCCCGCGCACGCGAGGATGATCCGGCGAACTGGGGCGACCGGATGGCGAAGGCGTTCTGCTCCCCGCGCACGCGGGGGTGATCCCATCTCGCCGCCAAAACCCGGGCCGCTGCCCAGCTGCTCCCCGTGCACGCGGGGGTGATCCCGAGCGCGCCGGCTCGGCGTTCCGGGACCTGCTCTGCTCCTCGCGCACGCAGGGGTGATCCCACGTACGAGGGTGACCCCCTGGACGATCCCAACTGCTCCCCGCGTACGTGGGGGTGATCCGTACGGCATCATCGTTGAGGCGACTCAGGAAATCTGCTCCCCGCGCACGCGGGGGTGGGCCCGGCGGCGACGCCTGGACCTAATCATGGAGAACTGCTCCCCGCACGCGGGGGTGATCCTCTGTCGGGCCAGGGCCCTGCACCGGTCGGTCATTGCTCCCCGCGCAGGCGGGGCGATTCCTCCCCAGACCCGTTCAAGCTCTGGATGCAGTCCTGCTTCGCGCATACGGGGGATCCAACCCTCGACCCGAATCGGCCGTTCTAATCCACTACTCCCCCGGGCACCCGTGGCGATCCGCAGACCGAGGCAATCGGCAAGGGTTCGGCAGCCTGCTCACCGAGCGTTGGGGGTGATCCGGACCCAACCACGTTCCTGCATGCTCGGCCGGAGGTGTTCATTGCGCACCTGGGGGTGGAACCCGTACGACGGGTTCCAGGCCGAGCGGAACTGCTCGCAGCCCGCGCAAGGGGTAGTCCGCTCTTCGGGCTTACCTGTCGGACCGGCCGTCTTTACCCCGCCCCCAGGGCGGCGAGGGTCACGTCGACGCCTGTTTGCCCCCGCCGTGAGCGCCGGCCTGGTGCCCGCGCACGTGCGGTCAATCGTTTGGTTGCTGCGGAATCCGCTACACCGGCTACTCATTCGTCCGATGTGGCGAACCGACTAATGCCGAAGCGGGCGATAACTCCGCCATGCTCCCCGCGCTGGATTGTCGAGCCGGTCGGCGCGGGGACACCAACCGGGTACAGCGCTCGATTGGACTTGCTCACAAGATGACTACTCGGCAGCAAGAAGCTTGAGGATCGCCTGTACCGGAACCAGGTACCGCCGGCCGACTCGCAGAAGGCGCACCGGGAACTCGTTGGTTCTGGCCAGCGCATAGGCCTTGGTGCGTCCGATACCCAAGATCGCCGCAGCAGTCTCCACATCGGTGGTGACACCGAGGTCCCGTACCGCGTCGATCGTCCAAACCTGCCCCTGCACGCGGCCCGGCGTGTGTTCGTCGCTTGTGGTGGTTGACATCGTCGGCGCCCTCCCCTGAGGTCGTACAGACGCCGGTATCGGCGTCAGCCTCACGATGCCTTCAACCGATTGCGCGGTGCGTTGCCAGCTGGGAGCACAACGACAGGTAACGGCATCAGCCATAGCATCCTGTTGTGGCTAAACCCTGCTCACAGCAGGGACGCCGGCTTGCCAGCGGGAGGGAAGACCGGGGCGAGCAAGCAGTACAGCCAAGCGTTAACGCCCGTTTCCAGCTCGCCTACGTCCTGGGCGACCAGCTTGCAGCGTCGCCAAGCACAGCCTCCATCAACTCCGCGGCCTTCCGCTCGCTCTCTGGCAGCACGTGGGTGTAGACCTCCCGCGTCGTACGACTGTCAGCGTGACCAAGCCGCCGCTGCATCACGTGCTCGGGAACGCCAGCGTCAGCACCGGTGGTAGCGGAGGTGTGCCGCGCATCGTGGAGGGAGATCACCGGGACGTCGGCGTCGGCGCACGCCTTCGCCCACTGGTCGGTGAAGTACTTCGGGTAGTACGGCTCCCCGTCCTCACGGCAGAACAGGTAGCCGCCGTCGTGGTACAGAACTCCGGCGTCGGCCTTCTCCACCGCCTGGCGTGTCCGGTGAGCGTCCAACTCCGCTACCAGGGCTGGTCCGAGCGCTACCGCCCGCTTGCTCTTGCCCTTGGGTGACTTCTCGACTACGCCGTTGCTGGTCGTGGTGCGCTGCCAGTGCAGCAGCAACACCCCTCGATCGAGATCCACGCGCGGCCACTTGAGACCGGCCAACTCTCCGCGGCGAGTACCGACGACGATCGCCAGGACCCAGGCGGCACGCAACCGGTGATCGGCGTGGTACTTGAGAAACTTCTCCGACTGCGCTGGCGTCCAGACGCCCTTGCGTCCCATCGTCTCCCGCTCGACCTGCCGGGGTTGCCGCACACCGTCGACATTGACCCCGAGGTCGCTCAACGCCTTCATCATGACCCGGTGCACGATCCGAACGGTGGTCGACGAGAGCGGACCGCCGTTCTTGCCGCCGCCCTTCAGCAGCTTCTTGTACAGCTCGTGGATCACTCGCTTGTCGAGGGCGTAGAGCTGCCGCGTGCCGATGTGCGGCACCACGTAGCAGCGCATGATGTCCCGGTAGTTGCTGAGCGTCGTCTCCTGGACATCCAGCTCGCGTTCGTTGAGCCAGCTCTCGAGCTCAGCGGCGACACTGCCGTCCGCGCCGAGGTCCGCGCCGCCATAGGCAGCGCGTGCGTCATCTTCCGCCTTCTGCGCAGCGGCTTGATTGGGGAAACCCTGCCGCTTGTGCTGGCGGCGCCGCCCGTTCGCGTCCGGCGGAAGGTCGATGACGAAGAACCAGCGGGTCTGGCCGTTGGCGAGGCGGTAGCTGTAGACAGCCATGAGGCTGCACCTCCGCAGTAACGGAATCGAGGGATGCAGCCCACGTTAAGCGATCTCCGTTACTGCCAGCGTTACCGCAAGATCACACATGATCTTCTATATCCGCTGGTGAATACCAGTCGGGACGGCCGGATTCGAACCGACGACCCCTTGACCCCCAGTCAAGTGCGCTACCAAGCTGCGCCACGTCCCGCCCCCGCAGAGTTCCCCCTGCGACAGCCGGTACAGCTTAGCGCAGCACTCCTGCCCCGTCCGCACAGGCCCCACCCGCGTTGTCGGAGCGGCGAACCACCCCACAACCCCTAGAGCGTCCTAGGAGGGTGGGCCAGACGGTGATCGTCTGGCCCACCCGACAGAACGCCAGGAATCAGCCGTGCGCCTTGCCCCGACCACCGGGGCCGAGCTTCTTGCGGGGGCGTACGGAGATCTCGATGGGGCTGCCCTCGTACCCGAACTCCTCGCGGAGCTTGCGCTCGACGAACCGCTGGTATCCGGCGTCGAGCGGGCCCGTGGTGAAGAGCACGAACCGCGGCGGCGCCACCCCGGCCTGCGTGGCGAACAGGATGCGGGGCGCCCGTCCACCGCGCACCGGGTGCGGGGTGGCCTGCACGAGCGCGGTGAGCCACTGGTTGAGGTGCGCGGTCGGTACGCGCAGTTCCCAGCTCGCCAGGGCCTTGTTGAGGGCCGGGGCCAGCTTGTCGACGGCGCGGCCGGTCATGGCCGACAGGTTCAGCCGGATCGCCCAGGGGATGCGGCGCAGCTCCCGGTCGATCTCCTTGTCCAGGTAGTACCGGCGGTCGGCGTCGACCAGGTCCCACTTGTTGAACGCGATGACCAGCGCTCGGCCGGCCTCGGTCACCATCGTGAGGATCCGCTGGTCCTGCTCGCTGATCGGCTCGCTGGCGTCCAGGAGCACGACGGCCACCTCGGCGGCCTCGATCGCGCCGGCGGTGCGCAGGCTGGCGTAGTACTCGGTGCCGCTGGCCTTGCCGACCCGCTTGCGCAGACCGGCGGTGTCCACGAGCTGCCAGGTCTGGCCGCCGATCTCGACCAGGCTGTCGACCGGGTCCACTGTGGTGCCGGCGACCGAGTCGACAACGGCCCGATCTTCGCCGGAGAACCGGTTGAGCAGACTGGACTTGCCCACGTTCGGCCGGCCGACCAGCGCCACCCGGCGCGGCCCGCGCGGCCGGTTCTCGACGATCGCGGGGGCTTCCGGCAGCGCGGCGAGGATGGCGTCCAGCAGGTCACCGGAGCCGCGCCCGTGCAGCGCGGACACCGGGAACGGCTCGCCGAGGCCGAGCGACCACAGCGACACGGCCTCCATCTCGATGGAGTTGTTGTCGGCCTTGTTGGCCACCAGGATGACCGGCTTGGCGCTGCGACGCAGCATCTTCACCGCGGCCTCGTCCACGTCGGTGGAGCCGACCATCGCGTCGACCACGAAGAGGACCACGTCGGCGGTGACCACCGCCGTCTCGGCCTGCGCGGCGATGGCCGCCGCGCGGTCCTTCGCGTCCGGCTCCCAACCGCCGGTGTCCACCACGGTGAACGACCGGCCGTTCCACTGCGCGTCGTACGGCACGCGGTCCCGGGTCACGCCGGGAATGTCCTCGACGACCGCCTGCCGGCGGCCGATGATCCGGTTGACGAGCGTCGACTTGCCCACGTTGGGACGGCCGACGACCGCGACCACCGGCTGCGGGCCGGTCGGCTCCTCGACGACGAGGTCCGGCTCGCGCAGCTCGACCCAGGAACCACCCTCGCTCATGCCACTCCCCGCTCGCTGAGCAGGTCACGCAGCCGGGCCACGACCTCGTCGATGCCCAGCTCGGTGGTGTCCAGCACGACGGCGTCCTCCGCCTGGGCCAACGGGTTGACCTTGCGGGTCGAGTCGAGTTTGTCGCGGCGGGCCAGGTCGGCGGCGGTGGCCGCCACGTCGGCGGCGTCCTCGGCGCTGCGCCGGGCCGCGCGGGCCGCCTCGGAGGCGGTCAGGAAGACCTTCAGGTCGGCGTCCGGCGCCACGACCGAACCGATGTCCCGGCCCTCGACCACCATTCGGCCCGCGTTGACGATCATCTCGCGCTGCCGGGCGACCAGCAGCTCACGGACGGCTGGCACGGCGGCGACGGCGGAGACCGCCTGAGTCACCTCGGGCCCGCGGATCTCCGCGTCCACGCTCACGCCGTCGACGGTCACGCCGTACCCCTGGGGGTCGGTGCCGATGCGCAGGTCGGCCTCGCCGGCGACCTTGGCCACCGACGCGGCGTCCGTGAGATCCACGCCGGAGCGCAGCACGGCCCACGTGATCGCCCGGTACATCGCCCCGGTGTCCAGGTAGCGCGCACCGATGCCGGCGGCGAGCCGCCGCGACACGGTGGACTTACCCGAACCGGACGGCCCGTCCACAGCGACCACACATCGCTCGGCCCGTACGTTTTCCTCCACCGTGTCCTCCTCAGCCCGTACCTCGCGGATCGCCCGGTGCTGGCGCCGCAAGCGGTTGTCCATCGTCATCCATCATGCCCGGGGCCCGTGGCGCACCCACGCGCGCCGCCGCCCGAGGCGACCCACGCCACCCTCCGGCGGCCGCTTCCCGGCCGCTGCGGAGCCTACCGGCAGCCGTACCCCGAAGCCCGGGGGTCAGTCACCCACCGCGCGGAACAGGGCGGCGACCTCCGCGTTGGTCAGGCGCCGCAGACGCCCGGTGCGCAGGTCGCCCAACCGGATCGGACCGATGGAGGTACGCACCAGACGGGTGACCGGGTGCCCGACCTCGTCCATCAACCGCCGGACGATGTGCTTGCGCCCTTCGTGCAGGCTCAGCTCCACCTGGGCGCTCTTGCCCAGGGTGCCCACCACCTTGAACGAGTCGACCTTCACCGGCCCGTCCTCCAGTTCGACGCCCGCGAGGAGCCGCTTGCTCAGGTTGCGCGGGATCGGCCCGACCACCTCGGCCAGGTAGGTCTTCAGCACCTCGTACGAGGGGTGCATGAGCTTGTGCGCGAGGTTGCCGTCGTTGGTGAGCAGCAGCAGGCCCTCGCTGTCCGCGTCGAGCCGCCCGACGTGGTAGACCCGCTGGTCCAACCGCCGGCCGATGAACTCGGCCAGTTCGGTGCGCCCCTTGTCGTCCGACATGGTGGTCACCACACCGCGCGGCTTGTTCATCGCCACGTAGACCAGGCGGACGTCGACCTGGAGGCGCTCGCCGTCCACGTGGATCACGGACGTGGCGGGGTCGACCTTGTCGCCGAGCTTGGCGACCCGCCCGTCCACGGTGACCCGGCGCCGGAAGATCAGGTCCTCGCAGGCACGGCGGGAACCCACGCCGGCGGCGGCGAGCACCTTCTGCAGGCGTTCCGCGCCCTCGTAGACGGGGGCGTCGGACTTCGGGGAACGGTTATCGGGTCGCATCGGCAAGCTCTTCTACGTCGTCGGGCAGGAAGGGTGCGAGAGGTGGCAATTCGTCGACGGTGTTCAGCCCGAGCTTCTCCAGGAACAGCGTGGTGGTCCGGTACAGGAACGCCCCGCTGTCCGATTCGGTGCCGCACTCCTCGACGAGGCCGCGAGTGACCAGCGTACGGATGACGCCGTCGCAGTTGACACCCCGGATGGCCGAGATCCGTGACCGGGTCACCGGCTGCTTGTACGCGACCACGGCCAGGGTCTCCAGAGCCGCCTGGGTCAGCCGCACGGACTGCCCGTCCAGGACGAACCGCTCGACGTACGTAGCGTATTCCGGCCGGGTGTACAACCGCCAACCGCCGGCGGCCCGGCGCAGCTCGAACCCGTTCCCGGCGGCCGTGTAGCCGGCCGCGATCTCGTCGAGCACCGGCCCGATCCGCTCGGCCGGCTGCTCCAGCACCTGGGCCAGAACCAGCTCGCTGACCGGTTCGTCCACCACCAGGAGGATCGCCTCCAACGCGCCGCGCAGCTCGGCGTCGGGCAGCTCGGGCGCGGGCTCCGGCACAACCGCCGGCCGCCGTCGCCCGACGGGCTCCCGCCGGGGTACGCCCCGAGTCGCGCCCGCCGCAGCGGGCTCCGCAGCCTCAGCGGGCGCGTCGGCCTCCGGCACGACCGGCTCGGCGGGCACGACCGGCTCAGCGGTCTCGACCGGCTCAGCCGTCTCGACCGGCTCGGTGGACTCGATTCGCTCAGCGGCCCCGACCGGCTCGGGGGGCATGAGCGGCTCGGCGGCCTCGACCGGCTCAGCGGCCCCGACCGGCTCGGGGGGCATGAGCGGCTCGGCGGCCTCGACCGGCTCGGCGACCACCACTGGCTCGTGGGGTGCGACCGGCTCGGCCGGTTCACCGACGGCTGCGTCGGTGGATTCAGCTTCGGCTTCGGCCTCGGCAGGTGCGGTGGGGGCCGGTGGGCGGGGGCGTTCCCACGGGGGAACCCAGGCGGCGGCCTGGTCGGCCAGGGAGTCCCGGCGCTCCTCGTCACTCATCCCGCGCACCCTCCGTCGCTTCCGTTTCGGCCGGTCCGCCGGCCTCCTCCCCCGCCGCCACCGGCTCCGGGCCGGGAGGCGGGTCGGCGTCGGCGGGTGTGCCGGCGTACTCGTCGACGTGCAGTTCGGTCTCGCCGTCGGTGGGCCCGGTCCAGCGCACGGTCAGCTCCTCCAGGGCCTGCTCCTGCACGAAGGCCACCAGACCCTCCCGGTACAGCTCCAGCAGCGCCAGGAACCTCGCCACCACCTCCAGGGTGGCCTCGCAGTCGGCGCAGAGCAGCGAGAACGTCGCCGTGCCGGCCCGGCGCAGCCGGGCGGTGAGGATCGCCGCGTGTTCCCGCACACTGACCCGCACCATGTGCACGTGGGCGATGGACACCTCCGGCGTCACCTTCGGGGTCATCGCCTTCACGGCCAGTTTCAGCAGCCGCTGCGGGCCGATGCCGAGCACCAGGTCGGGCAGCGCCTCGGCGTAGCGGGGCTCCAGACTCACCGCCCGGGGATAGCGCCGGCCGCCGACCGCTTCCAGCTCGGCGATGTGTGCCGCCGCCTCCTTGTACGCCTTGTACTGCAGCAGCCGGGCGAAGAGCAGGTCCCGGGCCTCCAGCAGGGCGAGGTCCTCCTCGTCCTCGACGTCGGCGGCGGGCAGCAGCCGGGCGGCCTTCAGGTCGAGCAGGGTCGCGGCGATGAGCAGGAACTCGCTGGCCTCGTCCAGGTCCCAGTCGTCGCCCATGGCGCGGATGTAGGCGATGAACTCGTCGGTGACCGTGTGCAGGGCCACCTCGGTGACGTCGAGCTTGTGTTTGCCGATGAGTTGCAGCAGCAGGTCGAAGGGGCCGGTGAAGTTGGCCAGTCGCACCGTGAACCCGGCGGGCTGCGCACCGTCGACCACGGCCGGATCGGCGGTGTCGGGCGGGTGCAGGGGTGGCGCGGTCACCGCACGACCGTAGTCCACGAGACGGGCACCGGGACTTCCGGCTACCGCTCCGACTGGGCGGCGATCACCTCGCGGGCCAGCTGACGGTAGTTACGCGCCCCGGAGGAGGCCGGGTCCATCGTCGTGATGGGGGCACCGGCCACGGTGGACTCCGGGAACTTCACCGTCTTGGTGATGACCGTCTGGTAGACCTTGTCGCCGAACGCCTCGACCACCCGCTGGAGCACCTGACGGCAGTGGGTGGTGCGGCTGTCGTACATGGTGGCGAGAATGCCTTCGAGCTCCAGGTCGAAGTTGAGCCGTTCGCGCACCTTGTCGATGGTGTCCAGCAGCAGGGCCACACCGCGCAGGCTGAAGAACTCGCACTCGAGCGGGATGAGCACGCCGTGCGCGACGGTCAGCGCGTTGATCGCCAGCAGGCCGAGGGACGGCTGGCAGTCGATCAGGATGTAGTCGTACTCCTTGCGGACCGAGCGCAGGACCCGGGCCAGGGCCATCTCGCGGGCGACCTCGTTGACGAGCTGGATCTCGGCGGCGGAGAGGTCGATGTTGGCCGGTAGCAGGTGCAGGCCCGCGACGTCGGTCTTGATGAGGACGTCCTCGGCGGTCACGTCGTCCTGCATGAGCAGGTTGTAGACGGACAGGTCGAGGTTGTGCGGGTTGACACCCAGGCCCACCGAGAGCGCGCCCTGCGGGTCGAAGTCAACGAGCAGCACCTTGCGGCCGTACTCCGCGAGGGCCGCGCCCAGGTTGATGGTGGTGGTCGTCTTGCCGACGCCACCCTTCTGGTTGGCCATCGCGATGATGCGCGCCGGACCGTGCCGATCAGTGGGCATCGGCTCGGGGATGGGCTTGCGCATCGTGTAGGCGGCCGGGTCGGCCGGACCCAGATCGTTGCCGAGCGCGGCCTGCTGCTCGCGGAGCTCCGACGTCCACGTCTCGGCACGGTCACCGTTGCCAGCCATGTGCTCGTTGCCCCCTCCCGACGACCCACCCGGCGTCGGAGCCGTCCGACGTCCTTCGCGGCGCCGCTGCGCACCCCGGTCGTGTCGCCCCAGGAGGTCCGCGCCGATGCCGACTGTACGCCACCGACCAGCAGGGCGTTCGGCACCGGCCCGGCGTGTCGGGACCGACCCCGACCGGGGCGTCAGTCCCGGGCGCGCGGGTGGGCGGTGGCGTACACCTCGCGCAGCCGTTCGACGGTGACGAGGGTGTAGACCTGGGTGGTGGTCACCGAGGCGTGACCGAGCAGTTCCTGGACGACCCGCACGTCGGCGCCACCGTCGAGCAGGTGGGTCGCGTACGAGTGGCGCAGCGTGTGCGGGGACACCGCCGACGGTCCCTCGACCGGCAGGCCGGCGCGGGCGGCGGCGTGCCGCAGGATCATCCAGGCGCCCTGGCGGGACAGCGCGCCGCCCCGGGCGTTGAGGAACACCGCCGGGGTGCCCCGGCCGGCGGCGGCCAGCGTCGGGCGGGCCCGGACCAGGTAGGCGCGGACCGCGTCGACGGCGTACCCGCCGATCGGGACGAGTCGCATCCGGCCGCCCTTGCCGCGCAGCAGCACGGCGCCCTCGTCGACGTCCAGGTCGTCGATCGCCGCGCCGACCGCCTCGGAGATCCGCGCGCCGGTGCCGTACAGGAACTCCAGCAGCGCCCGGTCGCGCAGCGCGAGCGACGCGCCGTCACCGGTCGCGGTGACCGGCCCGGTGGTCTCCAGCAGGCGGGAAACGTCGTCGACTCCCAGCGCGCGGGGCAGCCGGCGCGGCGGGGTGGGCGGGCGGACGTCGCGGCTCGGGTCGGCGCCGGCCAGCCCCTCCCGCACGGCGAACCGGTGCAGGCCACGAACCGCGCTGGCCGCGCGGGCGGCCGACGACACGGCCAGGGGCGGGTGGTCGTCGTCGCCCGCGCGTAGTCGGGCCAGGTGCGACTCGACGACGCCGGGGGCGACCGACGCGAGGTCGGCGACGCCGACCTCGGCCAGGGTCGTGAGATAACGGTCCAGATCCCGGCGGTACGAGGCGAGGGTGTTCGCGGACAGGCCGCGCTCGACGGTGAGGTGGTCGAGGTACCCGCGGACGGCACGGCGCAGGGCCGGCGCGGGTTCGACGCCCGCACCGACCCGTTCGACAGTGGAGTCGGTCAGCCCAGCACCTTGGCCAGCGGGAGCACCGGCATGCCGTGCGCCTCGGCGACCGGGCCGTAGGTGACCTGGCCGTCGTGGGTGTTCAGGCCCAGCGCCAGCGCCGGGTCGGTGCGCAGGGCGTCGCGCCAGCCCTGGTTGGCCAGTTCGAGGGCGTACGGCAGGGTGACGTTGGTCAGCGCGTAGGTGCTGGTGTTCGGCACCGCGCCGGGCATGTTCGCCACGCAGTAGAAGATCGACTCGTGCACCTTGTAGACCGGGTCGGCGTGCGTGGTGGGCCGCGAGTCCTCGAAGCAGCCACCCTGGTCGATGGCGATGTCGACGAGCACGCTGCCCGGCTTCATCCGGGAGACCAGCTCGTTGGAGATGAGCGTCGGGGCCTTCGCGCCGGGCACCAGCACCGCGCCGATGACCAGGTCGGCGTCGAGGACGGCCCGCTCGATCTCGTACGCGTTGGAGGCGACGGTCTGCAGGTGCCCCCGGTAGATGGCGTCGGCCTGGCGCAGGCGGGCCACGTTCTTGTCCAGCAGCAGCACCTCGGACTGCAGGCCCAGGGCGATGGCGGCGGCGTTCATGCCGGAGACGCCGGCGCCGATGACGACGGTCTTCGCCGCGTACACGCCGGAGACGCCGCCGGGCAGCACGCCCCGACCACCGCCGGTCCGCATCATGTAGAACGCGCCCACCTGTGGGGCGAGCCGGCCCGCCACCTCGGACATCGGCGCGAGCAGCGGCAGCGACTTGTCGGGCAGCTCGACGGTCTCGTACGCGATGCCGGTGACCTTCCGGTCGACCAGCGCGTCCGTGCACTCCTTCGAGGCGGCCAGGTGCAGGTAGGTGAAGAGGACCTGCCCCTCGCGCATCCGGTGGTACTCCTCGGCGATCGGCTCCTTGACCTTGAGCACCAGCTCTGCGGTGTCCCACACCTCGTCGGCGGTGGCCAGGATCTTCGCGCCGGCGGCGGCGAACTCCTCGTCGGTGATGCTGGAGCCGACGCCCGCGCCGGACTCGACGAAGACCTGGTGGCCGCTGCGGGTGAACTCGTTGACGCCCGCCGGCGTGATCGCCACGCGGTACTCGTGGTTCTTGACCTCGCGTGGGATTCCGACCTTCACGATGCAGACACCTCTCTTCGGGGCTGAGTTCCCCCGACCGCTCGGCGCCACGACGGCCCCATTGCCGCCACGGTTCACCGGTCCCGCCGGCGGCAGTCTAGGCGCGTCCAACCCCGCGACGAGCCAGCACAGTGGCATCCGGTGCCCGGACGACCTGACGGAGTGTCAGGGCAGAGACCGGGCCGGCGGTGGACGTCACCTCAGCCGTCAGGACAGTGTTCGCCCATTATCGTCCCATCTGCCGGGCGGCGGTACGGACAGCGGGCGAGTGGATCACTATTGTGTCCGCCCATGACCACTCCTGAATACCAGCCCGGGTACGCCCCGGGTTACTCCGACAAGAGCAAGGTCGTCGCGGGCATCCTCGGCATCCTGCTCGGCACCTTCGGTGCCGGTCGGTTCTACACCGGACACACCAAGATCGCCGTGCTCCAGCTCGTCGTGAGCCTGGTGACCTGTGGGGCCGGCGGCCTCTGGGGCCTCATCGACGGCATCCTGATCCTCGTCAACGGCGGCACGGACGCGCAGGGTCGCCCGCTGCGGGACTGACCTTCCGCTTGGACTGGGAGATGCACGACCTGCTGCTCGCCCACCAGGACGCGCTCAACCCCGCCGACCTGCTGCGG
>NZ_JBFAOC010000002.1:0-270406 GCF_040675055.1 Micromonospora sp. NPDC049662
CACCCCCACCCCGACCAGCCCCCGCCGGTCCCCGACCAGCCCGGTGATCAAGAGGTTCGCGTCACCGATCGGGCGGAATTTGACGCGAACCTCTTGATCAACAGGGCCAGCCTGGGGGCGAGCCCTGGGGGTTACAGGGCGAAGAGGAGGGCGGCGTTTAGGAGGACCACTACGGCCGTCGCGAAGTGGATGCCGAAGGCCACGGCCTTCGTTCCGCCGTTGCGCAGCACGATGAGGGTGTCGCCCAGGGGGACGAGCGCGACGATCAGCATGTACCACGCGACCGCGTCGGCGGTGGTGAAGGCGATCAGGGCGAGGCCGAGCAGCCCGAAGGTGACGTCCTTGAGCCCTTTGACCGTCAGGTAGGCCGAGTCGCCCGGCCGGGCCGGCACGCCGTACCCGGCGGCTGCGGCCCGCGGCACCAGCAGGAACCGTGCGCCGATGAAGAGGACGAAGAGACTGAGTACGACGGCGAGCCCGTAGGCCAGGGGTGACAACATGATCCGCTCCAATTGCTAGCGCTGCTAGGTATAAGAGCGACGCTAGCAGAGCGCGGACAGATTCGCTAGCGGTGCTAGCATTGCTGTCATGTCGACTCAGACGCGCCGGGAGCGCGAGCGGGCGGAACGGGAACGCGCCATCGTCGCCGCCGCCCGGGAGTTAGCCCTGGCGGAAGGCTGGGACGCGGTGACGACCAGGCGGCTGGCCGCCGAGATCGAGTACAGCCAGCCCGTCCTCTACAGCCACTTCAAGGGCAAGGACGCCATCATGGCGGCGGTCGCCGTCGAGGGCTTCGCTGAACTGGCGACCGCGCTGGTGACCGCCCGTGCGGCCGCGGCCGACCCACGGCAGGCGGTCGCCGACGTCGCTGCGGCGTACGTCGCGTTCGCCGACCAGCGACCCGCCCTCTACGACGCGATGTTCACCCTCGCCGTGGACCTGCCGTTCGCCAGCTCGGACGTCCCGACCGATCTCGCCCGGGGTTTCGCCGAACTGGCCGAGACGGTACGGCCGTTCGCCGGCGACGCCGACCTGGAGACTCTCACCGAGACGTTCTGGAGCGGCCTGCACGGTCTGGTCACGCTCATGCGCAGCGCCCGCCTCCGCCGCGAAGGCCACGACCGCCGGCTGGCAGCGCTGGTCGACCGCTTCTCCCGCTGACCGAGGCCGGGTTCCAGGAAGGAGGGGTGTCCGGGCGCTCGGGACACCCCGGCCTCCAGGAAACCGAGTCGATCAAGCCGACAAAGCAAAAACGCAGGTCAGTCGAAGGACGGTAGGGACGGGCCGAGGACGTCGTCGGCGTCGACGATCGTGTACGCGTACCCCTGCTCGGCGAGGAAGCGCTGCCGGTGTGCCGCGTACTCGGTGTCGATCGTGTCCCGGGAGACGACCGTGTAGAAGTGCGCCTGCCGGCCGTCGGCCTTCGGACGCAGCACCCGACCCAACCGCTGGGCCTCCTCCTGCCGTGACCCGAACGTGCCGGACACCTGGATCGCCACCGCCGCCTCGGGCAGGTCGATGGAGAAGTTGCCGACCTTGGAGATCACCAACGTGCGTAGCTCGCCGGTGCGGAACGCGTCGAACAGCCGCTCGCGCTCCTTGTTGGTGGTGGAGCCCTGCACGATCGGCGCGTCCAGGTACTCGCCGATCTGGTGCAACTGGTCGATGTACGCGCCGATCACCAGCACCTGGTCGTTCGGGTGCCGGTCAACGAGGGCCTTGACCACGGGCAGCTTGGTGCGCGCGGTCGCCGCCATCCGGTAGCGTTCCTCGGCCTCCGCCGTCGCGTACGACATCCGCTCCGCGTCGGTCAGCGTCACCCGGACCTCGACACACTCGGCCGGGGCGATCCAGCCCTGCGACTCGATGTCCTTCCACGGCGCGTCGTACCGCTTCGGCCCGATCAGGCTGAACACGTCGCCCTCGCGGCCGTCCTCGCGTACCAGAGTGGCCGTCAGGCCCAGCCGGCGGCGGGCCTGGAGGTCCGCCGTGAAGCGGAAGATCGGCGCGGGCAGCAGGTGCACCTCGTCGTAGACGACCAGGCCCCAGTCGCGGGCGCCGAACAGGTCCAGGTGGGTGAACACGCCCCCCTTTCGGGAGGTGAGCACCTGGTACGTGGCGATGGTGACCGGGCGGATCTCCTTGCGCTCGCCCGAGTACTCGCCGATCTCCTCCTCGGTCAGCGACGTGCGGGCGATCAGCTCGCGCTTCCACTGCCGGCCGGCGACGGTGTTGGTGACCAGGATCAGCGTCGTCGCCTTCGCCTCGGCCATCGCCGCCGCGCCGACCAGGGTCTTGCCGGCCCCACAGGGCAACACGACCACGCCCGACCCGCCGGCCCAGAACGCCTCGACGGCCTCCCGCTGGTACGACCGCAGCGTCCACGGCTTGCGCCCGTCCTTGCCGGCCTCGGCCAGCTCGATCGGGTGCGCCTCGCCGTCCACGTAACCGGCCAGGTCCTCCGCCGGCCAGCCCAGCTTGAGCAGCGCCTGCTTGAGCCGGCCCCGCTCGGACGGGTGCACCCGGATCGTGTCGTCGTCGATCTTGTCGCCGAGCATGCCGGCGAGCTTCTTGCTCTTCGCCACCTCGATCAGCACCAGCCGGTCCAGCGCCCGCAGCACCAGCCCGTACGCGGGATCGTTGGCGAGTTGGAGCCGGCCGTACCGGTCCATCGTCTCGGCCACGTCCACCAGCAGCGCGTGTGGCACCGGGTAGCGCGAGTACTTGATCAGCGAGTCGACCACGCCCTCGGCGTCGTGCCCCGCCGCGCGGGCGTTCCACAACCCGAGCGGGGTCAGCCGGTACGTGTGCACGTGCTCCGGAGACCGTTCCAACTCGGCGAAGGGCGCGATCGCCATCCGGCAGGCCTGCGCGTCGGGGTGGTCGATCTCCAGCAGCAGCGTCTTGTCCGACTGCACGATCAGGGGTCCACCACTCACGCCAGCGTCCTCTCCTCGGTTGGCCGTCGGGACCGCCGCGGTCGCACACCCGCTGCGGGCCGACCATCCAGTGTTGCACGACGGGAAACGTCCCAAGAAAGATGCTCACCGGATGCAACCAGGACGGCACTTACGAACGTCTAGGAAAGGGACAACTGTCCAGGGGAGGTGCCATGCGGCGTGTCCGGCACACTTCCCGGCTGTTTGCCCTGGTGGTGGTCGTGCTGGTCGGTGCCGGCGCGTGCACGTTCGATCCGCGGTCCGGCGGGAGTGGTGGCGGGGGAGCCGCTCCGGTCGGTGCGGCGGAGCAGGCATCGGGGGCGAGCGGCACGTCCGGGCCGGCCCAGCACGGCCGGCCCACCACACCGTCGTCCGCCCCGAAACCCTCTCGAAAACCCACGCCGAAGCCGACCCGCGCGGCGTCGACCCCGAGCACCGGCGCGCCGACCGCCGCCGGCTGCCCACAGGGCCAGCACCAGCGCGCGGTGGAGACGTACCTCGCCCGCCTCGGCGGGTTCGGGGCCGTCACCGTCGACGGGCGGCAGTCCGCCGCCGACTGCGCCGCCATCAAGAAGTTCCAGCAGAGGTACGGCATTCGCCCCGTTGAGGGTCGCGCCGGACCGACCACCCTCGACGTGGCCCAGCGCCTCGCCACCACCGACACGACCCGCTGCCGGGCCGGCGCGGGCACCACGTTCTGCGTGGACCTGACCCGGCAGACCGTCTGGGCGATGCGGGGCGGCAAGGTGGTCATGGCGCCGACCGTGACCCGCACCGGAATGTCCGGCTTCCGCACCCCTTCCGGCACGTACACGGTCAACTTCCGTAACCCGAAGGAGTGGTCCGACCCGTACGAGGTGTGGCTGCCGTACTGGCAGCACTTCACCCAGGGCATGGGCTTCCACGAGACCACCACCTACCTGCACGACAAGTCGATCGGCTCGCACGGCTGCGTCAACCTCCTGCACGCCGACGCGGTCCGGATGTGGGAGCTGGGCAAGGTCGGCACCCGCGTGGTGCTGATCGGTCGCCGCCCCGGCACCTGAGCGACACGCCCTCCTTTCCGGGTTTTATCCCCTGTCGGACCGGTCACCGGAGTGTCACGCTGGGAGTCCAGGGCCGGATCGGGCGGGGAGGCTGGGTATGACGGTCGACCGTGAAGTGGTCGCGCAGTACGAGCAGGCGCCGCCCGACGAGGTGTCCCGCGCGACGGTGTTCGCGTACGCCTTCGCGGCGGCGCTGCTCTTCGGGTGGTTCCTCTTCGGGTGGCTGGTGCTCCAACAGGGCTTCGTCGACTCGGTCGGCGAGTCGGCCGGGGCCGGCTTCGCCCTCCTGCTGCTCATCTCGGTGGTCGGCACCGTACGACGCAGCCGCCGCTGAGCGACCACGGGAGAACGGAGCCGCTCAGTCCGCCAGCACCGCCGCGGTGATCCGGTGCAGCGCGAAGGTGTGCAGCATTTCGGTCCGCTCGTCCTCGGCGCGCAGGTAGCCCGCCCCGATCGAGACCGGCTTCACCAGCCGCGACGCGGTCGCCCCGTGGGCGTCCACATACCCGACCCAGACCAGCGCCCGGTCCCGGACCGCCTGCTGGAGCACGGCGAGCGCCTCGCTGTGCGTGTGCGCCGGCACCGGGCCACCGCCCAGCCCCGCCGCCCCACCCCGGACCACCGCCGGGGCGCGACGGGCCGCCCGCGCCGCCGCATCACCCCGCCGGATGTGCTCCACCACCCCGAGCAGCCGGGGCATCGGCAGCTTCGGGGTAACCAGCGGGTCCAGCGTCCTGGTGGTCACCCCTACCCGCGCCGGAGCGCGCCGGACCCGTGGCCGAATCAGCATCGTGCTGCCCATGCCGTCCTCCTGCACCGGCGCGTAGCCCGCCTCCCGCAGCGCGGTGAGCATCCGGCTGACCTGGTACGGGGTGGTCAACACCGTCGGCGCCAACCGACGCAGCGTCAGCGACTCCAGCCGCCGGTCGGCCAGCACCTCGGTGAGGAGCGCCTCGTCGTCGCTGCGCAGGTACGCCCCGGCCGAGCCGGCCCGCAGCCCGCCGTGCTTACGGGCCACGTCGTCCACCAGGTAGCTGAGCCCCTGCGGCACCGGGGTACGCGACCGGCGACGGAACAACTCGTGCAGGTCGTCGGCCGTGTAACCGGCGTCCAACGCCCGCCGGACGCTCGCCGTGGTGACCCGGTGCACACTCGCCCCGCCGGCCGACTCGAGTTCCGTCGTCGCCTCCAACTCGGCGGCGAGCGCCGGCTCGGGCGGGCCGGGCACCACCACGGTCAGGTCGGCCTGCACCAGGAAGTGGTCGACCGGGGCGGGCAGCAGCGCGTCCAACGCCCGCGCCGCACCGGACGGATCGCCACTCTCGGTGTCCGCGTGCAACCCCAGCGGGTCGCCGCCGGACTCGTCGGTCGACGTCAGCTCGCCCAGCAACAACCGTCCGTACGAGGTGAGCGCCCCCAGCCCGGTCATACCGAGCTGCGCCGCCTCGGCCAGCACCTCCCGGTGGGCGGCCTCCCGACCTCGGCTGCGCCGTGGCGTCCGCCAGTCCAGCAGGGCCTGCAACTCCTCCGGGGTGGGCGCGGTCGCCGGCTCCAGGTCGGCGAGCACCCCGAGCACCGCCCGGCGGGTTGCCGGCGCACCGGCCCGCTCGGCCTCCGCCGAGAGCGCGGTGATCGGCCGGTCCCGGTCGTCACGCCGCCCGACCAACCCCACCTGCCGGGTCATGGTCATCCAGGCGCGGGCCAGGTGCTCCCACCGTTGGGCCAGTGATCCGGCCCGCCACACCTCGTACCCGCCGGTCGGCAGCACCTGCTGGTCCGCCCCGTACCGACCGGTGGTCGCACCGGGCAGCTCCATCTCACCGGCGAGCCCCGCCGCGTACGCCACCTCGAGCAGCAGCGCGGTGGTCGGCTCGTCCAGGCCGGCGGTGCGGGCCAGCCGGCGCAGGTCGCGGACGCCGATGCCACCCGACCGCAGCACCGGGGCGGGTTCGGCGGCGAGCTGTTCCAGCAGTCCTTCGGTGTGCCGGACCACCTCCATGGTCTGCCCGGCGCCGGCCGAGTCGACCATCTTGGGCTCGCGGGGAGCGGCAGCCACCGACGGCGGGCTGGTCTGCAACGGCCCGAGCGGACCGCTGTCGCGCCGCAGCAGGAGGCCGACCTCGCGGGGCAGCTCGACGGTGCCGCCAGCCGTCCCCGAGCCGGCCGAGACGGTCACCAGCAGCCGATTGTCGACCAGCCAGCGCACCGGTGAGCCGGTGGGCGCGCCGCCGTTGATCGGGTCGGCGAGGACGGCGTCCTGCGCGCCGATCGCCGGTGCCTGCAACGCGCCCGGGGGCACGCTACCGACCGGCGGCCCGGCCGCCAGCCGGTCCAGGATCGCCCGGGCCGACGGGGGCGCCGCGAGCAGCGTCCGGCGCAGTTTCGCCGGGTCCGCGCAGAGGGCGGCCGCGCGAACGTCCAGGTCCGCGGCGGGCCGACCAAGTCCAGCGGGGTACGGGGAGACCTCGTCGACGGCGGCCGCCACGTACATGGCGTGCTCGGGGCCGTACAGCAGGAACAGCGCCCTCAGCCGGCCCACGGCGGCCCGGACCGCGGTCGGCGCCGGTGGGTGCGGCCCAGCGGTCGCCATGGCGAGAATCGTGTCGATGGCGGTCGTGCCCTCGTCCGGGTGCCGGGTGAGCCGGCCGGCGTCCAGGATCAGCAGGGTGAACTGGTCCAGCCCGTCCAGCGCGCGGGCCACCGAGACCCGGGACTGGGCGCGGATGGCCAGAGCGGAGATGTCGGCCGGCACGGGCACGACGAGGTCCGGCCGCAGTTGCAGGAGTGCGGCCAGGGACTCGTCGGGCAGCGACCGCAGATGGTCGGCGAGTGAGGTGGTCATCGTCTTTCCACGCTAGCCCGGGGTGGGCCGGTCGCGCCCCTCGGACGTACGGCCGGCTGTGCGTCGGCGAGTAGGTTTCTCGGCATGTCTGCACCGACCGTCGGATTCGACCTCGACATGACCCTGGTGGACTCCCGCCCCGGCATCGCCGCGGCCTACCGGGCGCTGACCGCGAGGACGGGCGTTCCGGTGGACGCCGACCTGGCGGTGTCCCGCCTCGGCCCGCCGCTGCGCACCGAGATCGCGCACTGGTTCCCACCGGAGCAGGTCGAATCGGCCGTCCTGCTGTACCGCGAGCTGTACCCGGCGTACGCGATCACCCCGACGGTCCCGATGCCCGGCGCGCGGGAGGCCATCGACGCGATCCGTGCCCGGGGCGGAAGGGTGCTCGTCGTCACCTCCAAGATCGCCCGGTTGGCCCGGCTACACCTGGACCACCTCGGCCTGGTGGTGGACGAGCTCGCCGGTGACCTGTTCGCCGAGCAGAAGGCGACCGCCCTTCGGGAGCACGGCGCGACCCACTACGTGGGCGATCACGTGGCGGACATGGTGGCGGCGGGGGTTGCCGGCGTGCCCGGAATCGCCGTGGCGACGGGCCCGTGTTCCCCGGATGAGCTGCGTGCGGCGGGGGCGAGCGTCGTGCTGGACGATCTCACCGGATTCCCAGCGGCGCTCGACGGCATGATCCAGCTAGCCTTGGAGCAGTAGCGGCTCAAGTGAAGCAGGGGTTTTCAGGTGCCTACGGGTCGAGTGAAGTGGTACGACACGGCCAAGGGATACGGCTTCGTCACCAGTGACGAGGGCGGTGACGTGTTCCTGCCCAAGGGCGCGTTGCCGGCGGGCGTCACCGACCTCAAGGGTGGTCAGCGGGTCGACTTCAGCGTGGTGGACAGCCGCCGTGGCGCCCAGGCCATGGGCGTGAAACTGCTGGACGCGCCGCCGTCGATGGCGGAGCTGCGGCGCCGGCCGGCCGAGGAGCTGCACGGCCTCGTCGAAGACATGATCAAGGTGCTGGAGGCGAAGGTCCAGCCGGACCTGCGTCGGGGCCGGTACCCGGACAAGAAGACCGCGCAGAAGATCGCTCAGCTGGTCCACGCGGTCGCGCGCGAGCTGGAGGTCTGAGGCACCAGCCCGGCGGTGGCGGCGCGGTCGAGGAGCGCCGTCACCGCGGCGAAGCCGGCCTCACCCAGGTCGGCCGTGAACTCGTTGACGTAGAGGCCGATGTGCCGGTCCACCACGTCGAGTTCCATTTCCTGGGCGTGCGCGAGGACGTACTCCCGGCTGACCGTCGGGTCCGCCCAGGCCTGCCGGACGGACTCGCGGATCCAGCCGGCGGCGGCCTCCGGGTCGACCGCGCCGCGACGGGCCAGGATCGCGCCGAGGGGAATGGGCAGGCCCGTGTCGGCCTCCCACCACTCGCCGAGGTCGACGAGCGCGGTCAGGCCGTGCCGGTGGTAGGTGAAGCGGGCCTCGTGGATGACCAGGCCCGCGTCGTAGCGGCCGGCCGCGACGCCCGGCATGATCTCGTGGAACGGAACCACCTCGATCCGGGCTGGCGGCCGTCCGGCCGACCAGAGCCGGAACAGCAGGTAAGCGGTCGTCCGGTCGCCCGGCACGGCCACCGTGGCGCCGGTCAGGTCGGCGCGGTCGCCCCGGGTGAGCACCAGCGGCCCGCACCCGCGACCGAGCGCGCCACCGCAGGGCAGCAGGTGGTAGTCGTCGAGCAGCCACGGCAGCGCCGCGTAGCTCACCTTCACCAGGTCGAACGCGCCCCGCTCGGCCGCCGTGTTGGTGACGTCGACGTCGGCGTAGGTCACCTCGACCGGCGGTGCGCCGGGCACCCGCCCGTGCACCAGGGCGTCGAACACGAACGTGTCGTTGGGGCAGGGCGAGATCGCCAGGGAGAGCGCCACGCCCTTCACGTTAGCCCCGCCCGCGCGGCCGGTCGGTGCGACCCCGTGCTTGGTGATCCGCGACAAACCAGGCCGGCGCCGACTCCTGCCCCTCCGGTGCCCTCGTCCAGGTGCGAGAGGTCACGTCGCTCGGTGTCGAGCTGCCCCGGATGTGGGGTGAGGGGGCACGGGCGGCGGTGGTGGCGGGTGGTTAGGTCGGTCCCTGTCGAGCTGCCCCGGATGTAGGGCGAGGGGCACTGCTGGCTGTGGTGGCGGGTGGTTAGGTCGGTCCCTGTCGAGCTGCTCCAGATGTGGGGCGCAATCGCGCCAGCGGCGGCGGGTCGTGGCGATGCTTGATGCCTATGGCGTGCCCGCCCGTGCCCGTGCTCGTGCGGTGCCCGTGCCGTGCCTGTGCCGCTCGTGCGGGTGCCCTGCCTGTGCGCGCTGTGGCCGTGGCGGTGGGGGCGTTCGGTTGTCGCGGTGGTCAGTGGATCCGGGTGGTCGTGGTGGTGGGCGGGGGCGATCCGGGGTGTACCGCCCTTCGGGCGATCGGCCGCGCCCCACTTCTGGGGCAGCTCGACAGGGGCCGACCACCACAGGGATACCCACAGCCCAAGCGCGTTGTCCACATGGTTATCCACAGGCGTAGGGCGCGCTGTTGACGACGCTCGCCGTGCGGAAAACCATGGACGGGTGGGGATCAGCGGGGATGCGATCGACGTGGGGGCGGTGCTGCGCGATCTTCGTCGACGTGCAGATCTGAGCCAACGGGAGTTGGCCGATCGGTCCGGGGTCCCGAAGAGCACACTGGCCCGGATCGAGGCGGGGCGGGGCGGCGAGCCGGCGTTTCGCACGGTGGCGCGGCTCGTCGGAGCGGCAGGGGGCGAGCTGGCGATCCGGCTGCACGGCGAACCGCCGCTCGGCAAGTTCGCCGATTCGGGCGGCGTGCCGCTGGGCATGCCTGTCGACGAGCCACGGGACGAGGCCGACCGTCGGTACCCGGCGCACCTCGATGTCCGCCGGGTACGGACCCTCAAGGACTGGCCGGGCGCGTGGTGGGCGCATTCGTACACTCTTCCGCAGAGATCGTGGCCTCTGCGCGTGCCGGAGCTGACCTACGACCTCGACCGGGCTCGGCGGGACCGGCGGCGGTGGCGGCAGGAGGCCCGCGCACGGGTGACTTTCCGGCGTACGGGCGAAGACGTGCCGGCCACCTCTTGGCGGTTCGTCGCCGAGCTGCCCGGAGCGGGACCGGTCGGCGAGCTGCGGGCTCATGAACGGAGTGTCGACCTCCTCCTCGGCGACGAACTGGACGACCGGCGTGAGGTGGTGCTCGAGGGTGTTGTCGTCGCTCCGGACCTGCGGTTTCTCGGTATCGGACGGCGGCTGGTCGAGCTGTTGGCCAAGGAGATGGCGCGGGCCGGCCTTCGTGCCGCCCACGCGGTCGCCGAGTTCGGCAACGTCGATTTTCTCCTCGCCTGCGGATTCGAACTTCGAGCGAGCAGACCGTCGGCGCTGATGCTCGACGTCCGAGGCGCGCCCGGGGTCAGCCCAGTGCCGCAGCCGCCTTCGTCAGCGCGGTGAGGGCCTCGCGCAGCCGCCAGGCGTCGCGGTCGCGCGGGCCGATCGGGTTGGAGATGGTGCGCAGCTCGGCGAAGGGCACTCCGGCCTGGGCGGCGGCGACGGCTACCCCGTACCCCTCCATGGCCTCGGCCACCGCCTCCGGATGCCGCCGGCGTAGCTCCTCGGTGCCGGCGGCGGTGCCGGTGACGGTGCTGACCGTGAGCACCGGGCCGATCGTGGCCATGGGTAGGGCGGCTCGCAGCGTTGCCAGTAACGCCGGGTGTGCAGGGACGACGCTGCCGCCGCCGAGCAGCGCGGGTGGCATGCCCAGATCCTCGATGCCGATGAAACCGTCCGGTGAGTCGGCGCCCAGGTCGGCCGCGATGCTCGCGGTGCCGAGCACGGTGTCGCCGACCGCTGCGCGCCCGGTGAAGCCGCCGGCCACGCCGGCACTGACCACCGCACGGTACGGACGACCGGCCGCCTCGGCCAGGGTCAGCAGCCGCGCGGTGGCGGCACCTGCGACGGCCGGGCCCACCCCGACCGGGGCGACGGTCACGTCGGTGGCGGTCAGCCCGGCCTGTACGGCGTCCGCCTCGGCCGGCACCGCGGTCACCACCAGCAGACCGCTCACGAGAGCGAGCCGGGGGACTCGCGGCGGGTCTCGTCGTCCGCGCCCCCACCCGGGCCGCCGACCGACGAAGAGGGCCGGTAGATGTGGTAGCCCGGCGGCGCGAGCCCTGCTTCGTCCTGCCGCTGCGACGTGGCCTGAGGTGGCGCCGGCGAGGTCGGTGCGACGGTCTCGGGCGCGACGGTCTGGGGCGCGACAACCTCGGGCTCGTCCTCGGCCAGTTCGTCGTCACCCAGCGGCCGGCCGGCCAGCTTCTCGGTGCGTAGCCGAGCGGCGACCAGCACTCCCCGGACGGCGGCCACGATGCCCACCCCGGCGGCGACCGCGATGCCGGTCCGGCCGGCGAACGGCACCAGCCCGAGCCCGCCACCGGCGACGAAGGCGAGCATGAGCACCGTCTCGGAGTGGGCGAAGGAGCTGGCCCGCAGCCGCTCCGGGATGCGCTCCTGAATCGAGGCGTCCACGGCGAGTTTGGCCACTCCGCTGACCAGCGCGGTGACCAGGCAGAGCAGGGCCACCATCAACAGCGAGAACTGGATGACGGCGAGTACCCCCACCCCCGCCACGATGATCATGCTGCTGGACTGGATGGCGGTCGGCCGGTGGATACGCAACCGGGTGCCGACCGCGGTCGCCAGGAAGCTGCCGACGGCCAGGGCGCCGCCGATCAGCCCCAGCGCCCACTCCGCGCCCAGGTCCCGCCCGAACACCCCGGTGGTCAGATCGCCCTTCTTGATGGCGAACGCGAGGAAGAGCAGCAGAAAGCCGTACACGGCCCGCAGGGTTGCGGCGCCGATCAGGGTGGCGATCACCAGCCGTCCGGCGGGCCGACCCCGGCCCAGCGGCCGGTCCGCGCGGCGGCCCAGGGCGCGTAGCGCGCGAGGGACGCGCTCGGGTGGCTCCGAGTCCGCCTTCGGGGGCAGCCGCAGCGAGATCACCATGCCGATCAGGAAGATCACCGACGCGACCCGCAGCGGCCACTGCGGCCCGAACCAGAAGGCGGCCAACCCGATCGGGGCCACCAGCGCGCCCGCCACCGTGCCGTACACGCTGGCCCGGGCACCCACCTGGGAGAGGCCCAGCCCTTCCGGCAACAGCCGGGGTACCGCCGCCGAGCGGGCCACGCCGTAGGCGCGCGACAGCGCCAGCACACCGAACGCGGCCGGATAGAGCCCGAAGCCGTGGATGTAGTCCGAGATCAGCCAGGCCAGGAACGCCCGGCCGAGCATGGTGGCGGCCAGCGCGTACCGCCGGCCGTGCCGGAAGTGGTCCAGCAGCGGCCCCACCACGGGCGCGAGCATCGCGAACGGCACCATGGTCACCAGCAGGTAGAGCGCGACCTTGCTGCGGGCCTCACCCAGCGGCACGTTGAAGAAGATCGTCCCGGCCAGGCCGATCGCGATCAGGGTGTCACCCGCGCAGGAGAGCGCGTGCAGGTCGAACAGCCGGACCATGCCGACCTCGCCGCCGGCGCCCCGCGCGCGGGCATGACCGGCCCGGCGGGTCACCCAGCGGCCGCTGCCCACCGAGCCGCGCAGGAGCAGACGGATGGCCCGAATGCCGGTGCCGACGGTCCGCCCGAGGAGGGAACGCCCGGAGTGGGAGTACGGCGGCATGTGCACCATCCTCGCCCATCCGACGCAGGTGTGCCGCATCAGTCGCGGCGAAAGGTTCCCCGGGAGTCCCTGTCACCCCTGCGGGGAGCATGGGGAACAATGGTCTGGTGACCAGGCCCGCCTCCACCCGTGCCGCCCGTCTCGACCAGGTCTGCGCCGCCGCCGTCGAGGTGGCCCGTGCCGGCATCACCGAGGTGGACGCCGACGACGTCGGCGACCACCTGCAGGTCGTGTCCGAGGGCGATCGGCTGGTCACCCACTACTTCGAGTGTCGCCTCGCCGGCTACCGCGGTTGGCGGTGGGCGGTCACCGTGACCCGCGTCCCGCGCAGCCGTACGGTGACCATCTGCGAGACGGTGCTGCTGCCCGGTCCGGACGCGCTGCTCGCGCCCGGCTGGCTGCCCTGGCAGGAGCGGCTCAAGCCCGGTGACCTCGGCCCGGGTGATCTGCTGCCGACCGCTCCGGAGGATGAGCGGCTGGTCCCCGGCTACCTGCTCTCCGACGACCCGGCGGTCGAGGAGACGGCCTGGGAGCTGGGTCTCGGTCGGGCCCGGGTGCTCTCCCGGGAGGGTCGGGCCGACGCGGCGCAGCGCTGGTACGACGGCGACCACGGCCCGACGGCCGCCATCTCCACGGCCGCGCCGGCCGCCGCCCGCTGCGGCACCTGTGGCTTCTACCTCCCGTTGGCCGGGGCGATGCGGGCGGCGTTCGGCGCGTGCGGCAACTTCTACGCACCCGACGACGGCCGGGTGGTCAGCGCCGACCATGGTTGCGGCGCGCACTCCGAGACGCTGATCGAGGCCGCCGAGACCGCGGTCGAGGACCTACCAACGGTGTACGACGACAGCGCCGTGGAGGCCATGTCGGTCAGCCGTGCGCCGGGTTCGGTCGAGGCGGGGGAGCCGGCGGAGCCGTACGGGCACCCCTGAGCGGCGCTCCGGCGCGGGCCGGCGCGTTCAGATCGCCCGGCGGCGGCGTCGGTTGGCGTCGTGCCGCAGCATGACGGCGAGCCCGGGGAAGCCCCACAGGAAACCGGCCAGGCAGGTCCAGAGCCAGTTCTCGTGATGGTGCTCGGTCAGCCAGCCCCGGAAGAACACCAGCAGCACCAGTCCGACGACCGCCCACGCGATCAGGCCGGCGACGGCGAACGGCACCATCGGCGGGTCCAGCGGCGCGGGGCGCGGTGGCTGGTCGTTCGGCATCGGGCAAGCGTACGCGATGCACTTCCCCTGCCCGCCAGCGATCTGGGACGATGCGCGCGACAACCGGAAGATCACCTGTGAGGTCCTCATGGCAGTAGCGCCGCCCGAGAACGACACACCTCCCAACCCCGCTCAACCGCGTAACGGCTTCGACCGGTTCTTTGAGATCTCCGCCCGCGGCTCAACGTTGAGTCGTGAGGTACGAGGTGGTCTGGCGACCTTCTTCACGATGGCGTACATCGTCGTGCTCAACCCGCTGATCCTGGGCGGCGCGGTCGACGGCGACAACAAGACTCTCCCGATTCCGGCGCTGGCCGCCGCGACGGCGCTGGTCGCCGGCCTGATGACCATCCTGATGGGTGTCGTCGGCCGGTTCCCGCTGGCGCTCGCCGCCGGTCTGGGCGTCAACGCCCTGGTGGCGTACGAGATCGCTCCCGAGATGACCTGGGCCGACGCGATGGGCCTCGTGGTGATCGAGGGTGTGATCATCGCGCTGCTGGTGCTGACCGGTCTGCGTACCGCGGTGTTCCGGTCGGTGCCCACGCAGATGAAGACGGCGATCGGCGTCGGCATCGGCCTCTTCCTGACCATCATCGGTCTGGTGGACGCCGGCTTCGTCCGGCGGCTCCCGGACGCCGCCAACACCACAGTTCCGGTCGGCCTGGGCGTCGGCGGCAAGCTGTTGAGCTGGCCACTGCTCGTCTTCGTGGTGGGCCTGCTGCTCACGCTGGTGCTCGTGGTGCGCCGGGTCCGCGGCGCGATCCTGATCGGCATCCTCGCGTCCACCGTGCTGGCGGTGATCGTGGAGGCGATCGGCAACATCGGCCCGTCGTTCGTCGACGGCAAGCCCAATCCGAAGGGCTGGGCGCTGAACGTGCCGGAGTTGCCCAAGACGGTTGTCGACGTGCCGGACCTGTCGCTGCTCGGCAAGTTCAACGTGCTCGACTCGTGGGGTCGGGCCGGCTGGGTCGTCGTGCTGATGTTCATCTTCACGCTGCTCATCACGGACTTCTTCGACACCATGGGCACGATGGTGGCGGTCGGCCAGGAGGGTGGCCTGCTGGACGAGCAGGGCACCCCGCCGAGGGCCAAGGAGATCCTGCTGGTCGACTCGATCGCGGCGGCGGCCGGCGGTGCGGCCAGCACGTCGAGCAACACGTCGTACATCGAGAGCGCGGCCGGTGTCGCGGAGGGTGCCCGGACCGGCGTGGCCAACCTGGTCACCGGCGCCCTCTTCCTGCTGGCGATGTTCCTGGCGCCGCTGGTGGTGATCGTGCCGTTCGAGGCGGCCTCGACGGCGCTGGTGGTGGTCGGTTTCCTGATGATGACCGCGGTACGGACGATCGACTGGTCGGACTACGAGATCGCGATTCCCGCGTTCCTCACCATCGTGCTGATGCCGTTCACCTACTCGATCTCGAACGGGATCGGTGCTGGTCTGATCACCTTCGTGGTGGTCAAGCTGGCCCGGGGCAAGGCCCGGGAGATCCACCCGCTGCTGTACGGGGTGGCCGCCCTCTTCGTGCTGTACTTCCTGCGCGGGCCCATCGAGTCGCTGGTGCTCTGACAGGTGTCGTCCGGGCGGGGAGTCGATGGTGACTCCCCGCCCGGAACTGCACAAACATCCCCGTGAGCCTGGTCATAACAGATGTCGTTAGCCAGGCTCACTAGTTAAGCTAACTAACGTGACGGAGCGGACGGTGACGGCGGAACGCGTGCCACCGGCGCAACTGGCTCCCCAGTTGCGAGATGCGATCACCCGACTCAACCGGCGGGTCCGACGGGCCCGGCCGGTCGGCGACCTCACGGTCACCCAGGTCTCCGCGCTCACCAGCCTGCGGCTGGCGGGCGGGATGACGCCCCGGGAACTGGCCGAGATCGAACGGGTGCAGCCACCGACGATGACCAAGATCGTCGCGAAGTTGGAGGACCGTGGCCTCGTGCGGCGGACCCCCCACCCGACCGACGGCCGGCAGGTCATCCTCGCGGCGACCGAAGGAGGGCAGGCCGTGCTCGACCAGTTCGAGCGGGCCCGCGACGAATGGCTGGCCCACCGGCTGGCCGCGCTCGACGAGGACGAACGGGAGACCCTGCACAGGGCCGCCGAGATTCTCCAGCAGCTCGCTCGCGCCTGAGCCCGCGCCCGCGCCACCGGGCCGTGCCGTCACCTGACGATGACGCGTACGTCCTTGAGGAGGCGCACCGAGAGTGCAGGCCAAGCTGAGCACGATGTTCCAGTCCCTACAGGTCCGCAACTACCGCCTTTTCGCATCCGGGCAGCTGATCAAACTGATCGGCGTCTGGATGATGTTCATCGCCCAGGACTGGCTCGTCCTCGAGCTTTCCGACAACTCGGCCACCGCGCTCGGCGTGGTCACCGCCTGTCAGTTCACGCCGGTGCTGCTGCTCACGCTCTTCTCCGGCCGCCTCGCCGACCGGTACGACAAGCGGGTCCTGCTGTTCGCCGCGAACGCCTTCTGGAGCGTGCTGGCGCTCGGCATGTCCCTGCTGGTCCTCACCGACCTGGTCCAGCTCTGGCACGTCTTCGCGTTCGCCGCGCTCCTCGGCACGGCCAACGCCGTGGAGACCCCGGTCCGCCAGGCGTTCGTCTCGGAACTGGTCGGCACGCCGCTGCTGCCCAACGCGCTGTCGCTGAACGCCGCCGTCTTCAACTCCGCCCGGATCGTCGGTCCGGCAGTCGCCGGTCTGGCGATCGCCGCCTTCGACGTCGGCCCGGTCTTCCTGTTCACCGCCGTCAGCTCCATCGCGCCGCTGGTGAACGTCGTCCGGATGCGGACCGCCGACCTGCACCGCGACGCGCTCCTACCGCGCGACGAGCGGGCGTCCGCGAAGGTCGTCGACGGGCTGCGGTACGTGTGGCGGCGGCCGGACCTGCTGCTGCCGATGGCGGTGATGTCGGTGATCGGCATGTCGCTGTTCAACTTCCAGCTCACCCTGGCCGCGCTGGCGAAGACGGTGTTCAACACCGGTGCCGCCTCGTTCGGCCTGTTCAGCACCGCCCTTGCCGTGGGCGCGCTGGGCGGCGCGCTCAGCGGCACCGGCCGGCGCAGCCGCCCGTCGGTGTGGCTGGTGCTCGGCGCCGCGATCGGCTGCGCCAGCTTCGGCACCCTGGTCGGCTTCGCGTCGGCGTACTGGCTGGTCGTCGCGCTGCTGGTGCCCACCGGCTTCTTCATGGTCTTCTTCGCCCAGGCCGCCAACCAGCGCGTCCAGCTCGGCGTGGACGCCGCGTTCCGGGGACGGGTGATGGCCCTGTGGGTGCTGGTGTTCCTGGGCACCAACCCGGTCGGCGCACCGCTGATCGGCTGGGTGGCCGAGCGCTTCGGCGCCGGCGCGAGCATCTGGATGGGCGGGCTGATCTCGCTGGCCACCGCGCTGATCGCGCTGACCTGGCAACTGCGCCGCTCCGGTGCGCGGCTGCGCTTCCGGGTGCTGCCCATGCCCCGCTTCTACGTCACTTCCGCCGACTGCTGAGCCACGCGCTCGGGCCCCCGCCGACCGCCGGGCAGGGGCCCCGAGCGTGGTCCCGATCGACGGATAGCGCGGATGCGGCCAAACCGCTGGCGAGGTGGCACGCCGGGGCTTAGCGTCGATACGTGGGAGTCGGACGCGCGCTGATGCTGGCCCTGGCGTTCCTCGCCATGGCCAGCATTCCGGCGGTGTTCGCCCTGCTCTTCTGCTACGACGAGATTCTCGACCGGGTGGTCTGCGGTTGGGCCGAGTGGCGGGAGCGCCGGCGGGAGCGACGCACGATCGCCCGCCTCGACCGAGCCATCGAAGCCGACGCGCTGACCCGGGACATCGACCTCAGCGAGTTCGACCGCACCGACCGTCGTCCCCTGGAACAGCTCGCGGCCGACCTGCGCCGCCTCGGCGGTCAGCGACTCGGCGGCATCGGCCGGCCGATGGTCTGGCACGGCGCGGTGGTCCAGGCGTACGACGACCGGCTCCGGCTGGCCTGCCGCGCCCTGGGGATCAGCGAACACCTGGCCGAGCTGACCGGCGTCGACCAGGAGATCGAGCGGGTACGCGTGGAGGGCCTGCTGCACGCCGCCGGGTTGACCCTGCCGGCCGCCCGAGCTGGCCACCGGCAACGCCACCGTTGACAGGCCCCCGAATGCGGCTGTTCGTCGCGGTCAACCCGCCCGTGGAGGCGGTCGACCATCTCGGCGCGCAGATCGCGCGGTTGCGGGTCGGCGCGGCGGCGGCCGCTGGTGCCCGGGTGCGGCTCGCCGACCCGGCGGACCTGCACCTCACCCTGGCGTTCCTCGGTGACGTCGAGGCCGCCCGGCTCGTCGACGTGGAGAGTGCGCTCGGGCTCGCCGCCGACTCGTTCCGCGCCGGCCTCGATGCCCCGCCCCGGCTGCGTCTCAGCGGTGGTGGCGTGTTCGGCGACGGTCGGCGCACGGTGCTCTGGGTGGACGCCCAGGGCGATGTCGAGGCGCTGCACGGCCTGGCCCGGCTGGTCCGGGACCGGCTGCGACGCGCTGGGGTGGCTCACGACGACAAGCCCTTCCGCCCGCACCTGACCGTGGCCCGGCCCGGGGACCGGATGGACCCGGCCGCCGTCGAAGCCGACCGCACCGCGCTGGACGAGTACGCGGGACCGGAGTGGCCGGCGACCGAGCTGCTGCTGATGCGCAGCCACCCCGGGTCGGGACGCTCGCGCTACGACCGGCTCGCCGCCTGGCCGCTCTGACTCGGCGCGCCCGCCTGAACGGCCTTGATCGACTCGGGTTCGTGGAAGTCGGGGTGTTTTACGGGTGCTGACAGCGCGACTTCCGTGAACCCGAGTCGATCAAGCGCGGAGCGTCAGGAGGACTCTCGGGCGGCCGGACCGCTGCCGAAGAGCACGTCGTCCCAGCTCGGCAGCCGCTTGCGCGGCTTGCCGCTGGCGTCGGTGGACTCGCCGCCGGCCGCCGCAGCGGCTGCCGTGCCGGTGCGTCGGGGCCGCAGCACCGCCAGCGACGGCACGGCCGGGACCTCCTTGGGCGCGTCCGAGTCGTCGTCGAAGGCCGACCCCTGGCCGCCGCCGAGCAGCGCGGCAGCGCCACCGCCGACCGGCCGCTGCCGGGGCGCGTCGGACCCGGCCAGAGCCGCCGGAGTACGCGGTTCGAGCCCGCGACCCGACGAGCTGCCGAGTGGACGGTCCAGCGAGGCGAGCAAAGCGTCCCGGCCGGCCCGGATCGGATCCCGGCCCGGTCGCGGGTGCTCGGACGCCGCCGGCAACCCGTGCCCACCCCGACTCGGCTCACCGCGCGAGGGACCGGGCAGGCCGTGCCCGCTCCGCTCCGGCGCCGGCTCCTGGCCGAGGATCGGCGTGGGCCGCTCGGCGCACAGATATTGCGCCATGTCGTCGTGCGGCGTGACCACCTGCCGGGCCTTGTCCATGTCCCAGATGGCCTGCGCGGTGGCCTTGCCCGACGGCCAGGTGGCGATGATCCGCCAGGTGCCGTCGTCGCGCCGGTACGCGTCCCAGGAGATCTTCTCGGTGTCGATGCCGTGCTGGCTCAGCCGACCGTTGACCACCTCGGCGAGCGGGGTGGGCTTCTCCGCGCCCTTGAGGCGGGTGCGACGGGCGTGCTGGGCGAGCATGGCCCGCTCCTGGAGCACCGGACCGGCGTAGCGCAGGACCCGGTCGACCGGCACTCCGGCGATCCGGGCGACGTCCTCGGCCGACTCACCGGAACGGATGCGGGCCTGGATGTCCCGGGGGGACAGTGAGGGAATCGGGTCGACGGTGCTCGGTGCCACCGCGAGCGGCGGGGCACCCGGCTCGGGGTGCATCACACCGGCGATGCGCTCGTCGATCGGCAGGGCGAGCAGTCGCCCGACCTCGTCGGCGAGCACCAGGGCCTGGCCGTCCTCGGAGAGGGCGACGAAGCGTACTGGGCGCATAGCGTTGCCTCCGTCCCGCTTCGCTGGCCGCACGCCACGAGTCGGCCACCCAGGCGTCTCGGACCACCGTACGCGCATCTGTCTCAGGGTGGGGGAAGCGACACCCGCATGTCGTGACTGAGCTGCGGCAACGATCACGGTGGGTGTCCGTCGAGGCGTCAACGGACACCCACCGTGACGAAGCTCAGAGGCGCTCGACCACGTAGTCGATGGAGGCGGTCAGAGCCTCGACGTCGGACGGCTCGACGGCCGGGAACAGCGCCACCCGCAACTGGTTGCGGCCGAGCTTGCGGTACGGCTCGGTGTCGACGATGCCGTTCGCGCGCAGCGCCTTGGCGATCGCGGTGGCGTCCACCCCGTCGGCGAAGTCGATGGTCGCGACCACGTTGGACCGCAGCGCCGGGTCGGTGACGAACGGAGTGGCCACCGTGGACCGCTCGGCCCAGCCGTACACCGTGGCGGCGCTCTCCGCCGTGCGCTTCGCCGCCCACGCCAGGCCGCCCTGCGCGTTCATCCAGTCGGTCTGCTCGGCGGCCAGGAAGATGGTGGCCAGTGCCGGAGTGTTGTAGGTCTGCTCGAGCCGCGAGTTGTCGATCGCGGTCACCAGGTCGAGGAAGGCCGGGATGTAGCGCCCGGACGCCTTGACCTCGGCGGCCCGGTCCAGCGCGGCCGGCGACATCAGGGCCAGCCACAGGCCACCGTCGGAGCCGAAGCACTTCTGCGGCGCGAAGTAGTAGACATCGGTCTCGCCGACGTTGACCTCCAGGCCACCCGCGCCCGAGGTGGCGTCGACCAGCAGCAGCGACCCCTCGTCCGCGCCGGCCACCCGGCTGATCGGCACGGCCACGCCGGTCGAGGTCTCGTTCTGCGGCGTCGCGTACACGTCCACGCCGGCCTCGGCGACCAGGGCCGGGGCGCTGCCCGCTTCGGCCTTGCGGACCGTCGGCTCGCCCAGGAACGGGGCGTCCTTGACCGACTTGGCGAACTTCGCGCCGAACTCGCCGAAGCTGGCGAACTGCGCCCGGTCGCGGACCAGGCCGAAGGTGGCGACCTCCCAGAACGCGGTGGTGCCGCCGTTGCCGATGACGACCTCGTAGCCCTCGGGCAGGGAGAAGAACTCGGCGATCCCGGAGCGCAGCCGGGCCACCTGGTCGCGGACCGTCTTCTGCCGGTGCGACGTACCCAGGTAGCTGGTCGCCACCTCGGCGAGCGCGGACACGGCCGCCGGACGGACCTTGGACGGGCCGCAGCCGAAACGGCCGTCGGCGGGCTTGATCTCGTCGGGAATCCGGATGATCGGTGCGTCAGCCACGGTTCTGAAGATCCTTCCGCAAGGGCGAGGGCGGGCCCGGCGACACTGCCGGCCCTCATCCTCGCACCCGTCGCGATCAGTCCGGCCGCTGGTCCCACGACCGTCCATGAGGCGTGCGCCACAACGCGCCCTGCCGAAAGGAAGGGCCCCTTCCTATACGCGAGGCGTTAAGAAGGTGCCCTTCCTTACACCTCAGACGCCGTGCGGGACGGCGCCCCAGCCCTCGACGTCGGACGGCTTGCGGGTTTCCGGGCCGACGTAGCGGGCGGACGGTCGAACCAGCCGCTGGAGGCGCTTCTGCTCCAGGATGTGCGCGCTCCAGCCGCCCATCCGCGCGCAGGTGAACATCGACGTGAACATGTGCGCCGGCACCTCGGCGAAGTCCAGCACCACGGCCGACCAGAACTCGACGTTGGTGGCCAGCACCCGGTCCGGGCGGCGGGCCTGCAATTCGGCCAGGGCGGCCTTCTCCAGCGCCTCGGCGATCTCGAAGCGCGGCGCGCCCAGCTCCTTGGCGGTGCGCCGGAGCACGCGGGCGCGCGGGTCCTCGGCCCGGTAGACCCGGTGGCCGAAGCCCATCAGCCGCTCGCCACGGTCGAGGACACCCTTGACGTAGCCCTCCGCGTCGCCGCTGCGCTCCACCGCCTCCAGCATGGTGAGCACGCGCGACGGCGCGCCACCGTGCAGCGGGCCGGAGAGGGCGCCGATGCCGGACGAGATGCAGGCCGCCGCGTCGGCGCCGGTGGAGGCGACGATGCGGGCGGTGAAGGTGGAGGCGTTCAGGCCGTGCTCGGCGGCCGAGATGAAGTACGCGTCGACGGCCTTGACGTGCCGCGGGTCCGGCTCGCCGCGCCAGCGCTTCATGAACCGCTCGACGATGGTCTGCGCCTTGTCGATCTCCTTCTGCGGCACCGCCGGCAGGCCGAGGCCGCGAGCGGACTGGGCGACGAAGGAGAGCGCGGTCACCGACACCCGGGCCAGGTCCTCGCGGGCCTGCTCGTCGGAGATGTCCAGCAGTTGGCTGAGGCCCCAGTACGGCGCCAGCATGGCGACCGCCGACTGCACGTCGACCCGGATGTCACCGGAGTGCACCGGCACCGGGAACGGCTCTGCGGGCGGCAGGCCCGGCCCGAACCGGCCGTCGACCAGCAGCGCCCAGACGTTGCCGAATGAGACCTGGCCGATCAGATCCTCGATGTCGACCCCGCGATAGCGCAGCGCGCCACCCTCGCGGTCGGGTTCGGCGATCTCGGTCTCGAAGGCGACGACGCCCTCCAGACCGGGTTTGAAGTCGGCCATGTCGCTCTCCTGGATCTGGTCGGTGCGCCCGATCAGCTGATCCGGCCCGGTCGGCCGAGCGCCTTAGGCGACCCTCAGGGATGTGTTCGGAACATCTTGCCTGCTGGGTAACCGGATACGCGACCCAGTGCGACTGTGCTGCACGCGACATCTCAGGGCGCGCATTCTCCGCGCCGGTCGGTGAGACTGGGCGAAGCGGTCTGGCCAGCGCGGGAGGGCGCCGGTCAGCACGCCGAGAAGGAGTGGGGACGTGACGGGCGACACACCAGCCCCGGCCGCGATGCGTAACGAGTACGCCGCGGACCTGGGCCTGACCGAGGCTGACCTGGCCGCCGACTGGTACACCCAGTTCGACAGGTGGTTCGCCGACGCGGTGGCTCACGGGCTGCCCGAACCCAACGCCATGGTGGTGGGCACGGCCGACGCCGCCGGCCGACCGAGTGGGCGGACGGTGCTGCTCAAGGGGTACGACCCGGAGGGCTTCGTCTTCTTCACCAACCACCTGTCCCGCAAGGGCGTCGAGGCGGCCGGCAACCCGTACGCCAGCCTGGTCTTTCCGTGGTTTCCGATGCAGCGGCAGGTGGTGGTCGCAGGAGTGATCGCCCCGGTCGAGCGGGCGGTGACCGAGTCGTACTTCGCGAGTCGGCCGCGCGGGTCACAGGTGGGCGCGTGGGCCAGCCCGCAGTCGTCCGTGGTGCCGGACCGGGCCACGTTGGAGGAGCGCTACCGCGAGGTGGCCGAGCGGTACGCCGACGAGAGCGCCATTCCGCCACCGCCGCACTGGGGTGGTCTGCGGGTCCGGCCGGACTCGGTGGAGTTCTGGCAGGGCCGGTCCGGTCGGTTGCACGACCGCCTGCGCTTTCGTCGCGTCGACGGAAGCGACTGGATCGTCGAGCGGCTGGCGCCGTGACCGGTGTGCAGGAGGCCCGGCCGCGCGGAGCGCGCCGCTGGGCGATCGACGTCCGCCCGCTGGGCGTCCCGGCGTACCGGCGGCTGTGGCTCGGCAACACCGTGGCGATGTTCGGCTTCCAGTTCACCGCCGTCGCGGTGCCGGTGGAGATGTACGCCCTCACCCGGGACTCGTTCTGGGTCGGCCTGCTGGGCATCGCCGCGTTCGTACCCCTGCTGATCTTCGGGCTCTGGGGTGGCGCGGTCGCCGACGCCCGCGACCGCCGTGCGGTGCTGCTCGGCGGCTCATTGTTGCTCTGGGCATCCACCCTCGGGCTGCTGGTCCAGGCGCTGCTGAACGTGGGCAGCCCGGTGCTGCTGCTGGTGTTGATGGCGGTGCAGTCGGTGGCGTTCGCGATCACCTCGCCGGCCCGCAGCGCCATGCTGCCCCGGCTGGTCCCCGACGACCTCGTCCCGGCCGCCAGCACCCTCAACTACACGACCTTCACCGCCGCGTCGGTCGCCGGCCCGCTCGCCGCCGGCCTCATCCTCGCCGCCTCGTCGGACACCCGGGTGGTGCTGCCGATCGCGTACGGGCTGGACGCGGTGCTGTTCACGGCGATGCTCTGGGCGGCGCTGCGCCTGCCGGCGCTGCCGCCCGAGCCGAGCGCCGACGGTCAGGTCCGCCGCGCCGGCCTGGCCAGCGTCATCGACGGTTTCCGGTACCTGGCCACCACGCCCGTCCTGCTGCTCTCCTTCGGCGTGGACCTGATCGCGATGATCCTGGCCATGCCGAGGGCCCTGTTTCCGGAGATCGCCAACGAGCGGTTCGGCGGGGGCGGCTCGGTCGGCCTGCTCTACAGCGCCATCGCGATCGGCTCCATGATCGGCGGGCTGACCTCCGGCTGGATCGGTCGGCTCCGCCGGCAGGGGGTCGGCCTGGTCGTCGCGGTGGTCGGCTGGGGAGTCGCGATCGCCGCCGCCGGGCTGGCCCAGCAGCTCTGGCTGATGGTCCTGCTGCTCGCCGTTGCCGGCGCCGCCGACCTGGTCAGTGCCGTACTCCGCCAGTCCATGCTGCTGGTGTACGCGCCGGACCGGATGCGCGGCCGACTCCAGGGCGTCAACACGGTGGTGGTGGCCGGTGGGCCTCGCCTCGGCGACCTGCGGGCCGGCACCATGGCCGCCGGGTTCGGCGGCGGGGTGGCCTGGGTCGCCGGCGGACTCGCCTCGGCGGTGCTCGTGGTGGTGCTCGCGGTCGCCTTCCCGGCGCTGCTGCGCTACCGGGCCACGACGGCGTCGAGCGGCGACCGGTCGTGACCGGTTAGGGTCGCCGGCATGGACAGCCCTGAGCAGCGCCCCTTCTCCGGCGCACAGTGGACCATCGCCGCCGCGGGCCACGAGGCCGTCATCGTCGAGGTGGGCGGCGGGCTGCGGACGTACCGGCACGACGGCGTCGACCTGCTCGACGGGTACGGCGTCGACGAGGTCTGCCCCGGCTGCGCCGGACAGGTGCTCGCTCCCTGGCCGAACCGGATCCGGGACGGGCGCTACGTGTACGGCGACCGGACGCACCAGCTCTCGCTGACCGAGCCGGAGCGGCATGTCGCCATCCACGGGCTGGTCAACTGGGTGCCGTGGCGGCTGTTGGAGCAGTCCACGGACGCGGTGACCGTCGGCTACGACCTGCCGCCGCAGCCCGGCTACGAGTGGCCGCTGCGGCTGGTCAGCCGGTGGAGCGTGAGCGCGGACGGTCTGCGGGCCGAGCACGAGGTGACGAACGTGGGCACCGAGGTCGCCCCGTTCGGCTTCTCCGTGCACCCGTACCTGCAACTGCCGGGTGTCGCCGTGGACGACCTGGTCATGCGGCTGCCGGCGCGTACCCGGATCATGGTGGACGGCCGGTTGCTCCCGGTCGGCGCGACGCCGGTGGCCGGCACCGAGTACGACTGGACCAGCCCGCGCCGGATCGGCGACGCCGAGTTGGACCTGTGCTTCGGCGAGGTCGTCCGTGACGCCGACGGCGGCTCATCGGTGAGCCTCGCGGCGCCGGACTCCTCGTCCGGGGTGAGCATCTGGGCGGACGCGGAGTTCGGCTGGTGGCAGGTCTTCACTGGCGACGCGCTCACCGGCGAGCGACACCGCCGGTCGGTGGCGATCGAGCCGATGACCTGCCCGCCGGACGCGTTCCGGTCGGGCAAGGACGTGCTCGCGCTGGGGCCCGGCACGACCTGGCGGGGTGCCTGGGGCATCCGTCCCGGGGCCTGATGGAGTTCGCCGAGGTCGTCCGCCGTCGACGGATGGTCCGCAACTACGACCCGGACCGTCCGGTCCCGCCCGACGTGGTGGACCGGCTGCTGGACCACGCCGTGCGCGCCCCGTCGGCCGGCTTCGCCCAGGGCTGGGGTTTCCTGGTGCTGGAGGAACCGGCCGACCGGGAGCGGTTCTGGGCGGCCACCACGCCCGACGGCGGAGGCCGGGAGCGCTGGCTGGCCGGGATGCGCCGCGCGCCGCTCATCGTGGTGCCGCACGCCAACGAGTCGGCCTACCTGACGCGGTACGCGGAGCCCGACAAGGGCTGGACCGACCGGTCGAAGGACCGCTGGCCGGTGCCCTACTGGTACGTCGACACCGGCTTCGCCGCGCTGCTCATGCTGCTCACGGCGGTGGACGAGGGGCTGGGGGCGTGTTTCTTCGGGATCCCACCCCAGCGGCTGGCCGCGTACCGGGAGAGCTTCGGCGTGCCCGAGGAGTACCAGCCCATCGGCGCCGTCACAATCGGTTACCGGGCGGCGGACCATCGGTCACCATCGTTGCGTCGCGGTCGGCGCGGGATCGACGAGGTGGTGCGGCGCGGCCGGTGGAGCTGAGCGTGGCGTCCCGTTCGTCGGGTTGAGGATCGGACGAGCGATAGCGAAACTGACATCAGGGAGCAGAACGTCGCGTGCGCGGGGCCGCTAGGCTGGCACGGTCATCGGCGCCGCGCCGCGCGGCGCCCGCCGCGGCCCGGCTCGGCGCCGTCGGTCCGTCCGGTCTCGGGGAGGGGAGCGTGCCGTCGTGATCTTCAGAGCGGTCCGGGACGGGCGTCCCTACCCGGAGCACAACCTGACGCTCAAGCAGTGGGCGGAGATCCCGCCCCGTCCGCTGCGGCTGGATCAGTTGATCACCACCAAGCGCGAGTTGGCGCTCGACAAGCTCCTAGCGGAGGACTCGACCTTCTACGGCGACCTCTTCCCGCACGTCGTGCAGTGGAGCGGTGGCCTCTATCTGGAGGACGGGCTGCACCGCGCGCTGCGCGCCGCGCTGCAACAGCGCAACCAGATCCACGCCCGGGTCCTGGTGCTCTCCGGTACGGGCGATCCCGCCTGAGGCTTCGTTAAGGTGGCGGCATGACTGCCCTCGATCTGCTCGACCTGGACCCGTCGCTCAGCGAGGAGGAGCGGCAGATCCGCGATGTCGTCCGCCGGCTGGTCGACGACCGGGTCCGCCCGCACGTCGCCGACTGGTACGAGGAGGGTCGCGTGCCGGCCCGCGAGCTGGCCCGGGAGTTCGGCAAGCTCGGGCTGCTCGGCATGCACCTGAGCGGGTACGGCTGCGCGGGCGCGTCCGCCGTCGCGTACGGGCTGGCGTGTCAGGAGTTGGAGGCCGCCGACTCGGGTGTCCGTTCGCTGGTCTCGGTGCAGGGCTCGCTGGCGATGTACGCCATCTGGCGCTTCGGCAGCGAGGAGCAGAAGCAACGCTGGCTGCCCCCGATGGCGACCGGCGAGGCGATCGGCTGCTTCGGCCTCACCGAGCCCGACCACGGCTCCGACCCGGGGTCCATGGCCACCCGGGCCCGCCGCGACGGCGACGACTGGGTGCTCACCGGCGGCAAGATGTGGATCACCAACGCGCCGATCGCCGACGTCGCCGTGATCTGGGCGCGAACCGACGACGGGGTACGCGGTTTCGCCGTACCCATGGACACGCCCGGTGTCACGGCGCGCGAGATCCGCCGCAAGATGTCGCTGCGCGCGTCGCTGACCGGCGAGATCGTGCTCGACGACGTCCGGCTTCCGGCCGACGCGCAACTGCCCGGGGCCGTCGGGCTCAAGGCCCCGCTGAGCTGCCTTACCGAGGCCCGCCACGGCATCGTCTGGGGCGCCGTCGGCGCGGCGCGCGACTGCCTGGAAACCACCCTGGCGTACGCCACCACGCGCACCCAGTTCGGCCGACCGCTCGCCGGGTTCCAACTCACCCAGGCCAAGCTCGCCGACATGGCCGTCGAGCTGGTGAAGGCGCAACTGCTCGCGCTGCACCTCGGCCGGCTCGCCGACGCCGGCCGGCTGCGCCCCGACCAGGTGAGCGTGGGCAAACTGAACAACGTGCGGGAGGCGCTGGCCATCGCCCGGCAGTGCCGCACCATCCTCGGTGCCAACGGCGTCTCCGGCGAGTACCCGGTGCTGCGGCACGCGAACAACCTGGAGAGCGTGTTGACGTACGAGGGCACCTCGGAGATCCACCAGCTGATCGTCGGCCAGCGGCTCACCGGGCTTTCCGCCTTCGCCTGACCTGCCCGTTTACGCTTTCCGGCCGCTCGCCGCGCGGCTGTCGTACGGGGGCCGTACCGTCATTGACAGACGACGTGTCTGACGAGGACGGTGAGTGTGATGGCTCGCGACGCTGACATCAACGAGCCCACGAGGGAGTTCCCCGGTTACCCGACCGGCGACGACCTCAGGGAGCGCTCGGCCGCGACACCCGACCCGACTCCGGGCGGGCCGGAGGGCACCGATGGTCCCGGCACCGGTGGGGGTGGGGGTGCGGCCCGCGGGCTGCTCCTGCTGCTCGGCGCGGCCGCGCTGGCCGTGGTGGTGCTGCTCGGCGTGCAGGCGACCGGCTTTCTGCCGGACTTCCGTAACCCGTTCGCCAAGGAGCAGACCGACCGCAGCCAGCCGCCGCTGCTGAAGTCGATCCAGGATCTGAGCCGCTACGTGGCGGCCGAAGGCAACTTCCAGGTCGTGGTCGACACCCAGAACGACCGGCGCAACGTCCCGGACTTCCTGCTCAACGAGCGCACGCTGTTCGTCGGAGCCGGCAGCATCGAGGCGTACGTCGACTTCACCAAGATCGGTGAGGGTGCCGTGGTGCAGTCCGCCGACGGCAAGTCCGTCGAGATCAAGCTGCCCGCGCCGCAGCTCGGCGAGACCAACCTCGACATGGAGAAGAGCTACGTCTTCGCCGAGCAGCGTGGCCTGCTCAACCGGCTCGGTGACCTGGTCGGCAACGACCCCAACCGGCAGCAGCAGATCTACCAGCTGGCCGAGGAGCGGATCACCGCCGCCGCCCGGGACAGCGGGCTCTCCGCCCGCGCCGAGGAGAACACCCGCAAGATGCTGGAGGGGCTGCTGCGCTCGCTGGGCTACCAGCAGGTCACGGTCACGTACACGGCCCCCTGACCCAGCGCCTCGGCGCTTCGGTCTTCAGCGCCCCGGCGTTCTGGCTTACGCAGCGCCCGCCCCGACGATGGTCGAGGCGGGCGCTGCCCCGTCCGCCGCGCCGTCGCCCGGTCCGCCTCCGCTGCCGCGCCGTCGCCCGTCCGCCGCCGCTGCCCGGTCTGCCGCGCCGTCGAACGGGTTGATCCACTCCACATCGCCGATCTCGGGGCATCACCGCCCTCGGAAAGCCCCACATCGGCGATGTGGAGTGGATCAAGGACCGATAGAGCGATGGGCCGCCAAGATCCGCGCAACTTCGAGGATCCTGCTGCCTCCGACGATCGGGAAGCAGCAGTATCCCCGAAGTTGTGACCGGCTGCGGCCGGTCTGCACCGAGGCCGGGGGTGGGGTCAGTGGCCGGTGGAGGCCAGGTAGCGGTCCTCGTTGGGCATGAGGACCCAGAGGATCAGGTAGACGATCACCTGGGTGCCGGGCAGCAGCAGGGACAGCAGGAACAGCAGCCGGACCATCCCGGCGGACATGCCGAACCGCTGACCGAGGCCGGCGCAGACACCGGCGAGCATGCGCCCCTGGCGGGGTCGGACCAGTTTGCGACTCATCGTCGTACTCCCACTCTGCGGCGGTGTGCCGCGTCTGCAATCCACGGTAGAAAGGGGCGGCCGCTCCGCCCTCGGTCCCGAGGAGGATCGGCGACCCGTGGACCCGTAGGTACTTACCCGTGCGGCCCCCGCCCGACGCCCCCGCGCCCCCGCGCCCCCCGCGCGCCCTGCGGCCCCGCGCCGCCATGATCGGATGGACCGGCTGCGCTGCTCGGGTAAGGGGTGAGCAGGGCAGGTAGGCTGACAGGTCGGGCACCCGCACCCCGGGTGACCGGCGGCCACCCGACCGGGCGGTCACGAGCGGGGCTGCCGATCGGCGGCCACGACCGGGCGGAAACCCGACCACGGGAGCACGCCGAGGAAGCGCAGCCATGATCAGTGTTTTCGACCTCTTCAGCGTCGGCATCGGGCCGTCCAGCTCGCACACGGTGGGGCCGATGCGGGCGGCGCGTACGTTCGTCGCCGGGCTCAAGGCCGACGGGCTGCTCACCGACACCGCGCGGGTGCAGGCGGAGCTGTTCGGGTCGCTGGGCGCGACCGGGCACGGGCACGGCAGCGGGCCGGCGGTGCTGCTGGGGCTTGCCGGCGAGTCCCCGGAGACGGTTGACACGGACACCGTCGGTCCTCGCGTCGAGCGCATCCGCGCTGAGCGGCGGATCAGCCTCCTCGACGCGCACGAGATCGACTTCGACCCCGATCGGGACCTGACGCTGCACCGTCGCCGGTCGTTGCCGTACCACCCGAACGGGATGACCTTCGCGGCCTTCAACGCGGCCGGGGAGCAGGTCAGGACCCGCACCTACTACTCCGTCGGTGGCGGTTTCGTGGTGGACGAGGCGGCGGCGGGCGCGGACAAGATCAAGCCAGACACGACGCGGGTGCGGTACCCGTTCCTGACCGGGGCGCAGCTCCTCGACGTCACCACCCGTACCGGGCTGTCGATCAGCGAGGTGATGCTGGCCAACGAGCGTTCGTGGCGCAGCGAGGCGGAGATCCGGGCGGGCCTGCTGGAGATCTGGCGGGTGATGCGGGAGTGCGTGCAGCGCGGTTGCGAGCGGGACGGCGTACTCCCTGGGGGTTTGAAGGTCCGGCGGCGCGCGGCGGAGCTGCGGCGCGGCCTGGAGGCGGACGCCGGGACGGCCGACCCGTTGCACGCGATGGACTGGGTGACGCTGTTCGCCCTGGCGGTGAACGAGGAGAACGCTGCCGGAGGTCGGGTGGTGACCGCCCCGACGAACGGCGCGGCGGGGATCATCCCGGCGGTGCTGCACTACTACAGCCGGTTCGTCGAGGGCGCCGACGACGACGGGGTGGTGCGGTTCCTGCTCGCGGCCGGCGCGATCGGGGTGCTGTTCAAGGAGAACGCGTCGATCTCCGGCGCGGAGGTCGGCTGCCAGGGTGAGGTCGGCTCGGCGTGTTCGATGGCGGCGGCGGGCCTGGCCGAGGTGCTCGGCGGCACGCCGGAGCAGGTGGAGAACGCGGCCGAGATCGGGATGGAGCACAACCTCGGGTTGACCTGTGACCCGGTGGGTGGCCTGGTGCAGATCCCCTGCATCGAGCGCAACGCCGTGGCTAGCATCAAGGCGATCACGGCCGCCCGGTTGGCGCTGCGCGGCGACGGTGTGCACAAGGTGTCGCTGGACAAGGTCATCAAGACCATGCGGGAGACGGGCGCCGACATGAAGGTCAAGTACAAGGAGACGGCGCGTGGCGGTCTGGCCGTCAACGTGATCGAGTGCTGAAGCTGGTCGATTCAGGGCATTCGTTCACCGACTGCTAACCTGGCGTCCGTTTGCGGGAGGCGGGAGGCGGCGGTGACCTCTGGCGTCGCGGCCCTGTGGTCGCACCGCAACTCGCTGCGCATCCTGGTCCGGCGGGACCTGGCGGTCAAGTACCAGCAGTCGGTGCTGGGCTACTTCTGGTCGCTGATCGAGCCGCTGGGCATGGGCGCGATCTACTGGTTCGTCTTCGGCGTGCTCTACTCCCGCGACACCGGCCGACACCTCGGCGAGGCCGCCGGGTCGTACCCGCTGTTCCTGATCACCGGCATCTTCGCCTGGATGTGGACCAGTTCGGCGCTGAGCGAGGCGACCAACGCGCTGACCGGCCAGTCCCGGCTGATCACCACGATGAACGTGCCCCGGCAGGTCTTCCCGATCGGCCGGGTCAGCGGACGGTTCGCCGAGTACGCGGCCGGCCTGCCGATCCTGGCCGCCATCGCGGTGATCTACGCGGCGCACGGGCGGATCCACCCCGGCTGGTCGCTGCTCGCCCTGCCGCTGGCGGTGGCCGTGCAGGCCGTGCTGCTGGTCGGGCTGGCCCTGTTGCTGTCGGCCTGGAACGTGCTGATGCGCGACGTGGAACGGCTGATGCGGCTGATCATCCGGGTGCTCTTCTACGCCACGCCGATCATCTATCCGCTCAGCCTGGTCCGGGAGTCCGGCCTGCCGCACTGGCTGAAGGTGGTGTACGAGCTGAACCCGCTGGTCGGGATCTTCCAGCTGCACCACGCGATCTGGTACCCGGACGAGTTTCCCGACGCCCGGCTGCTCGCCACCACGATCGCCGGCAGCCTGCTGGTGCTGGCCGCCGGCTGGTGGTCGTTCCGCCGGCTGGAGCCCGCCGTGCTCAAGGAACTCTGACGTGGCCGCGCCGATCATCGAGGCGGACGGTCTGGGCATCCGGTTCGTCCGCAACCGTCGCCGCCAGCTGCGGCTGCGGGAGCTGTTCATCCATCGGGGTGGGCGCGGTGCCCTGCCCGGCCAGTTCTGGCCGTTGCGCGACGTGTCGTTCACCGTCGAGCCGGGCGAGACCGTCGGCGTGATCGGCCGCAACGGCACCGGCAAGAGCACGCTGCTGCGGCTGATCGCCGGGGTGCTCATTCCGGACGAGGGCGACATCCGGGTGCACGGCGCGGTGGCGCCGCTGCTGGAGTTGTCCGCCGGTTTCTCGAACGACCTGACCGGCCGGGAGAACCTGCACCTGGTCGGTGGGCTGCACGGACTGTCGACGAGCTACCTGAAGCGGCACTTCGACGAGATCGTCGAGTTCGCCGGTGAGCAGGTGGAGCGGGCCATCGACACGTCGGTGCGGCACTACTCGTCGGGGATGAAGGTGCGGCTGGGCTTCGCGATCATCTCGCACCTGCCGCACCCGATCCTGCTGATGGACGAGGTGACCGCGGTCGGGGACGCGGAGTTCCGCAAGAAGTGTTACGCGACGATTGACCGTCTGCTCGGGGAGGGGCGCACGCTCGTGCTGGTGTCACACAACGAAAAGGACCTGACCCGGTTCTGTCGTCGGGGGTTGTACCTCGACGCGGGCCGGTTGACGCTCGACGGCACCATCGCCGAGGCGCTCGACGCGTACCACGCCGCGGTCCCGCGGTGACGCTCGCGATCGTGCTCGCCGCCGGGAGTTCCGCGGCGGGCCTCACCACCGCGGGCGGCGAGCCGCTGGCCGACCGGCTCGCCGACCAGCTGCGCCGGGCCGGCGCGGCCGACGTGCGCTTCGCCGCCACCCTGGACGAGCTGGCCGCGCTGGCCGACGCCGCCACCGGTCCGCTGCTGGTCACCGGCACCGACCTGGTGGCACACACCGCCGTGCTGCGGCACCTCGCCACCAGCCCGGTGGGACCGACCGTGGCGCTGGTGCTGGGTGACCCGCCGGTGCCGGGCCGGACGGCGGTGCGCGAGGAGCGCGGCCAGGTGGTCGACGCGGGCCCGCTGGACGCTCTCGACGGCGACGCGACCGGCGTGTTCGGTGGCGCGCTCCGGGTCGGCGTGGATGACCTGCCGACCCTCGCCGCCGCCGCCCGGGCCGCCGCCGTCGGCGCGCGGCCGGTTGCCGCCCCGGTCGGCCCGGCCGGGGACGTGTCGCCGCTGCCGGCGGCCGGCAGCGCCGGCCACGACGACCCCGGGTCCGCCGTGGACCGGCTCGTCGCGGGTCTCGCGGCCCTCGGCACTCTGATCTTCGCCCAGCGGGTACGTCTGCTCGTGGCGCACCGGGTCGAGGACGCCGCCGCCCTGGTCGCCGCCGAGGCGGCGGTGACGTCGGTCGACGAGGACCGGGCCGAGCTGCGGCTGTCGGTGAAGGAGCGGGACGACTTCTTCTCGACGTACTTCGTCAGCACCTGGTCGCCGTACGTGGTGCGGTTGGCGGCCCGGCTGCGCCTCACCCCGACCGGGGTGACGGTGATCTCGGTGCTCTTCGCGCTGGGTGCCGCGGTGCTGTTCGGGGTCGGTGGGCGGCTCGCGCTCGTCAGCGGCGCGGTGCTGCTCTACCTGGGCTTCGTGTTGGACTGCGTGGACGGCCAGCTGGCCCGCTACACCCGGCACTTCAGCGCCTGGGGCGGCTGGCTGGACACGATGGCCGACCGGGCCAAGGAGTACCTGGTCTACGCCGGGCTGGGCTTCGGCGTGAGCCACGCCGGGCTGGGCAACGGCTGGGCCCTCGCCATCGCCGCGATGACGTTGCAGACCGTCCGACACATGACCGACACCTGGTACGGGGCGCTGCACGACGAGGCGGCCCGCCGACCGCGGACGACGACGGGCGCCAGCGGCGGGATCGGTGACCGGCTGAACGCCGCGTCCACCCGGGTGCAGGCGGACACCGGCTCGGTGTCGTACTGGCTGAAACGGACCGTCGTCTTTCCGATCGGGGAGCGGTGGGCGCTGATCGCGCTGACCGTGGCGCTGTTCAACCCGCTGGTCAGCCTGATCGCGGTGCTGGTGTGGGGTGGGCTGGCGTTCGCGTACACCGGTGCCCTGCGGACGCTGCGGGCCCGCTGGATGTGGGTGCCGGTGCTGGACACGGTCGACGCCACCCTGCACCGCGACGACGGTCCGTTGGCCCGTCGACTGCCGGTGGTCCGTCCGATGGGGCCGCTGACCCTGGCGGTGATCGCCGCGCTCGGCCCGGCGGCGCTGCTGGTCGCCGCCGGACTGGGCGACGCGCCGGACGGGCTGCGCTGGGCGGTGCCGATGGCGTTGCTGGTGCTGCTGGCCGGCGGCCTCGGCGCGGGGGCCGCGCACAACGGGCCGCTGGACTGGCTGGTGCCGGCCGCGTTGCGGGCCGCCGAGTACCTGTTCGCGATCGCGGTCGGTGTGGTCGGTGGCGCGCCCGGATGGCTGATCTTCGGGTACGTCTTCGTGCTCACCGTGCACCACTACGACCTGACCGCCCGGTTGGAGAAGCGGCAGGCGGCCCCCCCGCTGCACGTCGCCACGCTGGGCTGGGACGGACGGTCGGTGCTGCTCGCCCTCCTGGCGATTGCCGGCGTCGTGAGTATCGGCATGGCTACACTCGGTGCGTACCTTCTCGTGGTTTTCGTGGTGAGCGTCGTCCTGGCCTGGTTCGTCCGGCCGGCCCGTGGCGCGCGGGCGTCGGCCGCGCCGGTGGGCGCGGGAGGTGTCGCGCCGCGCTGACGAAAGGGGCGGCCGGATGACCCTGATCAGTTTCGTGGTGCCGGCCTTCCGGGTGCAGGGTTATCTGCGCGAGTGCCTGGACTCGATCCTGGGCCAGTCGGAGACCGACCTCGAGCTGATCGCGGTCGACGACTGCTCGCCGGACGCCAGCGGCGAGATCATCGACGAGTACGCGGCCCGTGACCAGCGGGTCCGGGCCGTGCGACTGTCGGAGAACGTCGGTCTCGGTCCAGCCCGCAACATCGGGTTGGACCGGGCCGTCGGCGAGTACGTGTGGTTCCTCGACGGGGACGACTGGCTGGCGCCGGACTGCCTGTCGGAGGTGGCCGCCCGCCTGCGGGCGACCCGGCCGGACGTGCTGCTGGTGGACCACGTCCGGACACACTGGAACGACACCGCCACCCGCAGCGCGATGGCCGAGGTGTTCCCCGCGTCGCCCGGTCCGGAGACGTTCGCGCTGCGGGAACGGCCGGCGGCCATGCGGCTGCTGCACACCGCCTGGAACCGGTTGGTCCGCCGGGAGTTCCTGGTCAACCTGGGTCTGCGCTTCGCGGCCGGTTGGTACGAGGACGTCTCGTTCAGCTACCCGGTGCTGATGGGGGCGCGTCGGATCGGCGTCCTCGATCGGGTGTGCGTGAACTACCGGCAGCGCCGCGCCGGCGCGATCACGAAGACCCGGGGGGACCGGCACTTCGAGGTCTTCGCCCAGTGGCACCGGGTCTTCCTCCTGATGGATGCCTGGTCGCCGGCCGTGGACGCGCTACGGCCGGCGGTCTTCGAGCGGATGATCTGGCACTACCTCACCGTGCTCGGCAATGGTCAGCGCATCGCCCCCGAGCTGCGGCCGGTGTTCTTCGCGCAGATCACCGCGGACTACGCGCGGTGGCTGCCGGTCGGGGGGTACCCCGTGCCGGAGGGCGTCGAAGGGGTGAAGCACCGGCTGGTCGCGAGTGGCCGGTGGCGGACGTTCAGTGCCCTGCGGGCCGCCAGCCGGGCCCGGGACACGGCCCGCCGGCAGGCGCGTACCGCCCGGCGTCGGGTCGCCCCGGTGGCCCGGCGCGGCGCCCGGCTCACCCGCGACGGCCTGCTGCGCGAGTACTACCGGGCGGAGCTGCGCCGGCCCGTGGACCCCACGCTCGCGGTGTACGCCGCCTACTGGTTCCGGGGATACTCCTGCAACCCGGCGGCGATCTACGAGGCCGCCCGTCGGCTGGCCCCCGAGGTGCGCGGGGTGTGGATCGTGCGCCGCGACCGGGTGGACGCCGTGCCGGACGGAGTGGAGTACGTGGTCGCCGGCACGCCGGCCTACTACCGCGTGCTGGCCCGCGCCCGCTGGCTGGTCAACAACGTGAACTACCCGGACTTCGTCCGTAAGCGGCCGGAGCAGGTACACGTGCAGACCCACCACGGCACGCCGGTCAAGGTGATGGGGTTGGACCAGCAGCGCTATCCGATCGGCGCGGGCCGGATGGACTTCGCCGGCCTGCTGCGCCGGGTGGACCGCTGGGACTACAGCGTCAGCTCCAACAGCTTCTCCACCCAGATGTGGGATCGGGCCTACCCGGCCACGTACGCCACGCTGGAGGTGGGTTATCCGCGCAACGATCGGCTGGTCGCCGCCGGTCCCGACGAGGTGCGCCGGCTGCGCGCCGAGTTCGGCCTCGCCCCCGACGAGCAGGTGGTGCTGTACGCCCCGACGCATCGCGAGCACCTGCCCGGTTACCGGCCGCCGTTCGACCCGGACCGGCTCGTCGACGCGCTGGGTGACTCGGGCCGGCTGCTGATGCGCAGCCACTACTTCCACGACCGGGAGCGCCGGCCAGGTCGTCCGGCGGAGTTCCACCGGGTCCGCGACGTCAGCGGCTACCAGCGGGTGGAGGACCTCTACCTGATCGCCGACGTGCTGGTCACCGACTACTCCTCGGCGATGTTCGACTACGCGGTGCTGGACCGGCCCATCGTGCTCTACACCCCGGACTGGGAGGCGTACCGCCTGGCCCGGGGGGTCTACTTCGACGTCACGGCGGAGCCGCCGGGCGCGGTGGCCGCCACGTTCACCGACCTGCTCGATCTGTTCCGGACCGACGCGGTGCGCTCGGACGCGGCGAACAAGGCCCGCGAGCGTTTCCGCAGCCGGTTCTGCGGGCTGGACGACGGGCGGGCTGCCGAGCGGGTGGTGCGCCGGGTTTTCCTCGGCGAGCTGCCTGACCAGCCGCAGGGCTGCTGACCGCGCGCACTCCCGTACGCCGTGTAATGGTGGCGTCATAAGCCGAACATGAGACGTTTACCCGATGTGCGGGACCAATGATCCTGGTCACAGTCATCAGGAGTTCGGCCGAGAGACGTGGGGGACCTGACGGTGAGTACCGTCGCACTCAAAGATGTGACCAAGGTTTTCAAGGACGGCACACTCGCCGTCGACAGCATAAATCTGGACGTGAACGACGGCGAGTTCATGGTGTTGCTGGGCCCGTCCGGCTGCGGCAAGTCCACAGTGCTGCGCATGATCGCCGGTCTGGAGGACCCGACGCAGGGAGCGGTGCTGCTCGACGGGGAGCTCGCGAACGACCTGCCGCCACGCGACCGCAAGATCGCCATGGTCTTCCAGGACTTCGCGCTCTACCCGCACATGACCGTCGGCGACAACATCGCCTTTCCGCTGCGGCTGGCCGGGGTGGAACCGGAACCGCGCGGCGAGCGGGTTACCGACGTGGCGAGCGCGCTCGGCATCAGCGACGTGCTCGGCCGCAAGCCGGGCCAGCTCTCCGGCGGCCAGCGCCAGCGGGTCGCCATGGGCCGCGCGATCGTCCGGCGGCCGGGGCTCTTCCTGATGGACGAGCCGCTGTCGAACCTGGACAGCGGGCTGCGCGCCGAGCTGCGGGCGGAGATCTCCGGGCTGACCCGGGAGCTGGGCGTCACCACCGTCTACGTGACCCACGACCAAGCCGAGGCGCTGACCATGGCCGACCGGGTGGCCATCATGCGCCGGGGCGTGCTCCAGGACGTGGGCACGCCCACCCAGGTATACGGCCGTCCGGCGACGCTCTATGTGGCGGCGTTCCTGGGTAGCCCCCGGATGAACCTGCTGGAGGCGTCGGTCTACGTCCACCTCGACCGGTACATCGCGCTCAACCTCGGTGAGCAGTCGCTCTACCTGCCGTGGAACGACATCCGCAGCCGGGCGGTGGCGCACTACCACGGCGAGCGGATCGTGGTCGGCATGCGGGCCGAGGCGCTCACCCCGGTCGCCCCGGACAGCCCCGGTGACGTGCTGCGCGGACGGATCCGTTACCTGGAGCACCACGGGCACGAGTCGCTGGCGTTCCTCGACATCGGGGCGACCGCGATCATGGTGGACGAGATGGGCGCGCCGCTCGACCCGCCGCCGGTGGGCCAGCGTGGCCTGCGCCGGTTCGGCGCGGTGATGCAGCGGCTCACCGGCAAGCCGGTGGAGTCCGAGGAGGAGCCGAGCGGAGCGTCGCGGACGACCAGCGTCCTGCCCGACCCGGGTCGGCACCACCGCCGCCCGGCGGAGCTGGCGGTGCGACTCGCGCCGTACCCGGCCGTCACGGCCGGGCATCCGCTCGCCGTGTCGGTCCGGATGGACGCGCTGCACTTCTTCGACGAGCGCGGTGCGCGTATCGACGTGGGGTGGCGGTGACGCCACGCCGGAGCGGGGTGGCGGCCCGCCTGTCCGGTGCCCTACCGTCTGCCCACCTAGTCCATTTCGTGCCTGACCGAGAGGGGTGCGCCCGTGTCGGGTGACCGTCCCAGTCCGCTCGTCATCGAGCGCATCCTGCGGGACCGCCAGGGCATCTGGCAGCAGATCGTGGCCGAGGGCGACCTCAACGCGCTGACCGGGCGGATGCTGGCCAGCTCCGCCATCGCCCTCGCCTGTTACGGGGCGGTGCTCGGCGCGTTCCACAGCCCGCTGATGGCCCTGACGTCCGCGCTGAAGCTGCCCCTGCTGTTCCTGGTGACGCTGGCCATCTGCCTGCCCACGCTGTACCTGTTCAACCTGGTGTTCGGCGCCCGGCTCTCGGTGCGTCAGTCGTTGGCGCTGGTGATGGTGGCGATCACCGTCACCTCGATGCTCGCGGTGGCGTTCGCGCCGATCAGCCTCTTCTTCCTGATCACCGCGCCCGACTACGGCTTCTTCAAGCTGCTCAACGTCGCGATCCTGACGCTGTCGGCGCTGGTCGGGCTGCGCTTCCTGACCGGTGGCATGCAGGTGCTCAACGACCACGGCCTGCTCGCCCCGGCGACGACCACGGCCACCGTTCCGGCTCAGGTCAGCGTGCCGGCGGCGGCCAATGCTCCGGTCCAGGTCGACGCTCCGGTCGCGGTGCCGGTGGGCGGCACGCCGGGCGCCGCTGAGCCGGTAGCGGTTCCGGCCGGCGCGGCCGTCGCGTCGGCGGCGAACGGTGCCGCGCCCGAGGGCGCGAGCGCCACGACCACCACGCCGGCCCCGGCGGCTGTTCCGACGCAGTGGGGTGGGCAGCCCGGCACCGCGTTCCCGCCCGGCATGGTGCCGCCGGGTTACCCGGCGCAGCAGCGCCACTGGGGCAACCCGCCGGTGCGGCGGGGCGAGCCCACACAGCGCCCGGCCAGCATGACGCTGCTCTACATCTGGATCCTGCTCTTCGGCTTCGTGGGCACCCAGTTGGCGTGGACGCTGCGCCCGTTCTTCGGCGATCCGGGTCAGGATTTCTCCCTCTTCCGGAGCATCGACGGCAACTTCTACGCCGAGATCCTGCGCACGATCGCCAACCTCTGACGGTTGTCGTAGTCGGGGAAAACCCTGGTTGCCGCCCTGGTTACCGAGAAGTAGCGTCGGGTCATGACCATCGACTCCCGCCAGGTGGCGGCCGGCATCCTGCAATCGGTGCCGTTCGCCCGCACGCTCGGCATCGAATTCGTCGAGGTGGCGCCCGAGGCGGACGGCGGGGTGCGGGCCGTCGTCCGGCTCCCCGACACGCCGGCCACCCACAACCACGTCGGCGGCCCGCACGCCGGGGCGATGTTCACGCTCGGCGAGACGGCCTCCGGCGCGGTCGTGCTGGCCGCCTTCGGGCAGCTCCTCGACCGGGCCGTGCCGCTCGCCGTCCGAGCCGAGATCGCCTACCGCAAGCTGGCCCTGGGGTCGGTGCTGGCGACCGCGCGGCTGGGGCGTCCGGCGTCGGAGGTGGTCGCGGAGCTGGAGGCCGGTCAGCGGCCCGAGTTCGACATCGAGGTGGAGATCGCCACCGAGGACGGCACGCCCACGTCGACCATGACGGTGATCTGGACCCTGCGGCCGAACTGAGCGGCCCGGCGGCGGCTCAAAACGGGTTTGCGCACCCAGCCGGGTGGTTAGATTCGTACCGTGCTGGGCCTACCTGCTCATGTGACCGCCTGTCTCTTCGATCTGGACGGTGTGCTGACGCAGACCGCCCGGGTGCACAACGCCGCCTGGACCGAGACGTTCGACGAGTTCCTGCGTAAGCGCGCCGCGGCGACCGGGCAACCCTTCCAACCGTTCGACCCCGGCCCCGACTACAACCGCTACGTCGACGGCCGACCGCGTGCCGACGGCGTCCGGTCGTTCCTCGAGTCCCGGGGAATCGTGCTTGCCGAGGGCAGCCCGGACGATCCGCCGGACGCCGACACGGTCAACGGCATCGGCAACCGCAAGAACGTCCTGCTGCTGGATCGTCTGCGCACCTCCGGCGTCGAGGTCTATCCGGGCTCGGTGAGCTATCTGCGGGCGGCGACCGACGCCGGGCTGCGCCGAGCGGTGGTCACCGCGAGCGCCAACGGGCGCGAGGTGGTCGCCGCCGCCGGCCTGGCGGACCTGCTGGAGGCCCGAATCGACGGGCTCGTGGCCCGGGAACAGAAGCTGCGCGGCAAACCCCACCCCGACACCTTCCTGGCCGGCGCCAAGGTCCTGGGCGTCGACCCGGCGCAGGCCGCCGTCTTCGAGGACGCGCTCTCCGGGGTGGCCGCCGGCCGGGCGGGCGGATTCGGGTACGTGATCGGCGTCGACCGGGTGGGACAGGCCGACGAACTGCTCGCGCACGGCGCGGACGTGGTGGTCAAGGACCTCGCGGACCTGCTCGACGCGGGCGACGCCGCCCCGCCGGCACCCCGCCCCGCCGGCGAACGGGACCGCACGTGATCCGGGAACGGGCCTATCCCGTCGAGCCCTGGCACATCCGGGAGACCCGCCTGGACATGGACGTGCTGGCCCAGTCGGAATCGGTCTTCGCGCTCTCCAACGGGCACGTCGGTCTGCGCGGCAACCTCGACGAGGGCGAGCCGCACGGGCTGCCCGGCACCTACCTCAACTCGTTCTACGAGCTACGTCCGCTGCCGTACGCGGAGGCCGGCTACGGTTTCCCCGAGTCGGGGCAGACCATCGTCAACGTCACCAACGGCAAGCTGATCCGCCTGCTCGTGGACGACGAACCGCTCGACGTGCGCTACGGCGAGCTGCTGTCCCACGAGCGGATCCTCGACCTGCGGGCCGGCACCCTGCACCGGGAGCTGCACTGGCGCTCCCCGGCCGGCCGCGAGGTCAAGGTCCGCAGCACCCGGCTCGTGTCGTTCACCCAGCGGTCGGTCGCCGCGATCAGCTACGAGGTGGAGGCCGTCGACGGCCCGCTGCGCTTGATCGTGCAGTCCGAGCTGGTGGCCAACGAGTCGCTGCCCGCGCAGAGCAAGGACCCCCGGGTCGCGGCCGTGCTGGAATCGCCGTTGCTGGCCGAGGAGGAGCTGACCACCCCGGACGGCGGCCAGCTCATCCACCGCACGAAGGTGTCCGGGCTGCGCGTCGCCGCCGCCATGGAGCACGAGGTGCACGGCCCGGACCACACCACCATCGAGTCCGAGGGGTACGAGGACTGGGTGCGCACCACCATCGGCTGCGTGCTCAAGCCCGGCGAGAAGCTGCGGGTGGTCAAGTATCTGACGTACGGCTGGTCGAGTCGACGTTCGTTGCCCGCGCTGCGCGACCAGGTCGGCGCGGCGCTGGCCGGCGCCCGGTTGGACGGTTGGGACGGGTTGCACCGAGAGCAGCGCGCCTACCTGGACGAGTTCTGGGACGCGGCCGACGTGCTGGTCGAGGGTGATCCGGAGATCCAGCAGGCCGTCCGCTTCGGGCTGTTCCACGTGCTCCAGGCGGGGGCCCGTGCCGAGCAGCGGCCGATCTCGGCGAAGGGGCTGACCGGCCCCGGCTACGACGGGCACGCCTTCTGGGACACCGAGATGTTCGTCCTGCCGGTCCTCACGTACACCCAGCCCAGCGCGGTGCGCAGCGCCCTGCAGTGGCGGCACAGCACGCTGGAACAGGCCCGGGAACGGGCGGCGACGCTCAACTTCAAGGGCGCCGCCTTCCCCTGGCGGACAATCGAGGGGCCGGAGTCGTCCGGGTACTGGCCGGCGGGTACGGCGGCGTTCCACATCGCCGCCGACATCGCCGACGCGGTCCGACGGTACGTGCTGGTCACCGGGGACACCGCCACCGAGCGGGAGATCGGGCTGGAGCTGCTGGTGGAGACCGCCCGGCTGTGGCGCTCGATCGGGCACCACGACCGGCACGGCCGGTTCCACATCGACGGGGTGACCGGTCCGGACGAGTACACGGCGGTGAAGAACGACAACATCTACACCAACCTGATGGCCCAGCGGAACCTGCTCACCGCCGCTGACGTCGTCATGCGCTACCGGGACGACGCGTTCCACCTCGGCGTCACCGACGAGGAGGCGGCGAGCTGGCGGGACGCCGCCACGTCGATGCACGTGCCGTACGACGACGAGCTGGACGTGCACCAGCAGGTGGAGGGGTTCACCCGGTTGCAGGAGTGGGACTTCGCGCACACGCCCGCCGAGAAGTACCCGCTGCTGCTGCACTATCCGTACTTCGACCTGTACCGCAAACAGGTCGTCAAGCAGGCCGACCTGGTCCTGGCGATGCACTGGCGGGGGGACGCGTTCACCCCCGAGCAGAAGGTTCGCAACTTCCTCTACTACGAGCGTCGGACGGTGCGCGACTCGTCGCTGTCGGCCTGCACCCAGTCGGTGCTCGCCGCCGAGGTCGGCCATCCCGACCTGGCGCACATCTATCTCCGCGAGGCCGCGCTGATGGACCTGCACGACCTCAACGAGAACACCCGCGACGGCGTGCACATGGCCTCGCTGGCCGGCGCGTGGCTCGCTTTGGTCAGCGGGCTGGGCGGGCTGCGTGACCACGACGGCGAGCTGTCGTTCGCGCCCCGGCTCTCCAGCCGGCTGAGCCGCCTGGAGTTCTCCCTTCAGTGGCGGGGTCTGGCGCTGCGGGTCGACGTCCGCCCGCACCAGACGACGTACGCGCTGCGCCACGGTGGCCCGGACGACGTCGTCGAGTTGCGCCACCACGACCAGATGGTGCGGGTCACCTGCGACGAACCGGTGACGGTGCCGGTGCCGCCGGCCGAGCCCTCGGGGCCGCCGCCGGAGCAGCCGCCGGGGCGCTCGCCCCTGCTCCGGCTCCCCGAGGCCAAGCAGCAGTGACGGCCGGGGCGGGAGTGTTCCCGCCCCGGCCGTCGCGCGCGTACGTCAGACCGGCTCGCCGGTCGAGGGGCGTCCGATCGCGTCCCGCGGCGCAGCCGCCTTGGGATCGTCGGGGAGGCGGGCCGAGGCGGCCTGGTCACCGAAGTCCTGGTCACTGACGTCCTGGTTGCGCGCGGCGTCCTGTTCACGCTGGGCGCGTTCGGTCATCTGCTGCTGCCGGGAGATCTGCTGCTTGGCCATCATGATCCTCGCGATCCGTCGGGGCGCGGCTGCGCCTACACGGTCTGCGGTCTCCTCGTCGCGTACCCGGCGACCCACCCGGCAAACGCCGCGCTCCGGTCGCCTGCACCGGTCGCCTGCACCGGCGCCTGCACCGGCCGCCTGCACCGGGCGCGTGCGACGCGTCGGGCGGGGTAACCCGACCGTAGGCGAGCACGGAGGTGCGGCATGGACGAGCAGCACGACACGGTGATCATTCCGGTTCGGGACGCCCAGCTCCCCGCCGATCTGCTGCTACCCGCCCAACCGGTGGGCGTGGTGCTGTTCGCGCACGGCAGCGGTAGCTCCCGGCACAGTCCGCGCAACGTCGCGGTGGCGCGGGCGCTGAACTCCCGTGGCCTCGCGTGCGTCCTGGTCGACCTGCTCACTCCGGACGAGGAGGAGGTGGACACGCGGACGGCCGCACTCCGGTTCGACATCGGGATGTTGGCCAGCCGGCTGGCCGGGATCGTCGACTGGTTGGTGGCCGAGCGTCCGGCGGGTGACGTACCGATCGGTCTCTTCGGTGCGAGCACGGGTGCCGCCGCCGCGCTGGTGGCGGCGGCGTCCCGCGCCGACCGGGTGGGCGCGGTGGTCTCCCGGGGCGGCCGGGCCGACCTGGCGGGCACCGCGCTGGGTCAGGTGCGGTCTCCCACCCTGCTGCTGGTCGGCGGCCTGGACGAGGAGGTGCTCGCGCTCAACGAGCGGGCGCTCGCCGAACTGGGGGACGTGGGCGAGCTGTGGGTGGTGCCGGGCGCCACCCACCTCTTCGAGGAGCCCGGCACGCTCGACCAGGTCGCCGAGCACGCCGGCACCTGGTTCACCACCCATCTGACCCGGACGAAAACTGCGTCCCGCCGCGGGTGAGGGCCCTGGCCCGGCGTCGGCTCTACCCCGCCGCCGGCAGGTGTGAGGTGGACCGGCGGCGTTGGACGGTGTCGACGACGCGCCACAGGACGGCGGTGATCGGAACGCTGACGAAGGCGCCGGCGATGCCCGCGATGAGGGTGCCGGCGGTGACCGCCACCAGGATCACGGCGGGGTGCAGGCGGACCTGGCGCTTCATGACCAGCGGCTCCAGCAGGTTGCCCTCGATCTGCTGCACCGCGACCACGGCGGCGAGGGTGAGCAGAGCGGTCGTCGGCCCGTTGGCCGCCAGGGCCACCAGAACCGCGACCGCGCCCGCGACCGTCGCCCCGATGATCGGCACGAAGCCGCCGAGGAACGTGATCAGCGCCAGGGGCAGGGCCAGCGGTACCCGTAGCACGACCAGGGCCAGGCCGATGCCGATCGCGTCGATGGCCGCGATGATCATGGTCCCCCGGCTGTACGCGCCGAGGGTCTGCCAGCCGTTCCGGCCGGCCTCGGCCACCAGGGGTCGGTTCGGGCCGGCCATCCGGGACAGCGTCCAGTGCCACATCGACCGGCCGTCCTTCAGCAGGAAGAAGAGCAGCACCAGGGCGAGCAGCGCGGAACCGACGACCTCGCTGGCCGTCCGGGCGCCGGACACCGGGTCCGGCGAGCTGCCGCTGAGCCCTTCCCGGGCCTGGTCGATCAGCTTGTCGAGTTGGGCCTCGCTGACCGGCAGGGTGGACGTGACGAAGTCGCGGCTCCGGTCGAGCCCCTGGGTCAGTTGCTGACTGAGCTGGTCGAACTGGCTGGCGGTCAGGTTCCACACCAGCGCTCCGACGCCCACGAGGATGCCGAGCAGCAGCAGGACGGTGAGCAGCGCGGCCAGCGCCGCTGGGAGGCGCAGGCGACGCAGCCGGAGCAGCACCGGGTCCAACAGCGCGGTGAGGAAGATGGTGGCGGCCAGGGCGATGGCGAGCGGGGCCAGCAGGACGGCGATCCGGCCCAGCAGGTAGAGCCCGGCGACGATCACCACCAGGCAGGCGCTCCAGAGCACCGCGGTCCGTACCAGCCAGGGCAGCCCCGCCCACGCGTGCCGCGCCCCGGCGTCTCCGGGTGCCGCGGTGCCCCCGGCCGTCGCCGCCGTGGTACCGGTCTCCTGCGTTCCGCCGGTTGTCGGCGCGACGTCCGCCCCGGGTTGGTCTGCCGTCATGTCGGCCCTCCTCGATCTCGGCGAGGTCGGTACCCGGCCGGCCGTGCGCCGACACCCGGTCGTCCGCGCGGATCGTACGCCGGTCGGGGGAGCGCTGGTCAGGCCTTCGCGGAGTACGCCCGAACGGAAGGCGTTTGCGCTCTCGGGACGAGGGAACCCGGGAGGAACTACCCGAGGAGGAGGAGCGCCGTGGGTGACTTCATGGACAAGGCCAAGGATTTCGCGGACAAGCACGACAAGCAGGTCGATCAGGGCATGGAGAAGGCCGGCGACATGGCCGACAAGCGCACCGGCGGCAAGTACGGCGACCAGATCGACAAGGGCGTCGACCAGGCCCAGGCGCGTACCGGCGAGGGTGATCAGGTCCGCTGACGTAGTGGACGTGTCCCGGGCCGCCGAGCGTTCGGCGGCCCGGGACTGTCGTGTGCGGAGCGTACGCCGATCAGCGCTGCTGCTGCTCGCGTAGCTCGTCCATCGAGGTCGGTCGGTCACTCAGCGCGTCACGCATCCGGTCGATCATCCCCGTGCCGGGGGCGAGCAGCTTGTTCGCCGGTGGGTGGTCCGGTGCGCTCGGGTGCGGGCGGGTCGGCGCGATCTTCTTGAACGCCGTCACCTTGCCGGCCAGCTCGACCATCTCCTCCCGGGCGGTGGCGGCGCGCAGCCGGGGGAAGAGGTCCTTCTCCTCGTCCTGCACGTGGTGACGGATGGTGCTGGTCAGCTGGGCCAGCAACTCGTCGAAGCGAGGGTCGGACGGGTCGACCGACTCCAGGTCCTTCATCGTGCGCTCGGCGTCGGCGTGCTCGGTGATCTCGTGGTCGGCGATCTGGTCGCCGTCGGGCAGCGCCTTGCGGGCCGTCGGGTAGACGTACGCCTCCTCGGCCACGGCGTGCCGGACCAGTTCGGCGATCACCACGTCGGCGAGCTGACGGCGGTACTCGGGCGTACCCTGTCGTGTTTCCAGCTCGACGAAGAGGGTCTCGACCGCACGGTGGTCGGCGACGAGGAGGTCGACGACATCCTGCTCCCCGGTGCTGTGTGGACTGCTCATCTGGGCCCCTTACCGGTTGCGGATCGGTGGGTGTGCGGCCCCTGGTACCCCCCAGCGATCGAGCAAACCTACGATCGCCGATGAATCCGCCCCCCGGTGACGGCTGGTGCCGCCGGGGCCGCTGGGAAGCGCGGGGCACGACGGCACGATTGACCGCGCTTCCCGGGGGTAACCGCCGCCATGACCGACGACCGTCCAGCCGCCGACCGCGACCAGTCGCGGCTCGACGAGGCCGCCGAGCGCAGCGGCCGGGCGGTCGAACGGGTGCGGCACCGCAGCGGCCAGGCGGGCCGGGTCCGTGCCCGGCAGTGGGAGGTCACTGTGGTGATCGCCGCCCAGGCCGGGCTGGCGGCGGCGCTCGCGGCCCTGATCGCCAAGCACTTCCTCGGCCCGGGTTCGCACGTCTTCGCTCCGGCCGCCGCCGTCGGTACGATCGCCACCGCCATCGGGCAGCGGGCCCGACGCACTTTCGAGCTGCTGTTCGGCGTCGGACTGGGCATCGTCATCGGCGACACGCTGCGCTTCTTCCTCGGTTCGGGACCGTGGCAGACCGGGGTGGTCGTCGGCCTGGCCATCGCCACCGCCCTGCTGGTGGCCGGGAAGGGCGGCCCGCTGGTCGGTCAGGCCGGCGGTACCGCCGTACTGATCGCCACGCTCGCTCCGATGGACCGGGGCCTGGAGGTGCCCCGGATCTTCGACGCGCTCGTCGGTGGGGTGGTCGGTCTGGTGGTGGTCGCGCTGTTGCTGCCGGTCAACCCCATGCGGGTGCTGGACCGGGCGGCGGCGCCGATCTTCACGGTCCTCGCAGAACAACTCGAGAAGCTGGGGCAGGTGCTCCGGCAGCGCGACAGCGATGGGACGAGACACGTCCTGGAAACGCTGCGCGCCACCGAGGGGGATCTGAGTCGATTGCACGACGCGCTGAGCGGCGCGGAGGAGGTGGTGACGATCGCGCCGGCCCGTTGGCACCGCCGCCAGCAGTTCCACAGGTACGCGCGCAGCTCGGAGCACCTCGAACGGTTACTGCTGGACAGCCATGCCCTCGCCCGCTGGTCGACGACCGCTCTGCAGTACGACGAGCCGATCCCGCCGGAGCTGCCGGACGCCATCGGGCGGTTGGGACAGGCGGTGACGAAGATGCGGGCGGAGTGCCGTACCGGCGGCGATCCACGGCGGACCCGGAAGCTGGTCGAGGAGTGCGCCGAGTTGGCCGGCCAGGCCGCCGCGAGTGGAGTCCGGTCGTTCGGCGACGCGATCGTCACCGGCCTGCGTACCGCGTCGAGCGACCTGCTCCGGGCCTGTGGCTACGACCCGGACGACGCCAACCGGATCGTGCGCCGGGCGGCCGGCGCCGGCGAGTCGGCCATCGCCCCGCCGGCCCGGCGTGAGCTGCACCGCGCCCCGCCGACACGGGCTATCCGCGCGCGTCGCCGGGCGCATCTGGCCAACCGCAGACGGAACGACCGGGCCGGCCCCTCCGCGCGGGAGAGGCCGGCCCGGTGAGCATCGGGTCAGGAGGAGTAACCGCGCTCGGCGATCCAGTTGGCGACCTTCGGCAGGCTCATCCAGTACTCGCCCAGCGCCGGGTCGGCCGGGTCGGCGACCCGGATGAGGTCCCCGCCGTCGCGGTAGCCGACAAGCGTCAGGTAGTGGCCACCCTCGTACGAGTGCGGGTTGCCGTCGGTGTCCACGGTCGTGCCCTTGATGTTGGCCACCACCGGGCGGCCGGCGTCGATCGCGGCCAGGACATCCCGGCGTAGCTGCTCGACCTGGTCAGGGCGGGCCACCGAGTCACGGATCTCGGTGGTCCGGTAGTGACCGCCGGTCAACTCGTTGAGCACGCGGGTGGTGTCGAGGGCGGACGGGGTGCCCGCCTCGGTGGTGCCGAGCAACTTGGCCACGTCGTCCTGGGAGAGCGCCTTGCCCTGGGCCGAGAGCGCGATGCGGGTGGCGGCGGGGCCGCAGTAGAAGAAGTTCGGCTGTGCCTGGTAGTCGACGTCGAGGACCCGCTCGGCGCTGCGGCTGGTCTGGCTCGACGAGGATGGGGCCGCCGGCGCGGGGGCTGCCTGCGCGGCGACGGCGGGGCCGAGGGCGCAACCGCCGGCGACCAGCAGGCCGACGACGGACAGGCCGCTCTTCTGCACGATCGGGTTCATGGTCGAGTCTCCGTTCGGGGGTAGCCGCCTCCGTGGCGGTCTCGGCCGTGGTTACCGGGGACGTAACGGCCCTGCTCCGGGCGGCATTCCGCCGCCGGCTGCCGGTGCGGGCGTCGCGACCTGGCGTAACGACCGCCGACGGTGGGGGATTCCGCGCGCAGGGTGGCTCACGTTCGCTGACCGGCAGCGGGGCGCGAATGCGACACAGGCGACGTAACGGACGTCAGAGGCTGCCGAGTAGTCCCGTCACAGTGATCTCGATGACGACGCGCTCCGGATTCGGACGCGGGGTCCGATAGCGCTCGGCGTACCGCCGCTCCGCCTCCGCCACGGAGGCCCGGTCCGATCGGAGCACCGCCCGGCCCTCGATCGTCAGCCAGCGACGGCCGTCCACGTGGCAGACGGCCACCGGAGTGCCCTCCGGCCCGGCGGCGGCCACCTGCCGAGCCTTGCGGGACGTGCCGGAGGTGATCACGCGGGCCAGCCCGGCCACCGGATCGAGAGTGACCCCGACGGGTACCACGTGCGGGGTGCCGTCGGCGCGCAGGGTGGTCAGCGTCGCGAGGTGCCGCTCCGCGCAGAACGCCGCCACCCGGTCGTCGTGGATGTCCAGTCGATGATCACCGGCCACGTGCGTCCTCCGTCGTGTGCGCCAAAGCTGATCATCGTACGGAGCGGGTGCGGTCCGGGGCCGACGGGCCGTCCGGCTGCCCGGGCAGACGACGGCCCGCCGCCCGGCGCTTGTGGACGAGCCGCGTGAGGTAGATCAACGCGCCGGCCAGGACGCCCATGTCGTCCAGGTAGATCGGGTCCGGGAGGATGTCCACCGGGAAGATCGTGTAGATCAACGCCCCGTAGAAGGCCACCTTGCCGCCCGCGCCGAGCCCGGTGAGCAGCCGCCTCGTACGCACCACACGCACCGCCAGCACCACCGCGCCGACAAGTGTGGCGAGCGCCAGGATGCCGGCGATCACCACGAGGACCCACGACTGTCGGGACATGCCGTCACGCTAACCCACCGACGCCGAACCGGCCCGGAACGCCCGTCCCGCGCGACTCGTGCGAGCCGCTCCTCCGGGTCAGAACACCGGCACCGCCGCCCGACCACGGGCGACCACCGCGTTCTCCCGGGTCTGCTCGGCGGCCGGCCGGAGGACCTCGCTGAGCGGCAGCACCGAGGCCGACTCCGCCGTGCGCCGTCCGGTGGCCGCGTGGACCTCCGCACGGAGACTGCGCGCCGCCGCCACGGCCAGCTCCGCGGCCCGCCACGCTGCCTGCTCGGTCTCCACGGCGGCGGCGTGCTTGGCCGCCAGGTTGTCGCGGACGGCCCGTTGCAGCACGAGCTCCTGCTCGACGGGGTGCAGCCGCGGATCCCAGCCGTCCCGGTGGGCGAAGACGTCACTGAGTTGCTCCACCGACAGTTCCCGCCGCCAGTACGCGTCCAGCGCGGCCCGGTGCAGGTAGCGCTCGCGGTCGGCGTACTCGGCGGGAGTCCGGGCGGTCTGCGGCAACGGCATCGCGGCTGCCGCGCCGAGCCGCCGTACGCCCGCCTCGGCCGTCTCCAACGCCTGCCAGGCCGCCTCGACGGTCTCCTGCGCGGCCACCCACTCGGCCCGTCGGCGCTGGGCGGTGGCGGCGGCGCGTTCGGCGGCCACCGCGATCTCCTGCGCGTAGCGGCGCTGTTCCCGCTGCTCCTGCACCTGTTCGAGGTGGCTGGGCATGGCCGCGTCGCGGATGCGGGCGGCCGGGTCGAGGCGGAGGCGGAGGCGGCCGGGCCGTACCAGGAGCGCGGCGACGGCGAACACGACCACCCCGAGCAGGCTCAGCCAGATGGCGGCGGCCCGGGGTACGTCGGGCAGGACGGCGGAGAGGACGGTCTGCATGATCAGCACCTCGCGGTCGAATGACGGTGTCGAGGGATGGGTCCCGACCGGAACCGCCCGTCGCTTCGACGCGTCGGGCTCGGGGTGGTCGGGGTGAGCTGTTCCGATGGCGGGCCGGGGCGCAGAGCCGTCGCTGGGCTGGCGTGCCCGAACGGGCGCGGCTGCGCGTCGGGCACCCGGACGACGACCCGGAGGTGGGTCAGACGAAGCGGCGGGTGACCTGGCGGACCGGGGTCAGCGCGCGGGAGGGCCGCGTCGGGGCGGGATGCCGCGACCGGGCACGCCGGCCGGAGCGTGCTCCGTGCCCACGAGGACCGGACCGGCGGGCGCGGCGACCGCGTCGGCCGGCGTGGCAGGGGCCGGCCGGCTCGTACGCTCGGTGGTCGGTGCGGTGTCGGGCCGGACGGTGTCCACCCGGCTGCTCACGGCGGTCGGGCGCAGTTGCGCCTCCGCGGGCGGCGGGGTGGCGGCGAGGGCGCCGCCGAGACCGACCGCGAGCACCAGCGCGGTGACCGCCAGCCGGGTCAGCTCCCGTAGCGACCGCAGCACGGCCCAGCGGGCCGGGCGGACCAGAGCTACGGACGACACCCGACCAACCTATCGCCCGGCGGGGCGCGGCGCAGCACGACGGTGGGCACAACGGGAGTGACCACGACCACCGTGAGCACAGTGGACGGTGCCGACCAGCGGTCGGGCGGCGGGCCGAAGCACGTGACCCCGCCGGAGCGGGTCCGGCGGGGTCACGTGGGGTCGTGTGCGGTAGCCGGCGATCAGCCCCCGGTGCCGAGCACCGGCGGCGCGGCGTCCCCGCCGTCGCCCCACACCATCTCGTCCTCGGTGAGCCAGGTCAGCCGGTCGTCGGACTCGTCATCCTCGGCACGGCCCCGACCGCCGAGCACTCCGGGACGGCCGTTGCCCGTCAGGCCCTGCCGGCCGGCCGCGGCGGCCCGACCGGGCTCACCGCGCCGGCCGTCGATGCTCCGCCCCACGCCGCTTGCCGAACGGCTCTCCGCCCCGGCGGTGCCGCCGGTCGGCCGGGCCGACGTGGTGGGAGTGCTGCCGGAACCGGCGAGCGCGGAGGTGCGCAGCACCCCGCCGGCCGGTGCGCCGCCCGGTGCCCCGAAGAGCAGGCCCGGGCCGCCCCCGGCGCTCGCGGGCAGGGTGGTCGGCCCGGACAGGCCGGCCAGTCCGGCCGCCCCGCCGGCGAGCAGGGCCCCGCTGACCAGCGGGTCCGCGCCGGCGAGGGAGGTGCCCGCCGGGTCGCTGGCGGCGCCCTCCGGCCCGATGACGACGACCGACGTGCCACCGTCGTGGCCGGGAACCGAGTCACCCCCGGCGGTCGGCCCAGGAGCCACGCCCTCGGGTGTCGCGATCGTCGCGTCGCCCCGGTGCGCGGTGAGACCGGTGGCGATCGGAGCGCGGGACGGCGTCGTGCTGGACGGGCCGCTGCGTGGCGTCGGCCGGTCGTCGTTGACCGTGCGCGGCGTCTCCGGATGCGGCGGAGGCGGGTCCACCACCCGGTCGTAGGCGGAGAGGTCGTAACCGGCGGCCAGCTCGGCCACCAGGTTCACCATCCGCTGGTGGGCCTTCTCCTGCTCTTCCTTGTCCTGCTGGTGGCCCATGATGCCGCCGACCACCGCGCCGGGCAGGCCGAAGGCGGAGCCCTTGAGCACGCCCGAGATGGCCTGGTCGTTGTCGTCGGTCTCCTCGGGGCTCTCCGCCTTCTTGTGCGCGGTGCGCAGTTGGCCGGCCATCATGGTCAGACCCTGCTTGACGCCGGACATGCCCTCGCCCAGGGCATCGGAGTGGTCGACGATCAGCGTCAGCCGCCGCTGGAACTCCCGGCCCGCCGGGCCCGTCCAGGTGTTGCCGAGCTTCTCGAGGTCGCCGCTCAACTCACGGCCGAGACCGTCCAGGATGCCCTTGAGGGCGGCCCACTGGGCGGCGACCCCTTCGATCTGCTCCGGCTTGCCGACCATCACCGCGTCGTACAGCTCCTGGTGGCTCCGACCCTGGTAACGCTGGGTGTACTCAGACACGCCCGTCCCCCTTCGGCTGCAACGCCCGGTCGACCCCGGTCAGCGCCGCGGTGATGTCGGTGGCGTTGGCCGCGTTCCGCGCCTCGGCGGTGCGGTAGTTGGCGAGGATGGTGCCGGTGGCCTGCTGCGCCGCCTGCACGGCCTGCCGGAGCCGTTCGGCCTGCTCCACGTAGGACTGGTGGACCTCGCTGTAGCGGCGCGAATTCTGGGTTGCGTCGGTGAACGAGCCCAGGGCCGGCGGAGTGCACTGCATCTCGGTGTTGAGCTTGCGTAGCACCGACTCGGCCTGACTGAGCCGCATCGCGAGGTGCTGGTGGAAGTCCTCAAGGGACAGCAGGTCGACTTCCGTACGCCCGGTCATGGCAACATCCCCGTCGTTCTGGTTGACAACCGTCAGCGGATCCAGGTTAGTCCACCTCCGCGAGCCGGGGCGACCCGTATGAACCGCTCAGTCGTCGGTGCCGGTCGATACCTCGGGAACCCAGCCGCCGGTGCCGCCACTCGCCGGGGCGCTCGTGTCGGGCGTCGGCGAGCTGGACTGCGAGGGCGGCTGCGACGGCGGCGTGGTCGCCCCCGCGTCACCCGGCGCGAACTGCGCGAGCGCGGACTCCTGGTCCAGGGTCGGCCCGGTCGGGATCAACGCGAGCAGCGAGCCGGGCACCGCCAGCGGGGTGACCCCGTCGTAGCCGAGGGCGGACCGCGCCTCGGGCGAGCCGAGCGGGTACCGGACACCCTGAGGGCTGATCAGGTAGACCGTCGTGCCGGCGGCACCGGAGCCGCTGGTGCCGGCACCGGGCGCAGCCTGGGCCAGTACGCCCTTGCCGCCGGGCAGCAGCACCGACTCGGCCGTGCGCACCGCGTCCCGGGCGCCCTGGCGTACCGGTACCGAACCCGGCTCGGTGTCCGCCAGCTCCGCCGGCACCCGGTCGAAGACCTCCAGCGTGGTGGTCGGCGGGCCACCGACGGTGCCCTCCCGGTACGTCGCGCAGAGCAGCGTCTGTCCGGCCCGGGCCGGATACAGGGTGGGCAGCGTCCTCGGCATCCCGTCCGCGTCCACCCGCTGCTCCGTCAGGAGACGCCCGGCCTGATCGGGCGTGATGTCGGTGATCCGACCGCCGCCACTGATGAGCAGCAGCGCGGTGATCTCACTGATCGAGACGAGACCCTCGCGCGCCAGCACGTAGTGCTGCCCGGCCGCCTGGAAGACCTGGCCGATGGTGGCGGGCCGGCCGGCCACGCTCAACCCGCTGCGCTCACCCAGACCGGGCAGCGACGGCTTGCGCAGCGGCGGTCCGGCCGGTACGGCGTTGAGGAGCTGCTGCCCGACCGGCAGCGGAGCCGTACCCGTCATCCGCAGCGCCGCGACGGCCTGGTCACCGCCCCGCACCTCCAGTCGGGAGTCGGCGGCGAGCAGGTGCCGCTGACCGTCCACGGTGACCAGCACCGCGCGGTCACCGAGCGGCGTACCGCCGGGCAGCGCCCGATTGATCACGACGCGGGTGGTGGAGTGGCGCGGGTCGACCGGGTCGGGCACGTCGCAGACCGACCACGGCAGACCCGTCAACGACTTGCGGTCCGGCAGCGCGTCCGGGGCTCCGACGATGCCGACGGTACGGCCGCGTGGCCGGTCCCGCAGCGACGCCTGCGACATGGTGCGCACCGTGGGGTCCGGCTCGTTCAGGATTAGCCGCGCGGAGGTGTAGTTGAGCGTCGGGTGCAGCTGCCCCTGGGCGTACACGTAGGTGGCGCCGGTCTCCCGCTCGATGACCAACGTGTTCTCGTCCAGCGGTGCGGTGTTCCCGGTCAACTGGCCGTACGCGCCCACGCCACCGAGGACCACCGCGGCGGCGATCACGCTGCCGAAGACCGCCATGCCGAGCCGTCGCATCGGCAGGTTGGTGGTCTCCGGATCACCCGACAGCAGCGCGGAGACGATCCGGCGGGTGACGAAGCGGTACGCCTGCACCTGATCACGGCGGGTCCGCATGACTTACCTCCGGCGGGGTGGATCCGCGACGATGTCCTCGGGGTGCCGTCGCGGGCTTCCCTACGATAAGGGGCCGACGGCCGGTCCTCGGGGCCACCGCCGGGCCACCCCGCGGCTCAGGGCCGTACCGTCCAGGAGGGACAGTCAGCGATGACGCAGGTTCAGGCGCCACCCGCGGATGCCGCCGTGCGGCCGTCCGGCGTTCCGGCGCGGGTCACCGCCGCGGCCGACCGGCCGGGCCGGGGGCGCATCGGTCCGCTGCTGGTCGGCCAGCTCGTCGTACTCGAGGTCTGTGCTGTCGCCGTCTGGGCCGCGACGGCCGGTCCGACCTGGCTGCTCGCGACGGTGGCTGTCGTGGCGGCGGTGGTCGTGCTGTCCGCGTTCGCCCGACGTGGTGGTCGCTGGTGGTTCGAGGACGTGTTGCTGCGCCGCCGGATGCGTCGCCGACGTGAACGGGCAGCCGCGGCCCTGGCCGGCGGGACGGCCGCAGACCCCCGGCTGGCCGCGCTGGCGCCCGAGCTGGGTGTGATCGAGCTGACCGACCGGGGCACCCGGCTGGGCATCGGGCAGGACGACCAGGGTTGGTTCGCGGCGGTCGCGTTGCAGCCGGCCACCGGCGCCGCGGTCGGCTCGGTGGAGGCGTCGACCGTCGACCGGGCGTTGCGGGTGCTCGGGGACTTCTCGGCGCCGGTCTCCCGAGCCCAGGTGGTCGCGCACACCCTGGTCTGGTATCCGGCTGCGGGCGCGCCACCGGCCGCACACCGGACCGTCTGGGTGGCGCTGCGGCTCACGGTCCGCGACGCACGGGTGGAGACGGTCAGCCGGGGCGGCGGTCTGCCGGGCGTCCACCGCACGCTGGCCGCCGGGATCGGCCGGTTGGGCAAGGCGTTGACGGCGGCCGGGCTGGCCCACCGGCCGCTGGGCCGCGACGAGCTGCGCGCCGCGGTGGTCTCGGCTGCCGGACTGGACCTGGTGCCCGAGCCACCGACGGAGACCTGGTCGGGGCTGCGTGGCGGTGGTTGGACGCACCGCTGCCTGACCCTGCGCGCCCGGCCGGGCGCGCCACTCGGCCCGCTGGTGGACGCGATCACCGCCACGTCCGCGCCCTCGCACACGGTGGCGGCCACGGTGTCGCCCGACGGGCGCGTGGCGGCCCCGCTGCTGCGGGTCGCGGCGATGGACAACCACGTCGAGGCGCTTGTCAAGGTCGTCGGGGACATGGCGCAACGGGCCGGCACGCCGGCCCGGCCGATGGACGGCCAGCACGGGCCGGGTGTCTACGCCAGCGCGCCGGTCGCCTCGGCGCTCGGCGGAGTCGGCCGCCGACAGCCCCGCTGACCGTTCCTTCCGGGCCCAGCCCGGCAGGCGCATCAACCTGCAGTCAGTCGCCCAGGAAATCTAGTCTCGAAAGACTAGATTTCCTGGGCCGGGCCAGTTAGTGTTGTCCCCGTTGACGATGAAGATCGGTTGAAGACGCCGACGTAACAGGCCGAGCGTCGAAGCAGGGCCCGGAAGTTCTCGGGGCCCGCTCGGTAACCGCGGTGGAACCACATCACCGCGTGCAACATGGCACGTGCACGACAAGACCTTGACGTAACTCCAGGTCAGGGCAACCGCAGGCAGGGCCGATGCAATGTTCGGGGCTCCGCCTGACGCGGCAGGGATCCGCCGCACATGCTCGGGGCCAGGAAGTCGCGTGGGGCTCCGGCATCGACGGACAGCACAGTAGGTCGGTTAAAGCAGAGGAAAGGGAGGGTTTGACGCCGTTGGATCGCCCGCCGTCGGGACGTAGTTCCAGTTCTGCGGTGGACACCGTAATCACTTTGAACGCGAGGTGGTCTCCGGTCACGCTTATGCGATCCTCGCACCGCCTGCTGATGACGGCATGGTGCGGAAACGAGAACCCGACGAACCTGTCGGTAGATGGTGTATTCAACCCGTAACCCTGGGCCCCGGCGCGACATGCGCCGGGGCCCTCGTTCACGAAGAAGGAATGTATGGCCCAACCCGACGACATGCTCAACGATGACGACTACCCCGCCTACACCATGGGCCGGGCCGCCGAGATCGTCGGCGCCTCGCAGGATTTCCTGCGCCGCCTCGACGAGGCGAAACTGATCGTCCCGTTCCGCTCCGCCGGCGGCCACCGCCGCTACTCCCGATACCAGCTGCGCCTGGCCGTACGAGCCCGGGAGATGGTCGACCACGGCACCGCTCTGGAAGCCGCCTGCCGGATCATCATCCTCGAAGACCAGCTGGAAGAGGCCCTTCAGCACCACCGCGACCACGTATGCCGCCAGCAGGGCGGCGCCGCCTGACCCGCACGCTGCACGGTCCTTCTCGGGGTGGAGAAGGACCGTCTGCCGCCAAGGCGGCAGAACGAGATCAACGGGCGGTCGCGGTCTTCGCTGAAAACTACGGCCGTCCCGTCAGGGGCGCAGGTTGACGATCCAGTCGTACATGCCGCAGACCCAGACGGCGAGCGGCACCAACGCGATGATCAGCAGGATCTCGACGATGTCGAGCAGCCGACCCCACACCGGTGAGATCCGCTTGCCGGCGACGGACAGGCCGTAGATCAGGCTGACCACGGCCGCCAGCAGCAGCCCACCGAGGATCAGGCCGAGCCGGACCGCCAGTGCGCCGCCCGCGAAGGTCGCGGCGGCCGCCAGGCCCAGCCCGACGGTGCCGGCGAGCAGCACCGGAACGCGCTGCGCCCGGCCCAGTAGCGGACGCGCCCGCAGCAACGACAGCAGGGCCAGCACCAGACACAGCAGCACGGCCGCCAGCCCGCCGTCCAGGGCCAGCACCACCTCCGCGCCGAGGACCAGCAACGACAACGTCCACAACAGAGCGGTGAGGAACGCGTCGGCGCGGTCGCTGCGCTCAAGCACCCGCCGCCCGTCCACCGTCTCGCTGTCGGTCTTCAGGTCGTCCGGGCCGGTGGGGATCGACGGCACCGGCAGGCGGGCCAGCCGGTAGGCCACCATCGGCAGCGCCGGCACCAGGCCGAAGGCGACGGCCGCCACCACCGCGGCGCCGGCTGCGGCGTCGATGCTGAGGAGCAGGCAGAGCAGCGCGCCCACGCCGGCCCCCGCGCCGAGACCGATCGCGGCGAAGAAGAGGGGGTACCGGTCGTCACCGACCGCCAGCACGGCCACCGCCCCGGCGACCACCACGGCGGTGGCCGCGAGCAGGACGTGTGGGCTGGCCAACTCGGTCAGCTTCCGGTCCCCGGCGAGCAGCAGCAGGCCACCGGTACCCGCGTAGAGCAGCCCGGCCATCGCCAGCACCGAGCCCGTCCGACTGTCGCCCATGGCCCGGGCGAGCACCGCCGCGCCGACCAGCAGCGCCACCGCGACCAACAGGGCGGCCAGCGCGGCGGGCAGGTGCGGAGGGCCGGTGAACAGGGCCGCCACCGCGCCCGCGCCGAACGCCGCCGCGGCGAACAGCACGGCGAACGACCGGGTCGCGTCGACCTGCCAGGAGCCTGGCCGTTGCGTGGTGGCGGTGGCGACCGCGTCCACCACGTCGTCGAAGACGATCTCCGGGGCGGCTGCGGAGCGCGGGTTGAAGTACAGCACCTCGCCGTCGCGGACACCGAGCTGCGCGGCGGTACGACCACCGTCCAGCGGCGCCGAGCCCAGCCGGGACAACGCCCAGCCGCCGTGCCGCACCCCGTCGTCGGCCAGGTCCTCCCCCGCGTAGCGCAGCAGGGTGGGCAGCAGGTCGGCCATCGGTACGTCCGAGGGCAGCGCCAGGTCCATCCGGGTACGGGGGGCCACAATGGTGATCCGGCTCAGACCGCCGGTCGCCGACTTCGTAGCCACAGTGGCCTCCTGGTGTCCATCTATGATCAGCGGGCCGCGGCGCCACGGTGCGGGTGCACCGCGCCCACGGGAGATTACCTACGATGACGGGCACGTACAGTGCCCACCCGCGAGCTTCGCGTCGCGTCGGCACGACGGCAGGGCCGCTTCTGGGGAGGAGACAGCCGTGAGCACGGTGGTGTTCCGCCGACCTCCGCGTCAACCGGGGCCGGCATTGCCGCGTGGCGAGGTGGTGCTGGAGTCCCCGCCCGAGCTGCCCGAGCCGACACCGCGCGGGATGGGGCAGCTGCTCATGATCCTGCCGATGGTCTGCGGCGTCGGCGCGATGGCGTTCCTCTACGCCGGTCGGGGCAGCGGCATGATGACGTACGTCGCCGGTGGCCTGTTCGGAGTGTCGATGCTCGGCATGGCCATCGGCTCGCTCGGCAACGGCGGCAACGACAAGGCCGAGCTGAACGCCGACCGCCGCGACTACATGCGTTACCTGGCGCAGATGCGCAAGCGCACCCGTCGTGCGGCTGCCCAGCAGCGGGACGCGATGGACTGGCGGCACCCCGAGCCCGACGCGCTCTGGTCGATCGCGGCGTCCCGTCGGCTGTGGGAGCGTCGGATCACCGAGCCGGACTTCGGCGAGACGCGGATCGCGATGGGCCCGCAGCGGCTCGCCGTGGAGATCGTCCCCCCGGAGACCAAGCCGGTCGAGGACCTGGAGCCGATGAGCGCCATCGCGCTGCGCCGGTTCGTCCGCGCGCACACCACGGTGCCCGAACTGCCGACCGCGCTGTCGGTCCGCGCGTTCAGCCGGGTGGTGCTGCGCGGTGACCGGGACCCGGTGCTCGACCTGACGCGGGCGGCCCTGGGCCAGCTCGTGACCTTCCACGCCCCCGACGACCTGGTGGTCGCGGTGGTCGCCGCGCCCGACCGGCAGCCGGTCTGGGAATGGGTGAAGTGGTTGCCGCACGCCCACCACAGTGGCCGGACGGACGCCGCCGGAGCGCGTCGTCTGGTCTTCGCCAGCCTGGCCGAGGCCGAGGAGTCCCTCGCCGCCGAGCTGGCCGGGCGACCCCGCTTCGCGGCCGAGGCGAAGCCGCTGACCACCGCGCCGCACCTCGTCGTGGTGGTTGACGGTGGCGAGATCTCCCCGACCTGCCAACTGGTGGGTCAGGGTCTGCTCGGCGTCACCCTGATCGACCTGTCCGGGACGGTGCCGCGCGACGCCGGCCGCTGGTTGCTCTGCCTGGACGCGGGCGACGGCAACGCGCTCGACCTCATCCGGGGCAATTCGACCTCGCGTCTCGGCCGGCCCGACCGGCTCTCCGCCGAGGCGGCCGAAGGGCTGGCCCGGCAGATCGCGCCGTACCGGCTGTCGCAGCAGCAGACCAGCAACGAGGAGCCGCTGGCCCGCAGCATGGAGCTTCCGGACCTGCTCGGCGTCGGCGACGCCGCGGCGGTGGACGTACACCAGACGTGGCGGCCGCGCGGTCACCGCGACCGGCTGCGCATCCCGCTGGGTGTCGGCCCGGACGGCAACGTGGTCGAGCTGGACTTCAAGGAGTCCGCGCACGAGGGCATGGGCCCGCACGGCCTGGTCATCGGCGCGACCGGTTCCGGCAAGAGCGAACTGCTCCGTACGGTGGTGGCCGCGCTCGCGGTGACCCACTCGTCGGAGGAGCTGAACTTCGTCCTGGTGGACTTCAAGGGCGGCGCGACGTTCGCCTCGTTGGAGGCGTTGCCGCACACCAGCGCGGTGATCACCAACCTGGCGGACGAGCTGCCGTTGGTCGACCGGATGCGTGACGCGCTCGCCGGCGAAATGGTACGGCGGCAGGAGTTGCTGCGGGCGGCGGGCAACTACGTCTCGCGGTTCGAGTACGAGAAGGCGCGTGCGGCGGGGGAACCGTTGGCGCCCATGCCGAGCTTGTTGATCATCTGTGACGAGTTCAGCGAGTTGTTGGCCGCGAAGCCGGACTTCATCGACCTGTTCGTGATGATCGGCCGATTGGGTCGGTCGTTGGGCGTGCACCTGTTGCTGGCCTCGCAGCGGCTGGAGGAGGGCAAGCTGCGGGGTCTGGACACCCACCTGTCGTACCGGATCGGGTTGCGGACCTTCTCGGCCGTGGAGAGCCGGATCGTGCTCGGCGTACCCGACGCGTACGAGCTGCCGAGCGCGCCGGGGCACGGTTACCTGAAGACGGACACCAACACCATGCTGCGGTTCCGGGCCGCGTACGTCTCGGGGCCGTACCGGGCGCCCGGCCAGCAGGCCTCCACGTCACAGGCCCTCGTGCAGCGCCGGATCGTGCCGTACGGCGTCAACTTCATCCCCGCGCAGGTTCCGCAGGTGTCGGTGGACACCGCGCCGGAGCCGGAGCAGCCGACCGACGGCAAGGCCGTGGCGATGTTGGACGTGCTGATCGAGCAGCTCAAGGGGCGGGGCCGACCGGCTCACCAGGTGTGGCTGCCGCCGCTGGCCGACCCACCGGGCCTGGGCGAGCTGCTCGGCCCGCTGGCCGTCGACCCGACCTACGGGTTGTGCACGGCGTCCTGGCCGGGCCGGGGACGCCTGACGGTGCCGGTCGGCGTGGTGGACCGCCCGTACGAGCAGCGCCGCGATCCGATGATGGTCGAGCTGGCCGGCGCGGGCGGCAACGTGGTCATCGTGGGCGGGTCGCTCAGCGGCAAGAGCACCATGCTGCGGTCGCTGCTGGCCTCGTTGGCGCTCACCCACACGTCCCGCGAGGTGCAGTTCTTCTGTCTGGACTTCGGCGGTGGCGCGCTGCGCAGCCTCGAACGGCTGCCGCACATGGCCGGGGTGGCCGGGCGACGGGACGTCGAGGCGGTGCGCCGCACGGTGGCCGAGGTGGTCGCGGTGCTGGACGACCGGGAGACACGCTTCGCCCAGCACGGCATCGACTCGGTGGCGAGCTACCGACGTCGGCGGGCGGCCGGCGAGTTCGCCGACGACCCGTTCGGCGACGTGTTCCTGGTGGTGGACGGCTGGAACACGCTGCGCCAGGACTACGAGGAGCTGGAGCAGACCATCACCGCGCTCGCCAACCGGGGCCTCGGCTTCGGGGTGCACGTCGTGCTCACGGCGGTGCGGTGGGCGGAGATCCGGATCAACATGCGGGACCTGCTCGGCACCAAGCTGGAGCTGCGCCTCGGCGACGCCGCCGAGTCCGAGATCGACCGGCGCTCGGCGATGAACGTGCCGGAGAAGTCGCCCGGTCGCGGCCTGACCCGGGACAAGCTGCACTTCCTGACGGCCATCTCGCGGATCGACGGTCGGCGCGACATCGAGGACCTGAGCGAGGCGTCGATCGCGCTCGCCGGACACGTGGCGGCGAACTGGCCGGGGCGTCCCGCGCCGAAGGTACGGCTGCTGCCGCGCCGGCTGCCGGTGCCCGAGCTGGCGCGCATCATCGACCGGTCGGCGCCCGGCCTGCCGATCGGTGTCAACGAGTCGGCGCTCGCGCCGGTCTACCTGGACCTGGCGAACGAGCCGCACCTGACCGTCTTCGGCGACGCCGAGTGCGGCAAGACCAACCTGCTGCGGCTCATCGCCCGGGGCATCACCGAGCGGTACACGCCCGCCCAGGCCCGGCTGGTGATCGCCGACTACCGGCGGGGCCTGCTGGGCGCGGTCGAGGGCGATCACCTGCTCGACTACGCGCCGTCCAACCAGGCGTTCGCGCAGGGGCTCGCCTCGATCCGCAGCGCGCTGTCCAACCGTCTGCCGGGCCCGGACGTGACCACCGCCCAGTTGCGGGACCGCAGCTGGTGGAAGGGTCCGGACCTGTACATCCTGGTCGACGACTACGACCTGGTCGCCTCCGGTGGCAGCAACCCGCTGAGCGCCCTGCACGAGCTGCTGCCGCAGGCCCGGGACATCGGCCTGCATCTGATCATCACCCGCCGGGTCGGCGGCGTGGCGCGGGCGCTCTACGAGCCGGTGCTGCAACGCCTGCGTGAGCTGGATTCGCCCGGCCTGCTGATGTCCGGCAACCGGGAGGAGGGCGCCGTGTTCGGCACGCTGCGTCCGAGCCCGCAGCCACCCGGTCGGGGCACCCTCGTGCGGCGGCGCGACGGTCAGCAGCTCATTCAGACCGCCTGGTCCGAGCCGGCCTGATCGAGCCGTCCGGGTGGTCCGTACGGGTCGTCCCACCGGTCCGATCCACCATCATCCATCGAACCGTCCCGGTCAGGGCTGCGGTGGCTGGACGGATTCCGCTACCGTCTCTGGTGGAGTGTCCGTCGGTGGGGTGTTGCTGCCTTGCCGCGGGGGAGAGGCGCGGCAAAGCCGCAGCCACACAACATGACGGAAGGGTGTGAAGCATGGCGTTCGAGGTCTCAGCTGCGAGTCTGCATACTGCCGCGAGTGACGTGCGGTCCACGCGCAGCGAGGTCGACGGTGAGCTGAAGAAGCTGTGGAACGTGGTCGACGACCTGGCCATGGCGTGGAAGGGTCAGGCGTCCACGGGGTTCCAGTCGCTCATGGCTCGCTGGAACGAGGACACCGTGAGTCTGCTGACCGCGATGGACAACATCGCGGACCTGCTCGACAAGTCGGGTACGACGCACCAGGTCAACGACGAGGAGCAGCAGCAGATGCTGGACAAGTTCCACTCTGCTCTCAACCCGTGATCCGTAGCCAGCAGAGGAGGAAAACGTGACGATCAAGGTTGACTACGCGGTCCTCGAGAGCAGCAACCAGCAGATGCAGGCCATCTCGAAGACCATCGACGAGAAGCTGGACACGCTGCGGTCGATGCTGTCCAAGCTCGAGTGGGAGGGCGAGGACCGCACCGCCTACGAGCAGCACCAGGCGAAGTGGGACTCGTCGGTCCGGGACATCAACCGGATCCTGAACGAGATCGGTGGTGCCGTCGGCATCGCCCGCGAAAACTACGTCTCCACCGAGATGAGCAACTCCAAGGTGTGGGGCTGACACAATCACCGATGCGGCTCCGGTCCGGCTCGACCGGGCCGGAGCCGCATCGTGTTGGCGTCGGCGAGATACGGGAGAGCGATGCGTACGGGGAAGCCTTTCCGATCGACACGGGCCGTGGGCGCGGCCGCGCTGGCGCTGTGCGCCGCGCTGGCCCCCGCGGTGACCGTCGCGCCGACGCCGGCCCGGGCCGCTGACACGGTCCGTGGCCTTCAGTGGTACCTGGACTATCTCAAGATCCCCGCCGCGCACCAGATCACCAAGGGTGCGGGTGTAGTGGTCGCCGTCGTCGACACCGGAGTCGAGGCAAGTCATCCTGACCTGCGCGGTCAGGTGCTCGCGGGGCACGGCACCAACCCCCTTGCGGCCTCGGACGGCCGGCGTGACGACGACAAGGTCAAGGGGCACGGCACCTCGATGGCCGGCATCATCGCCGGGCGCGGCGGTGGCGCGATGCACGAGTTGGGCATCGCCCCGGCCGCGAAGATCCTCCCGGTCTCGACCGGTGCCGACTCCGACGGCCAGGACGTGGTCCTGGGCGTCCGGTGGGCCGCGGACAATGGTGCCGACATCATCAACCTCTCGCTCGGCGACGAGGGGGCGGCTCCGCCGGAGCTGGTGGACGCCATCAACTACGCGCTGAGCAAGGATGTCGTGGTGGTGGCGTCCGCCGGCAACACCGAGCAGGGCGACCGCCAGGTCATCGCGCCGGCCAACATCCCCGGCGTCGTCGCCGTCAGCGGATTCGACAAGCGGGGCGGCTTCTCTTCCGGCTCGGTGCAGGGCCCGGAGACCGTCCTCGCGAGTCCGATGGAGAGCATCATCGCCCCGGCGCCCAAGGCGGTCTCGCCGAACGGATATACGGTAGCCAGCGGCACCAGTCCGGCGGCGGCCATCATCTCCGGGGTGGTGGCGCTGATCCGCGCGAAGTACCCGAAGCTCGACGCGCCCAATGTCATCAGCCGCCTGATCGAGACCGCTCGCGACGCCGGTCCGGCCGGCCGGGACCCGCAGTTCGGCTTCGGCCGGGTCGACCCGGTCGCCGCCCTGACCCGCTCGGTACCCACCGTGACGGCGAACCCCCTGTTGAAGGGCGAGGCGGCCGGCCCGACCGGCCCCGGCCGCGCGACCCGACCGGGTGAGGACGACGGCCCGGCGGTCGAGTTCGGCGTATCGAACAAGGCCGGTGCGATCGTCCAACTGGGACTCTGCCTCGGCGTACCGATCATCGGGTTGATCGTGCTGTTCGTGGTGCTGCGACGCCGCAAGCGGCGCACGCCGCCGGCGGCCGTCGGCCCGTACCCGGGCGCACCCGGCATGCCGCCACCCGGCTGGCCCGCCACCCAGTCGCCACCGGCCGGCTACGGCCCGCCGCAGCAGCCCGGCCCGGGGTACGGCCCGGCACCGGGCCAGCCCGGCCCGGGGTACCCGCCGCCCGGCCATCCCACCCAGGGTTATCCGCCGACGCCGACCGCTCCGGCGACACCGCCGGCCGGGTCCGGCTGGCCGGGCTCGGGCCCGCCGTCGCCGGGCCCACACCAGCAGCAGTGAGCGCACACCACCAGTCAGGGTTTCGGGGAGGGGACCGATGACGGACGACAGGACCACCCAGCCGGAACGGTACGTGAACGACGACCTCTACATCCCGGTTCCGGTGGGCGGGATACCGACGTCGGGCCTCGCCGTGACCGGCCTGGAACTCGACAACGTCAACCACGCCGCGACGCCGGAGGGCCTGATCGCCGCGCCCGGTGAGGCCGGCGTCAAGACCGAGTGGGACGCGACCAGCCTGGACTCGGCCATCACCTGGCTGGAGACCCACGCCGCGTACCTGAACAAGCTCTCCTACGACATGGTCGACATCCAGGACCTGATGGGTGGGGCGGCCAGCGGCGTGGCGGGCGGAGCCGGTGGCCAGCCGAGCCCGCTCGGGGGGTTCGACTGGGCGGCCCGGCTGGCCGCCAAGCACCAGGGGCTCTACCAGGGCACCGAGTCCGGTGTCCGCAAGCTCTCGCAGAGCCTGTACGACGCGGCGGAGGCGCTGCGCCAGGTCAAGCAGAACTACGAGACGGCGGAGGAGCAGAACAGGATGTCCGCCGCCGAGATGCAGCGTGTCTTCGGCGACGTGGCCGGCAACGGCGACGGACGCTAGGACGGGGGAGGACAGCAGATGGGCCTGAGCTGGGAAGAGATGTGCCAGAAGGTCGTCATCGACGGCCGGCCGGGTGACGTGGAGAGCGCCGCCCTCGGTTGGGAGCAACTGCTCAAGAATCTCAACAACGTCAAGCAGAGCCTCGAGTCCAACATCAAGGATCTGGGTACGACCTGGAAGGGCCCGGCGTACGAGGCGTTCAAGGGTCACGTCGAGCAGATCGCCAAGGACACCGGGCACATCGTGGCGGACGCCGAGAAGGGCAACGGCATCGTCCAGTCGCTCAAGTCCGCCGCCGACGATCTCACCAAGGCCCAGCGGGAGTTCCCGATCCCGGCGACCTGCGTCAACGACGTGCTGGAGGCGCGCAACGCCAAGCTGACCCTCGGGGTGGGCTTCTTCGAGGCGAAGGTCTCGCCGGACTTCCTGGGCTGGTTCGACCCGGTGACCGCCATCGCCGACTGGATCAACGACCAGTCGGAGGACGCTGCCCGGGTCTACGAGCAGGTGCGCGGTGACTACCAGGCCAAAGCCCCCGGCACCCCCGGCGACGCTTACAACCCTGCAGAGAAGGCGACGCAGCCCGAGATTCCCGACCTGGACACCGGTGGTGGCGGCGGTGGCGGTGGCGGTGGCGTGCCGAAGCTCGGCGGCGGTGGCGGCGGTGGTGGCCTCGGTGCCACCCCCTCGATCGGTACCAGCGGCCTGCCGGGCACCGGCAACCTGCCCAGCGGGTCCGGCACCCACCCCGACCTCTCCGGCGGGTACGACACCCCCGGCACGGGCGACTACCCGGGCACCGGCGGTGTACCCGGCGTGGACGACGAGTTCAGCAGCGGCCTCGCGGGCGCGGGCGGTGGCGGTTCCCCCGGGCTCGGCTCCGGCCTCGGCTCCGGTGGCCTGGGCTCCTCCGCCGGGCTCGGCGGCGGTGGCGGCCTGGGTAGCGCCGGGGGAGGCGTCGGCGCTCTCGCGGGTGGCGGCGCGCTCGGTCGGGCGGTCTCCCCGGGCGTGGGCCCGATGATGGGTGGCGGCGCGGCGGGTGCCGGTCGCGGTGGCGGCCGGGGTGCCGGTGGTCGGCTCGGCGCGGGCGGCAAGCTGGCCGGTGGCATGGCGCCCGGTATGGGTGGCGTCGCCGGTGGCGGCGGCGGTGCGGGCCGCGGCGGCGCCGGTCGCGGCGCGACGGGCGCCGGGGGGCGTGGCGCGGGCGCGCGCGGCGCCGGTGGCCTGGCCGGCGCGGGTACCGGTGCCGGTTACGGCGAGGAGGACGGCGCCCGCAACACCTGGCTGGAAGAGGACGAGGACGTGTGGGGTGCGGACGGCGGCGGCACCTCCGGCATCCTGCGCTGAGCGCTGCGGCACGGCGCTGGTGAGGTAGACCGCATCAGCGCCGTGACCGGGCTCAGCCGGCGACCGGCTGGTCGGTGCGGCGGCCGGCACGCCAGCCGCGTTGGCGGCCCCGCGCCACGATCGGCCGAGTGATCAGCAGCAGTACGGTGAGCAGGGCGCCGACCACGGCCGCCCAGATCGCCGCGGTGCGCTGCCAACTCAGCGGATCGGCTGCGGAGGCGGGCGGGGCGAGCGCGCCGACCGGCGGGTTGGTGCGGGTGCCCAGCAGGCTCGACACCGCCCGGTACGGGTTGACCACCCCGTACCCGACCTCGGCGTTGCGGCCCTGCGGCGGGTTGTCCGCCGTACGCTCCAGCCGGTCGGCGACCTGCTCCGGAGTGAGGTCCGGGTAGGCGGCCCGGACGAGCGCCGCCGTCCCCGAGACGTACGCGGCGGCGAAGCTGGTGCCACCCGCCGGCTCGGGGAGGTAGCCGGCCCCACCGGGCGCGGGGCCGACGATGTTGAGGCCCGGCGCGGCGACGTCGACGTAGCTGCCACTGACCGAGGTGCCGACGTGCCCGTCCTGCTCGTCCACGCCGGCGACGGCGATGACGCCCGGGTAGGCGGCCGGGTACGCCGGCTTGTCCTCCTGTGTCTCCTGCCGGTTGCCGGCGGCAGCGACCAGGATCACCCGCTTGGCGAGGGCGCGTTCGACGGCCCGGGCCAGTTCGGGTCGGGGCAGGGTCACCAGGGACAGGTTGATCACGTCGGCGCCGTTGTCGACCGCCCAGTCGATGGCCGCGGCGATCTGCCCGGGCAGCGCCTCGTCGTTGGTGCCCTTGGCGTTGGGCAGCACCCGGATGGGCAGGATGCGGGCCGCCGGGGCGATACCGCTGAACGGCGCTCCGGTGCCGTCCTGGCCGGCGATGATGCCGGCGACCATCGTGCCGTGGCCCGCCAGGTCGCACTGGCCTCGGTTGTCGGTCAGGTTGTTGAAGTCGCGCCCGGGGAGAACCTGGTTCTTCAGGGCGGGGTGGATGGCCGAGACCCCGGAGTCGATGACCGCCACCGTCACCCCGGCGCCTCGCGAGATCGGCCAGGCCGAGACCGGATCGAGCCGATGTAGCGCCCACGGCATCTCCACCAGGCCGTCCTCACCGGGCGGGCCGCAGACGGGTGCCGCCGCTGCCGCTGAGACGCATGGGGCCACTACCAGGGTGATCCCGAGCAGGGTCGCGATCGTTCCATTGAGGACAGCGCGGACGGTACGGCGGGGTGGTTCGGTCGCGCTCGGCGGCAGGCATTCGCGCACCCGCAGAGATTACCGCTGCGCCGCGTCGCGCAGCGGCCCGGCGACGCCGGCCGACATCGGGGCGCACGACGGTCGTCAGGGAGTGTCGTCGCCGGGGGTGGGGGTGAACAGCGCGAGGAGGTCACCGACCTGCACTTCGGCCTCGGCGGGGTGCCGGAACCGGCCGGCGGGGTTGAGGGTGTACTCGTTGCGCCGCCCCACCCGGGTGCGGTGCAGGTAACCCTCGGCCTCCAGGTCGGCGACGATGGCCTGGGCGGCCCGCTCGGTGACGCCCACCTCCGCCGCCACATCACGGAGCCGGGCGGTGGGGTCGCGGGCGATGGCGAGCAGCACATGGCCGTGGTTGGTAAGAAATGTCCAGTTCCGGCCGCCTCCGGCCGTCGTGCTCGCCATCGTGGGGGGCCGCCTTTCCGGGTCAACGTATGAAATCTAAATCACGCATATCTTGACGCATCTTGCCGTGCGTGTGACCGTTGAGCGCGAGCCAGCGCCCGCCGCCGGCCCGGTTGAAAAGACCGTTGAGCAGGTCAAACGCGTGAGACGAGGTGCGGGGATGAGCCGTTCCGGTACGCCCGGCGGGCAGCCGGGCACGCAGCGGACCGTCGAGCAGGCGCCGGTCGCCACCGAGCCGGCCCGAGCGTACGCCGAGCTGGTCTCTGGCAACCGTCGCTTCGTCGCCGGAGAGCCGCGCCACCCCAACCAGGATGCCGGGCACCGGGCCGCCGTGGCGGACGGGCAGCACCCCTTCGCGGTGATCGTCGGCTGCTCCGACTCGCGGCTGGCCGCCGAGATCATCTTCGACCGGGGGCTGGGTGACCTCTTCGTCGTCCGGACCGCCGGGCACACCACCGGGCCAGAGGTGCTGGGCAGCGTCGAGTACGCGGTGGCCGTCCTCGGCGCTCCGCTGGTGGTGGTGCTCGGGCACGACTCCTGCGGCGCCGTGCAGGCGGCCCGCGAATCGGCGGCCACCGGCATCGCGCCCCCGGGACATCTCCCAGCGGTGGTCGACGCGGTGCTGCCCAGCCTGCGACGAGCCACGGCCGAGGGCGTGCACGACATCGACGGCATCGTCGACATCCACATCGCGCAGACGGTCGAGACGCTGCTCGGGCAGTCGCCCGTGCTGGCCGACGAGGTGGCGCGGGGGCGGTGCGCGGTGGTGGGGATGTCGTACCGGCTCGCCGCCGGGGCGGTGCGACCCGTGACCCCCGTACCGGCCGGCGACGCCTCGGACGACCCGGCCGCGACCGCCGCCGCCTGACACGCGACGAGGGCCGCCCCGCTCGACGCGGGACGGCCCTCGAACTGTTGGGCGTCGGATCAGAGCAGCGACATGTGTACGTGGTCGGTGTGGTTCGACGGCCCGCTGTACGACTTCCAGCCGGTCGCCGGGAACCAGATCTGCCGGTTCCAGATCACGTAGTAGATGCCGAGCCGGTCTGCGTTGCGGATGAGGAACGCGGCCACGTTGTTGCCGTACATCCGGGTGTCGTCGTTGTGCCACGGGCTGAAGCCGCTCTTCTGCAACGACCAGTCACAGGCGCGACCCTTCGGGTGCTCGTACGGTCCACCGTTGCGGTGGCAGCCCACGAACCGGTTGAACCCGGCCCGCTTGACCTCCTTGTACGCGTGCAGCGTGCGCGGCGTGACGCAGCCGGAGGTGGTCGGGTCCTTCTCGCTGCACGACTGGGGCTTCCAGTCGCCGTCGGCGGTGCGACCCGGGCCGATCCGGGCGACCGGGGAGGTGGCGTCCACCAGACCGCCGGTGAAGCCCTTGCCGCCGACCAGCGCGAGCGCCTTGTCCGCGTCGCGCTTGTCCTTCGCCATCAGCGCGGTCTGCTTCTGCTGCTCCCGGACCTCGGTGTCGAGGGCCAGCTTGGCCTCCTCGGCGCGGGACTTCACCGCGTTGACCTCGGCGAGCTTCTTTTCGTTGACCATGTTCATCTCGTCGAGCGCCGCGGCCCGCTGGACGAACGAGTCCGGGGCGTCGGCCTCCAGCAGCATCGCGATCGCGCCGACCCGTCCGGTCCGGTACGACTGAGCGGCGATCTGCGCGACCTGCGGGGCCAGCGCGGCCAGGTCGGCCTTCGCCCGGTCGACCTCTGCCGCGAGTTCGACCTGCCGCTTCTTGGACTTGTCCAGTTTGGACTTGGCCGCCACGTAGTCCCGGTTGGTCTGCTCGATGACGTCGGTGAGCAGCTTGGGCTCGTCGCCGTCCTCCTCGTGCCCGGACGGTGTGGGGGTCGTCGGGGCGGCGTGGGCCGGGAGGGGTCCGGCGAGCACGGTCAGCGCGGCGAACACGGCCACCACGGGCGTCAACCAGCGGCGTAGGGGTGCCGTCACAATCTTCCCTTCCGTCGACCGCCGACCGGGTTAGCTGACGGGTTCGGGGCGGAAGTGGCCCCTACCGCTGTCGCGGATTCACCCCAGGTACCTGGGTCCCCGGCTCGCCGGTTGGCGATTGGGCGGTGGCACCGCAGGCGCCGCTGCGCGCCTTCGTCGGTGACCGGCAGCGAGGTTACCCGAGAGTCCACCGCCTGAGCTACGTCCTGATGCCGACTAAAAGCGTCATTTCGCCATGGCGTTGAGTGACCAGTGACGCGGTTCTCAGGGCGGGTGCCCGATCCGGTCACGCTGAGGAGTGTCACCATGCCGTATCCGTGCTCCTGTTCGGCTCTGGCCACCCGGTGGTGGCGGTGGATGGGGGTGTGTTCCGCTGTGGATCGGGCCGGTCGGCCCGATCCGTCGGCGGGGAACTGAGAGCGGCGAGCGCCTCCGCGCGGTCCGCGCGGGGGCGCGGTGGCGGGGCGTCCGCGTCGGGCGTGGCCGTCGACCCGGCCGCGGTCACCACCGCGGCCAGCCCGGTGGTGAGGGGTACGGCGGCGATCAGGCCGAGGGTGGCGACCGCGCTGCGGACGATCTCCTGTGCGAGGAACTCGCTGGTCAGAATCTGCCCGATGGGGCGCGAGTCGGCGGTGAGCAGAAGCAGCAGCGGCAGTGACGCGCCCGCGTACGCCAGCACGATGGTGTTGACCGTGGAGGCGATGTGCGCCCGGCCGACCCGGGTGGCGGCCCGGTAGAGCTGTCGTCGACCCAGCCCGGGGTTGGCGTTCGCCAGCTCGGTGACGGTGGCGGCCTGGGTGACGGTCACGTCGTCGAGTACCCCGAGTGAGCCGATGATGATCCCGGCGAGCAGCAGGCCGCGCAGGTCCACCTCCGCCTGGAACATCGAGAGCGTGGTGGCGTCCTCGCTGCCGAAGCCGGTGAGCTGGGTGGCGGCCGTGGCGATGGTCGCGAGGACGCCGGTGAGCACCAGGCTGCCCAGGGTGCCGAGGACCGCGACGGAGGTCTGCGCGGTCACCCCGTGTGTCAGGTAGAGCACCACGAACATGATCAGGGCCGCGCCGACCACCGCCACCAGCAGCGGTGACCGGCCCGCGCCGATGGCCGGCAACACGAAGGTGAGCAGGATGGCGAAGCTGGCGGCTAGGCCGGCGAGCGCGGCCAGACCCCGCCACCGGCCGAACGCGACGATGGCGGCGGCGAAGACCCCCACGAGCCACACCAGTGGCGTCCCGCGCTGGTGCTCGGCGATGTTCCAGGTGCTGAGGGTGGGATCGGTCGGATCGGTCAGCTCGACCAGGACGACGTCGTCGCCCACCTCGACCCGAGGCGCTCCGGGGCCGGCGGGGACGGGCGTGCTCACCTGCCGGTCGGCGCGCGGCCCGTCTTCGAGGAGTACGTCCACCGTGCCGCACGGCCCGCCGCTCGGCGTGCCCTCCGGGCTCGTCGAGGGTGGGCACGGTTCGGTCACCACCCGGGTCACCGTGCCGTGGTGGCGCGGCAGATCCGCCCCACCGCCGCTCTTCGGTGCGCCGTCCCGTGGCCACAGCACCACGGCGGCGACGACGGTGGCCACGAAGAGCGGCACCACCGTCGCGATGAGGATCCGTCGTACCCGGGGCGGGGCGGGTCGAGCGGAATGGCTGTGGTCGGAACCCAATGCGAGACTCCCAACGATCCGGTGCGGGGTACGTGCCGGCGGCCTCTGCGGTTCAGTTCCGCCGGACGAACGCGGGCACGAGCGCGTCGGTTCGCCGCCTGACGACCCGGCAATCACGGAGAGTGATGAAGTGGTCGGGTCGGCGCCGTACGGGGCCGCGCCGTGGCGGCGCCGTCGCCCGTCTCGGCGGCGGGATCCGGTGGGTCATCGCTGGACGATGCTAACCAGCGCGGCGGGGGGTCGCAGGTCGTGCGGACGTGTCGGGGGAGTCGAACCGCTGACACCGCCCCGGGCGCGGCGGATGGTGGAGTCATGCCTGAGCCACCCACCGAGCACCGACAGCACGACAAGCACGCCGGGCACGACAAGCACGCCGGGCACGACCCGGCCCTGTTCCGTCGGCGGTTCTGGGTCTGTCTGGTGCTCACCGTGCCGGTGGTGCTGACCAGTGACCTGGTGGTGGACCGGCTCGGGCTCCGGCTGGACGCGCCGGGTCGCTCCTGGGTGGGGCCGGTGCTCGGTTCGGTGGTGTTCCTCTGGGGTGGCTGGCCGTTCCTGGTCGGCGCGGTACGTGAGATCCGGGACCGCGCGCCGGGCATGATGCTGCTGGTCGCGATGGCGATCACCGTGGCGTACACCGCGTCGCTGGCGACCAGCCTGGGCGCCTTCGACCTGGACTTCTGGTGGGAGCTGGCCGCGCTGGTCACCATCATGCTGCTCGGGCACTGGCAGGAGATGAAGGCCATCGGGCAGGCCCGTGGGGCGCTCGCGGCACTGGCGGCGCTGCTGCCCGACGAGGCCGAGCGGGTGGCGGCGGACGGGCGGGTCGAGCGCGTACCTGTCGACGGGCTGCGGGTCGACGACGTGGTGCTGGTCCGACCCGGGGGTCGGGTGCCGGCCGACGGCCGGGTCGTCGACGGCGACGCGGAGTTGGACGAATCGATGATCACGGGCGAGTCGCGCCCGGTTGCCCGGTCGGCGGGCGATCGGGTGGTGGCCGGCACGGTCGCCACCGATTCGGCGATCCGGGTCCGGGTCGAGGCGCTGGGCGACGAGACCGCGCTCGCGGGCATCCAACGCATGGTCGCGCAGGCGCAGCGCTCGGGCGGGCAGGCTCAACTGCTCGCCGACCGGTTCGCCGCCGCGCTCTTCTACGTGGCCGCCGGTACCGCCGTGCTCACCCTGGTGGTCTGGACCGCGCTCGGTGAGCCCGACGAGGCGGTGGTGCGTACCGTCACCGTTCTGGTGATCGCCTGCCCGCACGCGCTCGGCCTGGCCATCCCACTCGTCGTCGCGCTCTCCACGGCGCTGGCGGCGCGAAGCGGGATCCTGGTCAAGGACCGGCTCGCGTTGGAGCGGATGCGTACCGTCGACGCGGTGCTGTTCGACAAGACCGGCACGCTGACCCGGGGCGCGCACGAGGTCACCGACCTGGTGACGGCCCCCGGCGTGGGCCGGGACGAGGCGCTGCGGATCGCCGCCGGTGTCGAGTCCGACAGCGAACATCCGCTGGCCCGCGCGATCGTGGCGGCGGCCGGACCCGGTGGGCCGGCCCGTGCCGGCGGCTTCCGCTCGCTGCCGGGTCGCGGGGTGCGGGCCATCGTCGACGGTACGGAGTACGCGGTGGGCGGGCCGACCCTGCTGCGTGAGCGGGGTGGACCGCTGTCGGACGAGCTGCGGGAGGCGACCGGCCGCTGGTCGTCACGCGGTGCCGTGGTGCTGTATCTCCTGCGGTTGCCGGACACGGTGCTCGGGGCGTTCGCGCTCACCGACGCGGTGCGGCCGGAGGCCCGCAAGGCCATCGCCGAGCTGCGGGCCGATGGCGTCCGCACCATTGCCATGATCACCGGGGACGCGCGGTCGGTGGCCGAGTCGGTCGCCGCCGACCTGGGCTTCCGGGCCGGGGTGGACGAGGTCTTCGCCGAGGTGCTGCCGGCCGACAAGGACAGCCGGGTGGCGGAACTCCAGCGGCGCGGGCTGACCGTGGCGATGGTCGGTGACGGGGTGAACGACGCGCCGGCGCTGGCCCGCGCCGACGTGGGCATCGCGATCGGGGCGGGCACCGACGTCGCGATCGAGTCCGCCGGGGTCGTGCTGGCGTCGTCCGACCCGCGTGGCGTCGGGGCCGTGGTCCGGCTCTCCCGGGCGTCGTACCGCAAGATGCGGCAGAACCTGGCCTGGGCTGCGGGCTACAACGTGGTGGCGCTGCCGCTGGCGGCGGGGGTGCTCGCCGGGGCCGGGGTGGCGCTGAGCCCGGCGGTGGCGGCCGTGCTGATGTCCGCGTCCACCATCGTGGTGGCGCTCAACGCGCAGTTGCTGCGCCGGGTACGTCTCGATTCCGGGCGGGAGTGAGGCGCTCAGCCGCGCTTCATGAGTCGGCCGACGGCCGCCATCATCTCGCTGGCCATCTCGTCGGCCCGACCCTCGGCCGCCCCCTCGTGCATGCAGTGCCGAGCATGCCCGTCGAGCAGGCCCAGGGCCACCTTGTCGAGCGCGGCCTGGATCGCGGAGATCTGGGTGAGCACGTCGATGCAGTAGCGGTCCTCGTCGACCATCTTTTCGATGCCCCGGACCTGCCCCTCCACCCGGCGCAGGCGCGCGAGCAGTTGGTCCTTGCTGGCGGTGTACCCGCGGATCGGTGTGGGTGCGGTCATGGCGACGAGGATAGCGTACCCCTGGGGGGTATGGTAGCGTCCGTTCCTGCCGGCATACCCCCACCGGGTACCGGTACTACGAGAGGAGACGTCCGATGGTCGACACGACGTACCAGGTCAAGGGCATGACCTGCGGGCACTGCGTCAGCGCGGTCAGCGCCGAGGTGGGCGCGATCGAGGGCGTACGCGACGTGCGGGTCGACCTCGCCACCGGCCAGGTCACCGTCAGCAGCGAGCAGCCCGTGGACACCGGGGCCGTCCGGGCCGCTGTCGACGAGGCCGGCTACGACCTCGTCGAGGCGTGAGCGGAGGTCCGCGATGACCACGGTGACCAGGCTGGGCGCGTTCGCCCTCGGTCTCACGGCGGTCTTCGGCGCGGCGTACGGGGTCGGTCGGGTGGTCGACCCGGTCGACCCGGTAACCCAGAACCGGCCCGACGTCGCCCACACCTCGGGCCTCACCACGAGCGGCGAGGCGGCCGACCTCGTTCCCGGCGGGTTGCTCGTCTCCGACCGGGGCTACACGCTCCAACCGGTGACCGCGCCCGCCGGCCAGTTCGCGTTCCGGATCGACGGGCCGGACGGTCAGCCGGTCACCAGGTACGACGTCGCGCACGACAGACGGATGCACCTGATCGTCGCCCGCCGGGACCTGTCCGGCTTCCGGCACGTCCACCCCGATCTCGCCCCGGACGGCACCTGGCGGGTCGCCACCCCGCTGGCCGGCGCCGGGCAGTGGCGGGCGTTCGCCGACTTCACCCCGACCGGGGGCGAGCCGTTGACCCTCGGCGTGGACGTGGCCGTCCCCGGCGAGCTGACCGAGCGGACGCTGCCCGCCCCGGCGACCAGCGCCACCGTCGACGGTTACACCGTCACCCTGGCCGGCACGCCGGAGCCCGGCCGGACCTCGGCGCTCACCCTGACGGTGAGCCGTGCCGGGCAGCCGGTCACCGACCTGGAGCCCTACCTGGGTGCGTACGGGCACCTGGTGGCGCTGCGTCGGGGCGATCTGGCGTACCTGCACGTGCACCCGGACGGGACGCCCGGCGATGGACGCACCCCGCCCGGCCCTGCCGTCACCTTCCACGCTGCGGTGCCCTCGGCCGGCGCCTACCGGCTCTACCTCGACTTCCAGCACGGTGGGCAGGTGCACACCGCCGAGTTCACCATCCTGGCGGGCGCTGCCTCGGCCGCGACGGGCGAGCCGACACCGACCGGCGGGACCGACCACGGCACCCCCGGGCACGGGCACGACTGACGGGACTGGACGATGACCACCACCAGCAGCAGACCGCTGCCCGAGGCGCCGAACCGGATCGAACTGGCGATCGGGGGGATGACCTGCGCCGCGTGCGCGGCGCGGGTCGAGAAGAAGCTCAACCGGATGGACGGGGTGAGCGCCACCGTCAACTACGCCACCGAGAAGGCGACCGTCCGGTACGCCGACGACGTCACCCCGGACGACCTGATCGAGACCGTCCAGAAGACCGGCTACACGGCGGCCCTGCCGACGCCGCCGACCGCCGAGCCGCCGCCGCAGGACCCGCTGCGCGGTCCGCGTACCCGGCTGTGGGTCTCGGCGGTCCTGAGCGTGCCGGTGGTCCTGCTGGCCATGGTGCCGCCCTGGCAGTTCGACTACTGGCAGTGGCTCTCGCTGACGCTGGCCGCCCCGGTGGTCGTCTGGGGTGGGCTGCCGTTCCACCGCGCGGCCTGGACCAACCTGCGGCACGGCGCGGCCACCATGGACACGCTGGTCTCGATCGGCACGCTCGCCGCGTTCGGGTGGTCGCTGTGGGCGCTGTTCCTCGGTGACGCCGGTATGCCCGGGATGACGCACCCGTTCCGTTTCGCCATCACCCGCGGCGACGGCGCCGGCAACATCTACCTGGAGGCCGCCGCCGGGGTCACGGTGTTCATCCTGGCCGGTCGCTACTTCGAGGCCCGGTCCAAGCGGACCGCCGGCGCGGCCCTGCGCGCCCTTCTCGACCTCGGCGCGAAGGAGGTGGCGGTGCTGCGGGACGGGGTCGAGACCCTGGTCCCGGTGGACCGGCTCGCCGTCGGTGACCGGTTCGTGGTCCGTCCCGGCGAGAAGATCGCCACCGACGGTGTCGTCGACGAGGGCACGTCCGCCGTGGACGCCAGCATGCTGACCGGTGAGTCGGTGCCGGTCGAGGTCGGTCCGGGCGACGCCGTGGTCGGCGCGACGATCAACGCGGGCGGCCGGCTGATCGTCACCGCCACCCGGGTCGGCGCGGACACGCAGCTCGCCCGGATGGCCGACCTGGTCGAGCAGGCGCAGAGCGGCAAGGCGGCGGTGCAGCGGTTGGCCGACCGGATCTCCGGGGTGTTCGTGCCGATCGTCATCGCCCTGGCCGTGGGCACCCTCGGCTGGTGGCTCGGCACCGGGGCCGGTCCGACCGCCGCGTTCACCGCCGCCGTGGCCGTGCTGATCATCGCCTGCCCGTGCGCCCTGGGTCTGGCCACGCCGACCGCGCTGCTGGTCGGCACCGGTCGCGGGGCCCAGCTCGGTGTGTTGATCAAGGGACCGGAGGTGCTGGAGTCGACCCGCCGGGTCGACACCGTCGTGCTGGACAAGACCGGCACCGTGACGACCGGTCGGATGACCCTGGTGGGCGTGGTGCCGGCCAGTGGCGAGGACCGCGCGGAGCTGCTCCGGCTCGCCGGTGCGGTGGAGGCCGCCTCCGAGCATCCGATCGCCCGTGCCGTCGCGGTGGCCGCCGCCGAAGCGGGCGAGCTGCCCCGGGTGACCGGCTTCGCCAACCTCGAAGGGCTGGGCGTGACCGGCACGGTCGACGAGCGGGTCGTGCTGCTCGGCCGGGTCCGGCTGCTGCGCGAACGCGGTGTCGAGGTGCCGCCGGAGGTCGAGTGGGCCGTGCGGGACGCCGAGGCCGCCGGTCGTACGGCGATCGTCGCGGGCTGGGACGGGCGGGCCCGGGGCGTGCTCGCGGTCGCCGACGTGGTCCGGCCCACGAGCCGGGCGGCTGTGGCGCGGCTGCGCGCCCTGGGGCTCACTCCGGTCCTGTTGACCGGCGACAACACCACCGTGGCCCGGGCGGTCGCCGCCGAGGTGGGCGTGGACGAGGTGATCGCCGAGTTGCTGCCGGCCGGCAAGGTGGACGTGGTCAAGCGGCTCCAGGCGCAGGGGCGCTCGGTGGCGATGGTCGGTGACGGCGTCAACGACGCGCCGGCGCTGGCCCAGGCCGACCTGGGGCTCGCCATGGGCACCGGCACCGACGTGGCGATCGAGGCGTCCGACCTGACCCTCGTCCGGGGCGACCTGGACGCCGCGGAGGACGCCATCCGGCTGTCCCGGCGCACGCTCGGCATCATCCGGGGCAACCTGTTCTGGGCGTTCGGCTACAACGTGGCGGCCCTGCCGCTGGCCGCCGCCGGGTTGCTCAATCCGATGATCGCCGGCGCCACCATGGCGTTCTCGTCGGTCTTCGTGGTGGCCAACAGCCTGCGGCTGCGCCGCTTCCGTTCGGCCGCTGGCGAACTGTGACGACCGCGATGGTTGGACCGGTGACGACGGGGGTACCTCTGAGTTCGTAGCGACGCTTGCGATGGAGGTTGGCAATGGGATTCGACGACAAGGTCAATAACGCCACCGAGGACGCGGCCGGCAAGCTGAAGGAAGGCGCCGGTCGGGCCACCGACAACGAGCAGCTCGAGGCCGAGGGTCGCGCCGACCAGTCCACGGCCAAGCTCAAGCAGGCCGGCGAGAAGATCAAGGACGCCTTCAAGAGCTGACGTACGACGTAATCCGCACGCCGGGCCGGTGATCATCACCGGCCCGGCGTGCTGTCGTGTCCGGGGCGCCGAACCCTGAGATCCCCCTGATTCCGTCTTCGTGCCGCGCCGCCGTGTCGCCGCACCTGCTAACTTCTATTGGCATGTGCAAGGGCTGGTTATGAGCGCGGCTTCGCCGCCGACCGGCGACGACCTGGTCCGGGTGCTGGCCACGCTGGCCAACCCGCACCGGCTGCGGGTCGTCGCCGCGTTGGCCCGCGAGCGCGCGTACGTCAGTGGGCTGGCCCGGCAACTGGGCATCAGCCGCGCGCTGTTGCAGGTCCACCTACGGAAGCTGGCGGCGGCCGGACTGGTCACCGCCCGCATGGAGTTGTCGGAGGACGGGAAGGCCATGAACTACTACGAGGTGGAGCCGTTCGTGCTCACACTCACCCCCCAGGTCATCGCGGCGGCGATCGAGACGCTCACCGTGCCCGACTCGGGCGAGCAGCCGGAGGCGCGGTCATGAGCGAGCACGACTGGACCGAGGTGGTCGGCGCGTTCGGGGTGTTCGCCCTGTTGATCAGCGTGTTCACCGTGACCGTCGTACAGCTCGCCAAGACCCGGCGGGCCCGGTACGAGGCGAACCGCGCGGACGACTACCGCAAGCTCGCCGAGACCGCCGCGCAGGCGCAGGCGGAGAACGCCCGACTGCTCGCCGCGATGGACAGTCGGCTGGGCGGAATGGAGACCCGGATGACCACGCTCGAACGTGTCCTGCGCGAGGTCGACTGACCCGCGTGTCGAGGCCCCGGGCCGTCGAGCGGCCACTCGACGGCCCGGGTGGAAGAAGCACCACCTCGCCCGCTGGGCGAGTTTCACCAGCAACGCTCCTTCCAGGAGAGGACAGCACCCCATGCTGCGCGTACGCAAATCCGGAGTCGGCTGGGCGGTGGCCCTGGCCCTCACGGCCGCCGGCCTGACCCCGGCGAGCCCGGCCGTCGCCCGACCCGCCATCGACTGGCACCCCTGCGCCGAGGACACCCCCGAGGAGGAGCCGCCCGTCGCGGAGGCCCCGCCCGAGTGCGGCAGCCTGTCGCTGCCGGTCGACTGGAACCGGCCACGGGGGGAGCGTTTCGAACTGGCGTTGGCCCGCCGGGTCGCCACCGACCCGGCCGCCCGACAGGGCACCCTGGTCTTCGGCCCGGGCGGGCCCGGCGACAGCGGGGTCGACCGGGTGGTGAACGGCAGTTCCCGGTTCAGCGCCGACCTGCGCCGCCGGTTCGACATCGTCAGCTTCGACCCGCGCGGCACCGGCGGCAGTCACCCGGTGCGCTGCTCCCGCGACCTGCTCGCCAGGCAGCCCCAGGTGATCGCCGACCAGGCCCAGTTCGACGCCACCCTGACCAACAACGCGCTGCTGCGCGCCGACTGCCGGGCCCGTACCGGCGCGCTCTACGACCACGTGGACACGACGAGCGCCGCCCGTGACCTGGACGCGGTCCGTGCCGCGCTCGGCGAACGGCAGCTCACCTTCCACGGCAGCTCGTACGGCACCCTGCTGGGCGAGCGGTACGCCGAGTTGTACCCCGACCGGGTGCGGGCCATGGTGCTGGAGGCCGCGATGGACCACAGCCTGGAGACCCGCGCCTTCCTCGACACCCAGGCCGTCGCCGCCGAGGACGCGTTCGACGAGTTCCTCGACTGGTGTGCCCGGTCCGCCGACTGCGTCCTGCACGGTCGGGACGTGCGGGCCATCTGGGCCGGGCTGCACGACCGGGCCGAGGCCGGCACGCTGACCGACCCGGACCGGGCCGGTGCCCCGCTGGCCCCCTTCGAGCTGAGCCGCCTCGCCCACAAGCGGCTCTACGAGACCGACCGGTGGCCGGGGCTCGGGCAGTGGATCGACAAGCTGGCGGGTCCCCCGACGCCGGGCGTCACCACGCTGGCGGACGACGCCGTGGTCCCGTACCCCTTCGCGGTCTTCTGCCAGGACTGGAGCCTGCCGGTCCGCGACTACCGCGAGTACGACGCGCTGCTGCGCCGCAGCGCCCGGCTCGCGCCCGACCTGCGCTACCCGCCGGCGCTGTTCGCCCTGGTCACGTGCCTGGGTACGCCCACGGTCGCCAACCCTCAGCACCGGCTGCGGGTACGCACCGACGTGCCGCTGCTGATCGCCGCCACCGTGCACGATCCGGCGAGCGGCTACGCCTGGGCCCGCGCGGTGGCCCGGCAGTTGGGTCGGCACGGGGTGCTGCTCACCTACCAGGGCTGGGGGCACGGCAGCTACACCACGAGCCCGTGCGTGGGGCGAGCCGTCGACTCGTACCTGATCGATCAGGTCGTGCCGGCGCGGCAGGCGAGCTGCCCGGCGGTCGGCGTGTGACGGGCGGGCGGCGCGGTGGTCACCGCCGCGCCGCCAGTCGGGTGGCGCGCAGCTCCAGGTAGCGCTGCTCGGGCAGGCTCGTGGTGCCGCGCGCCGCCGCCAGGTACGCCTCCCGCGCCGCCGCCGGCTCGCCGGCCAGCTCCAGCAGGTGCGCCCGCACGGCCGCGAGGCGGTGGTGCCCGGCGGTGCGCTCGTCGGCGTCCAACGGGCCGAGCAGGTCGAGCCCCGCCCGGGGCCCGTCCACCATCGCCACCGCGACCGCCTGGTTGAGCGTGACCAGCGGGTTCGGGGCGATTCGGCCCAGCAGCCGGTAGAGCGCGACGATCTGCCGCCAGTCCGTCTCCGCCGCCGTCGCCGCCTCCGCGTGCACGGCGGCGATGGCGGCCTGCAGCTGGTACGGGCCGGGCGGCGACCAGGTCAACGCCTCGGTGATCAGCGCGACCCCCTCCGCGATGGCGGCGGCGTCCCAGCGGGAACGGTCCTGTTCCGTCAGCGGCACCAACTCCCCGTCCGCGCCCACCCGTGCCGCCCGGTGCGCGTCGGTGAGCAGCATGAGCGCCAGCAGCCCGGTGACCTCGCCGTCGTCGGGCAGCAGCCCGTGCAGGACGCGGCCGAGTCGGATCGCCTCGGCCGTCAGCTCGGCCCGGCGCAGGTCCGGCCCGCTCGACGCCGTGTACCCCTCGTTGAAGATCAGGTAGAGCACCCGCAGCACCGTCCGCAGCCGCTCCTCCCGCTCGGCCGGTCCGGGCATGGCGAACCGTGCGCCAGCCGCCTCGATCCGCTGCTTGGCCCGCCGGATGCGCTGGCTCATGGTCGCCTCCGGCACCAGGTGCGCCCGGGCGATCTGGGCCGTGCTGAGGCCGCCCACCGCGCGCAGCGTGAGCGCCACCTGCGCCGAGGGGGCCAGCGCCGGATGACAGCAGAGGAACAGCAGGGTCAGCGTGTCGTCCGCGTCCGGCACCGCCGGCTGCGCGTCCGCCGGAGGCGCCACCTGGGCGTACGCCGGCTCGCGCAGCGCCACCGCGACCTCGCGCTGCCGGCGGGCGCTCTCGCTGCGCCACTCGTCGGTGAGCCGGCGGGTCGCCACGGTGAGCAGCCAGGCGCGCGGGTTGTCCGGTACGCCCTGCCCGGGCCACTGCGTCGCGGCGGCCAGCAGCGCCTCCTGGACCGCGTCCTCGCACCTGTCGAACTGGCCGTGCCGACGGACCAGCAGGCCGAGGACCTGCGGCGCGAGTGTGCGCAGCAGATCCTCGACCGTCCGGTCGTCGGTCACATCTCCGTCCCGGCCTCGTCCATGATCGGGCGGACCTCCATCGCGCCGCCGTAGCGCACGTCCGGCCAGCGGGCGGCGATCTCGGCGGCCCGTTGCGGGCTGTCGCAGTCCACGGCCAGGTAGCCGGCGAACTGCTCCTTGCTCTCCATGAACGGCCCGTCGACGATCTCGGGTTGACCGCCGGCCAGCCGGACCGTCTGCGTCTGCGACGGGTCGGCCAGCGCCTGGCCGCCGATCAGCTCACCGGTCTCGGCCAGCTCCTTCATGATCTCGTCGACCTCGCCGAACAGGGCGGTGCGGTCCTCCTCGGTCAGCCCTTCGGTGAAGCCGGGCCGGTTCCAGATCAGCAACATGTACTTCACGGGGATGCTCCTCGGTTCCTGGTCGCGCCCCGGCTGGGGTGCGGCTCACCGGAGGGTCGGAGCCGTCACCCCGTTCCCTACCGCCTACCGAAGAAAATCGCAGAAACGTCCGGCCGTGGCGCTCCCACGCCGGGCGGATCAGGGTCGGCCCGGCACCTGCCGAGGCGTGGAGCCGCCGCCGACGTCCAGGGACGCCCGGTCGGCGGCCGAGGTGCCGGACGACCAGCCCTCGGCGTCGCGCACGCTGAGCCGGTGCCGGGTCACGCCGGGGAACAGCGTCTCCAGCCGCTCCCGGACCGCCTCGCCCCGCGCGGCGAGCACCGGCAACAACCGATCCGCCCCGGCTTCCGTCTGCCCCGCCGCCTCGGTCGCCGCGTCCGTGGCCGTGCGCAGCCGCTCACCGATCCGCAGCGCGAACGCGTTGAGGAAGGACTCGTCCCACACCTTCGTCCGGCGGCCCGACCCCGGTCGACGCTCGGCCCGCCCGCGCAGCATCGCGGCCGTCGCCTGCACCAGCAGCGACGTGTAGAGCAGCTCCACCGCCACGAGGTCCGCCGGCCACCCCAGCACGGTGGTGAAGCCGAGGTCGTCGGACCAGATCGCCTCACACCGGTTCGCCGCCGCCACCTCCTGCACGAGCAGCGCCTTCGCCCCGGCGTACGGGGTCTCGACGCCCAGGCGCACCCCGCTCGGCAGCTCGCCCCGCTCGGTGCCGGCGGCCAGCAGCGCCTCGTCGATGCTGTGCCGGGCGATCAGCTCCTGCGCCTTGCCGGTCAACGCCTCCGCCTCGGCCGGGAAGGTGGTCGACTCCGCCTTCGCCAGCAGCGCGCGTACCCGGTCCAGCATCGGCGACCCGCTGCGGGCCGTACCGGCGGCGCGGGGGAGCGCCGCTCCGGTCGAGCCCGGCGGCGGGCGCAGCACCGCGATCGGCGGCAGGCTCTCCACCAGCGCGAGTACGTCGACCGCCGCGCGCAGCGCGTCGACCCGGTCCAGCCCTTCCGCGCGGGTCCAGTCGGCCACCAGGTCCTCCGGGCCGACGTCCCGGCCGGCCTTCGAGCCCTGGCCGGCGTCCCGGCCCCGGCTGGCCTTCGAGCCCTGGCCGGCGCTTGAGCCCTGGCCTGCGGCGTCCCGGTCCTGGGCGGCGAGCACGCGGAGCTGGTCGTCCCACCAGGCGGGGACCGGCTCGGCCTGCTCGCGTCGCTGCGCGGCCAGCGCGTCGCGGACCAGTCGGGCCGCGCCGGCGTCGAGCCGACGCCGGACGATCCGGTGTACGTCGACCGGCTGCCAACCGCGCGGCCAGAGCCGCCCGAGGCCGCGAATCAGTCGTCGCGCCAGGGCGGCGTCCACCGCCGTCGCGCCGTCCGCCGTTCCGGTGCCGACCATCAGCCGGTCGAGCTGCCGTTCGGTCTGTCGTACGTCGGTGCCGCGCACCGCCGCCAGCGCGTCGGCGACGAGGTCCTCCGCGTCCGGCACCGGCACCTCCTCGGCCCAGGCGGCCCACAGCGACCCGCCCCCACCATGATCATGCCGTCCCCCACCCCGGACACCCAAAACAGGAAGGTCGACCCCGCCCGTTAGGCGGTGATCAAGAGGTTTGCGTCAGGGTGCAGCCGTTTTCTGACGCCAACCTCTTGATCAACTCTGGGAAGGGGTGGCGGCCAGGGCGGCCGACAGCCGGCGGAGGAACGCGCGGATGTCGTCCTCGCTGTGGGGGGTCTCGGCCTGGTCGTTGAGCGGGCCCGAACAGCGCAGCGCCTGATCGATCGCGTCCCGCGTCTCGGCCCGGTCGCCCGGGTAGAGCCCGGCGTCCACCCCTTCGGCGACCCGGGTCACCACCGCGTCGTCGAGCGCGCTGTCGAACTGGACCCCGTACAGGATCCCGTTGACGTGGCCCTTCCAACTGTCCGTACCCATGCACTGACTCCCCCCGGACCGTCGGTGCACGACCGTATCAACGCGACACCGGCACGGCTGTCCCGCCGGCTACGGCCAGGTGGTCAGGATCTCCTCGACCGGCGACGCGTCCCGCTCCGGATCGGGCGCCGGGACGGGCGGCCCCGTCGGCGTACGGTCGAAGCGCGGCGCCGGTGCCGGTTGGACCTCGCCGTCCACCTCGACGAACGTCCCCCGGGCCGCGTTGTGCGGGTGCCGGTGCGCGTCGCCGGGGGCGAGCACCGGGGCGACACAGGCATCCCGGTCGGCGAAGATCGCCGTCCACTCGTCGCGCGTCCGCTCGGCGAACCGTTCGGTGAGCCGCCTGCGCAGCTCGTCCCAGCCGCGCGGGTCGTACTGGTGGGGCAGGTCCGCGTCGGCGAGGCCGAGACCGGCCAGCAGTTCGCCGTAGAACGCCGGTTCCAGCGCCCCGACGGCCATGAAGCCACCGTCGGCCGTGGCGTACGTGTCGTAGAAGGGCGCTCCTCCGTCGAGCAGGTTCCGCCCCCGCGGGGCCGCCCACCGGCCGGTGCCGAGCAGCCCGTGCAGGAACGAGGTGAGCAGCGCCGAACCGTCGACCATGGCCGCGTCGACGACCTGGCCGAGGCCCGAGCGCTCCCGTTCGAGCAGCGCGGCCAACACGCCCACGGCCAGCAGCATGCCGCCACCGGCGAAGTCGCCGATCAGGTTCAACGGCGCGTGCGGGCGCTCACCGGCCCGGCCCAACGGTTCCAGCGCTCCGGCGACCGCGATGTAGTCGATGTCGTGGCCAGCGCGGGCGGCCAGCGGGCCGTCCTGACCCCAGCCGGTCATTCGCGCGTACACCAGGCGGGGGTTGCGGTCCCGGCAGACGTCCGGGCCGAAGCCGAGGCGCTCGGCGACCCCCGGCCGGTACGCCTCGACCAGCACGTCCGCCCGCTCGACGAGACGCAGCAGGTCCGCCACACCGGTCGGGGACTTCAGGTCCAGCGCGGTCAGCCGCCGGCCGCGCTGCAACGGTCCTCCGCTCGGCGCGGCCAGCCGACCGGCCCCCGGGCCACCCGGCCGGTCGACGCGCACCACGTCCGCTCCGAGGTCGGCGAGCACCATGCAGCCGAACGGCGCCGGCGCGAGACTGGCCAGCTCGACCACCCGTACGCCGGCCAGCGGTCCGCCCCGCGACGATCCGTCCGTGCCGCGCGTGGACGCCTCAGAGGGCACGGGCGATCAGCTCCTTCATGATCTCGTTGGTGCCGCCGTAGATCTTCTGTACCCGGGCGTCGGCGTACATGCGGGCGATCGGGTACTCCGTCGTGTAGCCGTACCCGCCGAAGACCTGGAGGCACCGGTCGACGACCTCGCACTGCCCGTCGGTGAGCCACGACTTGGCCATCGCGGCCGTGGCGACGTCCAGGTCGCCGCGCGTGTGCCGGACGACGCAGTCGTCCAGGAAGACCCGACTGACCCGGGTACGCGTCGCACACTCCGCGAGCACCATCCGGGTGTTCTGGTGGCCCATCAGCGGCTTGCCGAAGGCGGTGCGCTCCTTGGCGTACGCGACGGTCAGCGCCACCGCCCGTTCCATGGCCGCCACCGCGCCGACGCCGATGACCAGGCGCTCCTGCGGAAGCTGCTGCATCATCTGGACGAAGCCCAGCCCCTCGACGCCGCCGAGCAGGTTGGCCGCCGGCACCCGGAACTCGTCGAAGAACAGCTCGGCCGTGTCGTTGGCGTGCAGCCCGATCTTGGACAGCAGCCGGCCGCGACGGAACCCCTCCGGGTCCCCACCCACCTCGCAGACCAGCAGTGAGATGCCGGCCGCCCGTTGCTCGGGGTCGGTCTTGACCGCCACGATGACCAGGTCGGCCAGACCGCCGTTGGTGATGAACGTCTTCGCGCCGCTGACCAGGTAGTCGTCGCCGTCACGGACCGCCCGCGTCCGCATCGCCTGAAGGTCCGAGCCGCCGTCCGGCTCGGTCATCGCGATCGCGCCCACCAGTTCACCGCCGCACAGGCCGGGCAGCCACCGCCGCTTCTGCTCCTCGCTGCCGTACGCCACGAGGTAGCCGGTGACGATGCCACTGTGTACGGCCAACCCGAGGCTGCCCTCCCCGGCGTACGCCTGCTCGTGCAGCACCACGGCCTCGTGGGTGAAGTCGCCGCCCCCGCCGCCGTACTCCTCGGGCACCGACGGGCCGAGCAGTCCCAGCTCACCCGCGCGGCGGTAGTGCTCGCGGTCCGGGTGCCCCTGCGCCAGCAGCCGTTCGGAGTGCGGCAGCACCTCCTTGGTGAAGAAGGCGCGGGCCAGCTCGGCGAGGTCGTCGTGTTCGGGCCGCCGCCAGGGCGCGGGGGAGCCGTCGGGCGTGGGCATGGCACCACCCTCGCGCCCTGTTGGCAGCATGTCAATAAGCCCTCAACGCCTTGATCGACTCCGCTTCCATGAAGTCGGGCCATCCGCCCGAGCAGGACACCCCGCCTTGCAGGAAATCGAGTCGATCAAGCGGCCTGCCCGGGTGAGGATCGTGCCATGAGAGCAATGCCGCCGGCCCGGCTCGACGGAGCCCAGGTCACGCTGGTCGCCAGCCTCGCGCCGGGGCAGTTGGCGACCGGGGCGACACGGCACTCCGTCAGCAACTTCGCGGAGGTTGTCGCCCATCTCGCGATCGCTCGCTACGACGAGGCCGACGCGGACTTCTACGTCTTCTACTGCACGGGCGACTGGCAGGTCTTGACGGACACGTGCCATTCGACAGAGGCAGAGGCGGTCGCTCAAGCGGTGTTCGAGTTCGGAGACGTGACGTTCACGCGGTCGGTGAGGGAGGGCTACTAAGCCCGCATGCGACCCTCATGGACCCCCGCACGGGGTGATCCACTCCAGATTGGCGATGTGGCGGTATTCAGGCGATCGGATACGCCCAGGTCGGCGATCTCGTGTGGATCAGCCGCCAGATGGGTGCTACTCGGCCTCGTCGCCGTCGGTCGGGCGGGGCGGGCGGTGCTCGGCGATCCACGCCTCCACGTCAGCACGCAGCCAGACCGTGGTGCCGTGCAGTCTCTGGAACGGGGCGGGGAAAGTCGGGTAGCGGATGAGCTGGCGCATGCGGGTCCGGCTCACGCCGAGCAGGTCTTGCACCTCGTGCGGACCGACCAGTGGACCCGGGACTTCACCCATTACCTGACGGTAGGGCGATCAGGCATGCCGAATTAGGTCTACCTACTTGCGCAGCCCTTCCGGATGGGTGAGGGTGAACGTGACGGTCCGAGAAGCGATCGGGTGGTGGCGCGGTGCGGCGAGAGGTGGGCGTGATGGACCAGGCGACGGAGTTGGCGTGGTTGCGGGAGCGGGTCGGGGGACTGGAGACTGCGTTGCACTGCGCACGGCGGGAGCTGTTCGACCTGCGGTGTCGGCTGACGTTGATCGGCCGGGTGGTGCGGGACGTCGACCGGGTGCAGCGCGCGCCGGGAGTGGCGGTCGGTGCGATCAACGCGGCGCTCTACTCCGAGCCGTCAAACCTGCGGCACCTCGGCCGACACCTGGTCCGCCGTCACCGGCTCCGGTGATCACTTGATGCTCACCAGTTGCCAGGAACGCCCGCCGAACTGGTGAGCATCAAGTGATCACTGCCCGGAAGGTGCGCACGCCCCACCGCCTCCGCCGGGCGTCGGGGGAGACGGAATCGAGACGGAGACGGTGGGGCGCGGGTCTCCTAGCGCGGGTGCTTCGGCGGGGTCGGGAACTGGCTCAGCAGCACCGCCACCTCCTGGCGCAGGGTGCCGAGGTACGGGTGGAAGGCGTCGCCGGGGCACTCGGTCGGGTCGGCCCCGATGGTTGCCCAGTCCCGGTGCCCGGAGATGACGTCGACCGTGCCACTCGCTCCGCTGACCGGGTTGACGTAGTCGGTCCGGCCGGCGGGGGCGAGTCGACCCGCGGCGGCGAGGCCCGCCAGGACGAACACCAATGACCGGTGCGCGGCGGCGCTGGGCTGGCGGGACGTGAACCGGCCCAGCAGGCAGACGCCGATGTTGCCGGCGTTGTAGCCGCCGACGTGCGCCGCGTTGACCATGAGCGGCCGGCGGTCGCTGCCGAGGCCCGGCCCGTACACCGGGAGGGGTCCCGGATCGGAGTAGCGGCCCTCGTAGATCCGCCCCGCCTCGTCGATCAGCAGGTGATAGCCGATGTCGCCGAACTCCTGGAGGACGCACTGGTCGTAGTAGATGGCACGGACCGTCGCGGCCGGGTCCGGGTCCTCGTTGTGCTCGTACACGCCGCTGTGGTGGACGGTCAGCGTCTGCACCGGAAAGAACTCGGCCGGCCACAGTTCGCTGCCGTCGTCGGCGAGGCGCAGCGACTCGTCCGCACCCCACCGGGATCGGGGCAGGTACGTCGGCTTCCGGCCACCTCGCGGAACCGGAAGGTTGTTCGTTCGCGGGTTGGCGACCGTCCGCCGGGGCCCGTCGACCGTGTTCAGCTCGGCGACGGTGGCGTCGGAGCCGTCGGCGGTCTGCACCTCGTACGCGGTCGCGCCGTTGGCGACCACGACGTTCGAGCGGGCCGCTGGCCGGCCGCCGTCCCGGCCGTTCTGGCACGCGTTCAGCTCCAGCCAGTCGCTCCACCCCTTGCCGGTGCGCAGGCGTACCGCCGCCGAGGGGCCGCCGTGCCGGATGGACAGGTGGGTCAGCGGGATGGCCGGCGAGGTCACCACCGTCCTGCTCATCAGGCGACCGCGCCGAGCGGCCAGCGGAGATGTCACTTCGGCGGAGGTGGCCGGTGCTGCCGTCGCGGAGCCGGCGAACGTGCCGGCGGCCGACAGACCCACCGCCGCGCCGGCCGCGCCGGAGAGGACTCGACGTCGAGAAACCACAGTTGTGCTCCCTTGCTTGGTGCGCCAGGCGTCAGCCGGCATGTCGGCCGACGGCCCGGGGCCGTGGTGCCCTGGCGAGCCCTGCGGATACATCGCCAGGATGGGGCACTACAGAGGCTAAAACGGCACTCTGGACTTTTGGTTTATTGCCACTGGAGAGCCGCACGAACTCGTTACCTAGCGTGATCATGGCGAGGGCGTGGCCGGCCGGGCGCTGCCGCTAGGGTCGGGCAGATGAGTGTCGAGACCGCTCCCCGCCGCCGCCGGCTGGAGCCGGACGCCCGGCGCGGCCAGATCCTGGCCTGCGCGGTCCGCCTGTTCGGCGAGCAGCCGTACGCCGACGTGTCGACCACCGACGTGGCCCGGGAGGCGGGCGTCGCCCGAGGGCTGGTCAACCACTACTTCGGCACCAAGAAGGACCTCTACCTGGAGGTGGTCCGGGTCATGGTGACCATTCCGGAGGTCGCCCTCGAACGACTGCCCAAGGGTGATCTGCGGAACCGGGTTGACGCCAGCGTCTCGTGGTTCCTCGACGTGGTGTCCCGGCACAGCACGTCGTGGCTCGCGGCGGTCACCGCCCGGGGGATGGGCGGCGACGCCGACGTGGAGCGGGTGCTCGCCGAGGCCGAGGAGGTCGCCGCGGACCGGATGCTGGTCGCCGTCGGGCTGGCCGACGAGGCCGAGGACCACGAGGAGTTGCGGGGAATGGTCCGGGCGTACTGCGGGCTGGCGACGTCCACCGCCCGGGAGTGGCTCCAGCGCGGCGCGTTGACCCGCGCCCAGGTCCACCTGCTGCTCACCACCACGCTGCTGGCCATCGTCGAACAGGTCATCCCGCAGGTCATCGCCGCCGACGAGCCGCTGGGCCCGGTCGACCCCCGCGCCTAGTCACCCGCCCCACAGCGGGCAGGTCCTTGGGGACGACGCCCGACAGCGGAGCAGGCCCCGCGGGCAACGCCCGACGGACGGCAGGCCTCTCGGGCGACGCTCCGCCTCCCGGGCGGCGACCCTGCCCGGCTCAGGCCGCCTGGCGGTCGCCCGTCCGGTCTGCGCGCGTGGCCCGACCGGTCCGCGCCGCCGGGGCAGCGTGCCGGTCGGCGGCCTGCCCGGGGTACGCCCCCGCGTTGACCACCCGCAGCGGCCGTTCGCCCTCCTCGGTGCCGAAGCGCCAGCGCGACGGCGTGGGCTGCCGCTGCGGCGCGGGCCCGCCGGGACGCAGCCCGGGACGGGACAGCAGCACGGTGATCAGGTAGCCGACCACCAGGAAGCCGTGGCTGACCAGCCGCTCCCCGCTCACCGACCCGGTGGCCAGGTCGTTGACCGAGAGCAGCAACAGGGTGCCGACGAACGCGCTGAGCATCGGCAGCAGACCCGCCGGTGGGCTGCGGCGTACCGCCACGAAGAGGAAGCCGGCCCCGACCGCCACGTTCCAGGCGGCCGACTCGTGCCACAGGTGCTGGCCGGAGGCGTGCAGGTGCTCCGCGGCCGCTCCCCGGCCCACCTGGGCGAGGCCGAGCACCAGTTGGACCGCGCCGAGCAGCCCGAGCGCCGCGCGCAGCCCGACGACCAGGGTGCCGCGTCCGGGCAGGTGGAGCCGCCACCGCGACCGGCGGGCCGCCGGCGCGTCGTCCGCCCCGGCCCCGGCAGCGCCGCCGATGGCGGCCATGATCGCGTCGGTCCGGTCGGGGACATCAGTGACCAATCGGGTACGAACGCGGCGCGTCACCGCCGCCGCCGTCGCGAACCAGGCCCGGCACGTGGCGCACTCGTCCAGGTGCCCCTGCGCCGCCGCCCGTTCGTCGGCGGTCTCCTCCCCGTCCAACTGCGCGGACAGGATCTCCCGCCACTGCTCACACCCCATGTGTGGGTAGTCGGTCCGCGCGTCGCTCCGGTTCCCGGCGGTCGTCACCCGTTGTGGAATACTCGCCCGATCATGACGCGCTACGGCCTGCTGATCCTGCCCGCCACCAACCGGGTGTACGCCCGATCCGCCATCGACCTCACCCGGGCCGAGCTGGAGATCTTCGGCCGCTCGGCGCTCGACGGCCGGATCGGCGAGCTGGACACCGAGGTCGTCGGCGGCGCGACGTACGTCACGTTCGCGGGTGACGGGCTGACCGAGCGGGATCTGGCCGTCCTGGGCAACCTCTCCGCCGGGTACGCGCTGTTCGAGATCGTCGGTGACCTGCTGCGCCCGGTCGAGTGGAGCCGGCTGGACCGGTACGACGACGACCTGCTCACCATCCAGAAGTACGTGGGCAAGACCAACGAGCAGTTCACCAAGCTGCTGCTCAACGTCACCCTGCTCGCGTCGGACTGGGCCGGCGAGCTGACCGACCGTCGGTTCCGGGTGCTCGACCCGCTCTGCGGTCGGGGCACCACCCTCAACCAGGCGCTGATGTACGGCTTCGACGCGGCGGGGATCGAGCGCGACCAGAAGGACGTCGAGGCGTACCGGGCCTTCGTCACCACCTGGCTGAAGCAGAAGCGCGTGAAGCACCGGGTGCTGGAATCGGGGCCGGTGCGGCGCGAGCGCAAGGTGGTCGGCCGGCGGGTACGCATCGAGCTGGCCCCGACCCGCGAGGAGCACAAGGCGGGCCGCACGCAGTTGCTGGACGTGGTCAACGCCGACACCACCCGGGCGGGCGAGTTCTTCCGGCCGGAGACCGTCGACGTGGTGGTAGCCGACGCCCCGTACGGCGTACAGCACGGCAGTCGTACCGCCGATCAGGGTCTGTCGCGCGACCCGCTGGCGCTGCTCGCGGACGCCGCGCCGGTCTGGGCGCGGTTGCTACGGCCCGGCGGCGCGCTCGGCATCTCGTGGAACACCCACGTCGCGAGCCGGGACGACGCGGCGGCGGCGCTGGCCGACGCCGGCCTGACCGTGGTCGATGACGAGCCCTACCGCGCGTTGCGGCACCGGGTGGACCAGTCGATCATGCGCGACGTGCTGGTGGCCCGCCGCCCGGCCTGACCGGCCCGGCTCCTCTCCTCGGTCTCGGACCGTCGGGTTTGTGCCGCATTTCACCTGATCAGGTGCGTGCGTGAAAACCGCGTCAAGAAAAGGTTCGCCGCCGTCATGGTCGCGTTATGGCCCGTGCCGTCTGAGGCGCACGTGGGCTTTGCTTGCCCGGCGCGACCGGAAGGCGGTCGCGACGAACCTTTCCGGTAAGAGGAGTCAGCGTGTCTGACGTGGTGTTCGTGGTCCTCACGGTGGCGCTGTTCGCAGTGCTCGCCCTGGTGGTCCGGGCGGTGGAGAAGCTGTGAACGCGGTCAACGCCGTCGGTCTGGTGCTCGCGATCGTCCTGGGCGCGTTCCTGGTGTTCGCCCTGCTGTTCCCGGAGCGCTTCTGATGACCATGACAACAGCGGGCGTCATCTTCGTGCTGACGCTGGTGGCGGCGCTCGTCGCCGTCTACAAGCCGTTCGGCGACTACATGTTCCGGGTCGTTTCCGGGACGAAGCAGTCGCGCGTCGAGCGGGGGATCTACCGCCTGGTCGGCGTCGACCCGGCCGCCGAGCAGACCTGGGGCGTGTACGCCCGCAGCGTGCTCGCGTTCTCGGCCGTCTCGATCCTGTTCCTGTACCTGTTTCAGCGGGTGCAGAACCACCTGTGGCTGTCGCTGGGCTTCGACCCGGTGATGACCCACGGCGCGTGGAACACTGCCGTCTCGTTCGTGACCAACACGAACTGGCAGTGGTACTCGGGTGAGTCGACCATGGGCCACCTCGTGCAGATGGCCGGTCTGGCGGTGCAGAACTTCGTCTCGGCGGCGGTCGGCATCGCGGTGGCGGTCGCGTTGGTCCGCGGCTTCGCCCGCAGCCGCACCGGGCAGCTCGGCAACTTCTGGGTCGACCTGACCCGGATCGTGCTGCGGATCCTGGTGCCGATCGCGGTCCTCGGCGCAGTCGTGCTGATGATCGGCGGAGTGGTGCAGAACCTGTCCGCCGGCACCGATGTGAGCACGCTGACCGGCGGCACCCAGACGATCACCGGTGGCCCGGTCGCCGGCCAGGAAGTGATCAAGGAGCTGGGCACCAACGGCGGCGGCTTCTACAACGTCAACAGCGCCCACCCGTTCGAGAACCCCACCACCTGGACGAACTGGCTGGAGATCTTCCTGATCCTGCTGATCCCGTTCAGCCTGCCCCGGGTCTTCGGCCGGATGGTCGGGCAGAACCGGCAGGGCTACGCCATCGCCGCGGTGATGGGCATCCTCGCCTTCCTCAGCGTCGCCATCACCAACATCTTCGAGCTGGCCGGCCACGGCACGGTCCCGCAGGCGGTCGGCGCGGCGATGGAGGGCAAGGAGGTGCGGTTCGACGTCTCCAACTCGGCCACCTTCGCCGCCGCCACCACGCTCACCTCGACCGGTGCGGTGAACTCGTTCCACGACTCGTTCACCTCGCTCGGTGGCGGGATGCTGCTGGGCAACATGATGCTCGGCGAGGTCGCGCCCGGCGGTACCGGTTCCGGCCTGTACGGCCTGCTGATCCTCGCGGTGATCACGGTCTTCGTGGCGGGGCTGATGGTCGGTCGCACCCCCGAGTACCTGGGCAAGAAGATCGGGTCGCGGGAGATCAAGTTCGCCTCGCTCTACTTTCTGATCACGCCGATCCTGGTGCTCGTCGGCACGGCTGCGGCGTTCGCCACCGGAAACAACTCCACGGCGCTCAACGTCGGGCCGCACGGCCTCTCCGAGGTGCTGTACGCGTTCACCTCGGCCAGCAACAACAACGGCTCCGCCTTCGCGGGCATCACGGTCAACACGGCCTGGTGGAACACCGCACTCGGGTTGTGCATGCTGCTCGGCCGGTTCCTGCCGATCATCTTCGTGCTCGCGTTGGCCGGCTCGCTGGCCCGCCAGGCACCCACCCCCGCGTCCGAGGGCACCCTGCCGACCCACCGACCGCTGTTCATCGGGATGGTCGTCGGCGTCACGGTGGTCCTCGTCGCGCTGACCTTCCTGCCCGCGCTCGCGCTCGGCCCGCTGGCAGAAGGGCTCTGACCATCATGAGGAACGAGGACATGTCCGTCACGTCCGCCCCGACAGAGCAGCTTCCCGGCAGCCCGGCAACGCAGGGCAACCGGATCGGTGGAGGCCTGCTCGACCCCAAGCAGCTCGTCCGGTCCCTGCCGGACGCCGTACGCAAGCTCAACCCGGCCAGCCTGTGGCGCAACCCGGTGATGCTGATCGTCGAGGTCGGTGCGGCCTTCACCACCGTCCTGGCGGTGACCGACCCGTCGGTGTTCGCCTGGGCGATCACCGCCTGGCTGTGGCTGACCGTGATCTTCGCCAACCTGGCCGAGGCGGTCGCCGAGGGTCGGGGCAAGGCCCAGGCAGCCGCCCTGCGGCAGGCCAAGCAGGACACCATCGCCACCCGGCTGGTCGACTGGAAGCCCGGCGCGCGGGCCAACACCTACCGCGACGAGGCCGTGCCCGCGCCGGAGCTACGCCAGGGCGACATCGTCCTGATCGAGGCCGGCGGGATCATCCCCGGCGACGGCGACATCGTCGAGGGCATCGCCAGCGTCGACGAGTCGGCCATCACCGGCGAGTCGGCCCCGGTCATCCGCGAGTCCGGCGGCGACCGCAGCGCGGTCACCGGCGGCACCAAGGTGCTCTCCGACCGGATCATCGTGAAGATCACCCAGAAGCCCGGCGAGAGCTTCATCGATCGGATGATCGCCCTGGTCGAGGGCGCCAACCGGCAGAAAACGCCGAACGAGATCGCGCTGAACATCCTGCTCGCCGCGCTCACGGTCATCTTCCTGCTGGCCGTGGTCACCCTCCAGCCGCTGGCGATCTTCTCCAAGGCGTACCAGGCCGCCGCACCGGACAGCGGGGCGATCAACGGCTCCGGTGTGACCGGCGTCGTGCTGGTCTCGCTGCTGGTCTGCCTGATCCCCACCACCATCGGCGCGCTGCTGTCGGCCATCGGCATCGCCGGCATGGACCGCCTCGTCCAGCGCAACGTGCTGGCCATGAGCGGTCGGGCCGTCGAGGCGGCCGGCGACGTCAACACCCTGCTGCTGGACAAGACCGGCACCATCACGTTGGGCAACCGGCAGGCCGCCGAGTTCGTCCCGGTCGAGGGCGTCGACGCCGCGACCGTGGCCGACGCCGCGCAGCTCTCCAGCCTGGCCGACGAGACCCCGGAGGGGCGCTCGGTGGTCGTCCTGGCGAAGAACGAGTTCGGGCTCCGCGAACGCGAGCCCGGCGTCATGCCGCACGCCACCTTCGTACCGTTCACCGCGCAGACCCGGATGAGCGGTGTCGACCTGACCCCGGACGCCAGCGTCGACGGTGGCGCGTCGGGCACGGCCCGCCGGGTCCGCAAGGGCGCCGCCGCAGCGGTCATGAAGTGGGTACGGGAGAACGGCGGTCACCCGACCGAGCAGGTCGGCGAGATCGTGGACGCGATCAGCGGCACCGGCGGCACCCCGCTCGTCGTCGCCGAACACGTCGACGGTCAGCCCGCCCGCGCGCTCGGTGTCATCCACCTCAAGGACGTGGTCAAGTCCGGCATGCGCGAGCGGTTCGACGAGATGCGCCGGATGGGCATCCGGACCGTGATGATCACCGGTGACAACCCCCGTACCGCGAAGGCCATCGCCGATGAGGCCGGAGTGGACGACTTCCTGGCCGAGGCGACGCCGGAGGACAAGCTCGCGCTGATCAAGCGGGAGCAGGAGGGTGGTCGGCTGGTCGCGATGACCGGTGACGGCACCAACGACGCGCCGGCGCTCGCCCAGGCCGACGTCGGGGTGGCGATGAACACCGGTACGTCGGCCGCCAAGGAGGCCGGCAACATGGTCGACCTCGACTCCGACCCGACCAAGCTGATCGAGATCGTGGAGATCGGCAAGCAGTTGCTGATCACCCGGGGAGCGCTGACCACGTTCAGCATCTCCAACGACATCGCGAAGTACTTCGCGATCATCCCGGCCATGTTCGCCGGCCTCTACCCGAGCCTGGACGCGCTGAACATCATGCGGCTGGCCAGCCCGGAGTCGGCGATCCTGTCCGCCGTCATCTTCAACGCCCTGGTGATCATCGCGCTGATCCCGCTCGCCCTGCGCGGCGTGCGGTACCGGCCGGCCGCCGCGTCGAAGCTGCTCAGCCGCAACCTGCTGGTCTACGGGCTGGGCGGCATCATCGTGCCGTTCATCGGGATCAAGATCATCGACCTGCTCATCCAGTTCATCCCGGGGATTTCGTGATGCGTCTACCCACCTGGATCGCCCAACACCTCGCCGCCCTGCGCGCCCTGCTCGTCTTCACGGTGCTGCTCGGCCTGGTCTACCCGCTGGCCCTGGTCGCGCTCGGCCAACTACCCGGCCTCAACCACAAGGCCGACGGTTCGCTGATCACCTCGGGCGGCACCACCATTGGCAGTTCGCTGATCGGCCAGTCCTTCACCGACGCGGACGGCAACCCCGTCGCCCGCTACTTCCAGTCCCGCCCGTCGGCCGCCGGCGACGGCTACGACCCGACGTCCACCTCGGCCAGCAACCTCGGCCCGGAGAGCGTCGTCGACACCATCGCCACCGACCCGGAGGAGTCCAGCGAGAGCCTGCTCACCCAGGTCTGCGGGCGCAGCAAGGCGGTCGGCGAGCTGAACGGCGTCGACGGTCGGCGTCCGTTCTGCACCGACGACGGGGTGGGCGCCGTACTCGCGGTGTTCCGCGCCGACGGCCTGACCGGCCCGGTCACCCGGGTGGTCAGCGTCAACCAGGTCGCCCCGGCGACGCCGTTCGTTCCCTCGTACCAGGGGGTCACTGTGGAGCTGGCCAAGCCCGGCGAGGACTACGTGGCCGCGGGCGGAGTGGTCACCCCGATCCGGGGCGACGCGCCGGCCGACCCGGCGGTGCCCGCCGACGCGGTCACCGCCAGCGCCAGCGGTCTCGACCCGCAGATCAGCCCGGCGTACGCCGAGTTGCAGGTGAACCGGGTCGCGCGGGAGCGCGGCGCGGACCCGGCGGTGGTCCGCAAGCTCGTCGAGGAGCACACCGACGGGCGGGGGCTCGGCTTCATGGGTGCGCCCGGCGTGAACGTGCTGGAACTCAACATCGCCCTCGACAAGCAGTTCCCGGCGCGCTGAGCGTGAAAGGAAGGGCCCCTTACTAACGCATAGCGTTAGTAAGGGGCCCTTCCTTCGACATTGAGAGGATGGTTCCCGTGCCACGCGGAGAACTACGCATCTATCTCGGGGCCGCTCCCGGCGTCGGCAAGACGTACGCGATGTTGGAGGAGGCCCAGCGGCGGGCCGCGCGCGGCACCGACGTGGTGATCGGCTTCGTGGAGACGCACGGCCGGCAGCACACCGCCGCGATGATCGGCGACCTGGAGCAGGTGCCCCGCCGCACGATGACCTACCGGGGCGCCGAGTTCACCGAGATGGACGTGGACGCGGTGCTGGCCCGCCGGCCGGAGATCGCGGTCGTCGACGAGCTGGCCCACAGCAACGTGCCCGGCTCGCGGCACGACAAACGCTGGCAGGACGTCCAGGAACTGCTGGACGCGGGGATCGACGTGCTGTCCACGGTCAACGTGCAGCACCTGGAATCGGTGAACGACGTCGTCGCGCAGATCACCGGCACCACCCAGCGGGAGACCGTGCCGGACGAGATCGTCCGCGCCGCCGAGCAGGTCGAGCTGGTCGACATGACCCCCGAGGCGCTGCGCCGGCGGATGGCGCACGGCAACATCTACCGCCCCGACAAGATCGACGCCGCGCTGGGCAACTACTTCCGGGTCGGCAACCTCACCGCGCTGCGCGAACTGGCGCTGCTCTGGCTGGCCGACAAGGTCGACGAGCAGCTCGACAGGTACCGCAGCCAGCAGGGCATCGCCGCCACCTGGGAGGCCCGGGAACGGGTCGTGGTGGCGCTGACCGGCGGCCCGGAGGGTGAGACGCTGATCCGCCGGGCCGCCCGGATCGCGGCCCGCAGCAAGGGCGCCGACCTGCTCGCCGTGCACGTGGCCCGCAGCGACGGTCTGGCCGGCGCCGACCCGGCCCAACTCGCCCGCCAACGGGTGCTCGTGGAGAGCCTGGGCGGCACATACCACCAGGTGCTCGGCACCGACGTGCCGGCTGCGCTGCTCGACTTCGCCCAGGGCGTGAACGCCACCCAGCTCGTGCTCGGCGCGAGTCGGCGGGGTCGCCTCGCGCAGATCTTCGCCCGGGGCGTCGGGGTGACCACCACCGCGCTCTCCGGCTCGATCGACGTACACCTGGTCACCCACAAGCAGGCCGGCAAGGGCCGGCGGGCGTCGGCCGTGCCCGCGGCGCTGTCCCGACGTCGCCGGCTGCTCGGCTTCGGCCTGGCGGTGCTCGGCATGCCGCTGCTCACCCTGCTGCTCAAGGCGCTGCCCGACCTGACGCTGACCAACGACATCCTGCTGTTCCTCGCCGGAGTGGTCGGGGTCGCGCTGGTCGGCGGGGTGTGGCCGGCGCTGGTGGCCGCGCTCGGCGGGTCGCTGCTGCTCAACTGGTTCTTCACCCCGCCGTACCGGACGCTCACCATCGCCGAGGCCGACAACCTGCTCGCGCTCGCCGTCTTCGTCGGGGTGGCCCTCGCGGTGAGCTGGATCGTCGACGTGGCCGCCCGGCGGACCCGCGAGGCCGCGCGCGCCGCCGCCGACGCGCAGACCCTCGCCGCCGTCGCCGGTGGGGTGCTGCGCGGCGAACGTCCGCTGGCCGCCCTGCTCGACCAGCTCCGCGAGACGTTCGGGCTGCGCGCGGTGAGTCTGCTGGAGCTGGCCGAGGAGGCGAGCGGTCGCCCCGAGCGGGCCCGCGAGGAACACGCCTGGTGCGTCGTGGCCAGCGTCGGTGAGCAGCCGGCCTGCACGCCGGACGACGGCGAGACCGCGGTACCCGTCGACGAGCGCATCACCGTGGTGCTCAGCGGCCGGCGGTTGGAGGCCGCCGACCGGCGGATCGTCGAGGCGTTCGCCGCCCAGGCCGCCGTCGCGCTACGCCAGGAACGGCTCGCCGAGGAGGCCGCCACCGCCCGGCCCCTCGCCGAAGCCGACCGGATGCGCACCGCGCTGCTCGCGGCGGTCAGCCACGACCTGCGTACGCCCCTGGCGTCGGCTAAGGCGGCGGTGACCAGCCTGCGCAGCCACGACATCGAGTTCGACGAGGCGGACCGCGAGGAGTTGCTGGAGACCGCCGAGGAGTCGCTCGACCGCCTCGCCCGACTGGTCGCGAACCTGCTCGACATGAGTCGCCTTCAGGCCGGCGCGCTGGGCATCTCAACGACTGTCATCGGTCTGGAGGACGCCGTACCCCTGGCCCTGGACGAACTTGGCCCGGCGGCCGCGACCGTCGTCACGGACATCCCGGCCGACCTGCCGGCGGCCACCGCCGACCCCGGCCTGCTGGAACGGGTGCTGGTCAACGTCATCGCCAACGCGCTGCGCTACAGCCCGCCCGACCAGCCGCCCACGATCACCGCCAGCGCGCACGCCGGTGAGGTCGAGCTGCGGATCATCGATCGTGGGCCCGGCATCCCGGAGGACAAGTGGGAGCACGTCTTCCTGCCGTTCCAGCGCCTCGGTGACCGGGACAACCAGACCGGCGTCGGCCTCGGGCTCGCCCTGTCCCGGGGGTTGGCCGAGGCGATGGGTGGCAGCATCACCCCCGAGACCACCCCCGGCGGGGGTCTCACCATGGTGCTGCGGCTGCCCGCCGCCGCCCAGACCAGCCCGGAGGAGCCGCAGGAATGACGCGCATCCTGGTCGTCGACGACGAACCGCAGATCCTGCGGGCCCTGCGGATCAACCTGCGCGCCCGCCGGTACGACGTGGACGTCGCCGCGACCGGGGCCGCCGCGTTGAAGGCCGCCGCCAGCCACCCGCCCGACCTGGTGGTCCTGGACCTCGGCCTGCCCGACATCGACGGCGTCGAGGTGATCCGTGGCCTGCGCGGCTGGACGGCCGTGCCGATCATCGTGCTCTCCGGTCGGGCCGGCAGCGAGGACAAGGTCGCCGCGCTGGACGCGGGCGCGGACGACTACGTCACCAAGCCGTTCGGGGTGGAGGAGCTGCTGGCCCGCATCCGCGCGGTGACCCGGCGGCTCGGCGGCCCCACCGAGGCCGTGCCGGCGCTGCGGATCGGCCGGCACACCGTCGACCTGGCCGACCACCGCGTCTGGCGCGACGACGACACCGAGGTCAAGCTGACCCCCACGCAGTGGAGCGTGCTGGAGAAGCTGCTGCGCCACCCCGGCAAGCTGGTCAGCCAACGCCAGCTCCTGCAGGAGGTGTGGGGGCCGGAGTACCAGAACGAGACCAACTACCTGCGGCAGTACCTGGCCCAGCTCCGGCGCAAGTTGGAGGACGATCCGGCCCGCCCCCGCCACCTCATCACCGAGCCGGGCATGGGCTACCGCTACCGTCCCTGACCGTTGACACCCGCCCGCCGAGATTGAAGAATTTCGCTAGCAGTGGCAGCGGCGTGCTTCTGTAACCGTCCCCTCCGGTTACCCCTTGGAGTGCGCCGTGTCCCTGCCCCTGTCCCGTCGCCGGCTGTTGACCGCCGGTGGCGCCGGCCTCGTCCTGGCCGGCCTGGCCGACCCGTTCCGCGCCGGCCCCGCCAGAGCCGCCGTCACCACCGCCGACCTGGTCGTCTACGGCGCCACCGCCGGCGGGTTGGCCGCCGCGATAACCATGCGCCGACTCGGCCGCACCGCCGTGGTGGTCGAACCCACCAGCCACGTCGGCGGGCTGAGCACCGCCGGGCTCGGGGCCACCGACACCGGCGTCCAGGCGTCCATCGGCGGGCTGGCCGCCGAGTTCTACCGCCGGGTGTACGTCAAGTACCACGGCGGGACGCTCACGCCGACCTCCCCGCTGCGGATGACCTTCGAACCGCACGTCGCCACCGAGATCTTCGCCGAGATGCTGGCCGAGGCGGGCGTCCCGGTGGTCGTCGGAGCCCGACTGTCCAGCCTCGGCCGCGCCGGCAACCGGATCACCGAGCTGCGCACCGAGGACGGCTCGGTCTACGCAGGTGGCGTGTTCGTCGACGCCACCTACGAGGGTGACCTGCTCGCCATGGCGGGGGTGAGCTTCACCGTGGGGAGGGAGTCCAACGACACGTACGGCGAGACGATCAACGGGGTGCAGTCCCGCAACACCCACCAGTTCGTCTACCCCGTCGACCCGTACGTGACGGCCGGCTCGCCGGCCAGCGGCCTGCTGCCGGGCATCTCCACCACCCCGCTCGCCCCGCAGGGCAGCGGTGACGACCGGATCCAGGCGTACTGCTTCCGGATGTGCCTCACCCAGGCGGCGAACCGCATCCCGTTCGCCAGGCCGTCCGGCTACGACCCGATCCGGTACGAGCTGCTGTTGCGCCACATCCAGGCCGGCTACACCGGGCCGTACTTCACCACCGCATCCATCGGCGGCGGCAAGACCGACTCCAACAACAACGGCGCGGTCTCCACCGACGACATCGGCTTCAACTACGCGTACCCGACGGCGAACTGGGCCGTCCGCGAGAGCATCATCGCCGAGCACCGCACGTACCAGCAGGGACTGATGTGGTTCCTGGCCAACGACCCCCGGCTGCCGGCGACCGTGCGCGACTCGACCGCCCGGTGGGGGCTGCCCGTCGACGAGTTCACCGGCACGGGTGGCTGGCCACCGCTGCTCTACATCCGCGAGGCCCGCCGGATGGTCTCCGCGTACGTGATGACCGAGGCCGACTGCCGGGGTCGGGTACGGGTCACCGACTCGGTGGGCCTGGCCAGCTACACGATGGACTCACACAACTGCCAGCGGGTGGTCGTCGACGGGCGGGTCCGCAACGAGGGGGACGTGCAGATCAGCGTCCCGCAGCCGTACCCGGTGAGCTACCGCGCGATCGTCCCGCACCAGAACCAGTGCGCCAACCTGCTCGTGCCCGTCTGCCTGTCGGCCAGCCACATCGCGTACGGCTCGATCCGGATGGAGCCCGTGTTCATGATCCTCGGGCAGGCGGCGGCCACCGCGGCGTCGCTGGCGCTCACCGGCGACCTCGCCGTGCAGGCCGTCTCCGTACCCGCCCTGCAGGCCCGGCTGCGCCAGGACGGCGCGGTGCTCGACTGGGGAACGCCCGGCGAGGTGATCGTGGACAACGCCTCGACCAGCGGGGTTACCCGGGCCGGGACGTGGCTGCGCAGCACCAGCATCGGCGGCTACTACGGCGCGGACTACGAGCACGACGGCAACACCGCCAAGGGCGTCAACCGGCTGCGGTTCCGCCCGACGCTGCCCACCGCCGGCTCGTGGACCGTGCACCTGCGCTGGACCGCCGACCCGAACCGGGCGACGAACGTGCCGGTGGACATCGCGTACTCCGGTGGGGTGACCACCCGGACCGTCGACCAGCGGCAGTCCGGCGGCCAGTGGGTGTCGATGGGCACCTACCCGTTCACCGCGGGCAGCGACGGGAGCGTGCTGATCCGCACGGAGGACACCGACGGCTACGTGGTCGCCGACGCCGTGCGCTTCGTACCAGCCTGAACGGGCGCGTCTCCGCTCAGTACTCGACGCCGACCAGCCCTTCGGAGACGGTCCACAGCCGGGCCGCGTCGTCCGTACTGCGGGCCGCACGGTAAACGGTCAACTCGGTCGGCGCGCCGGTGAACTGCCCCAGACCGTCCGGCCCGTAGAACCGGCCGCCCTGCGCCCGCTCGCTGCTGGCCGCGTAGAGGGCGGGCCGCAGGCCGGCATCCACCGACTGGACCAGGATGCCCCAGCGGGCCAGCCGGCTCATCAGGGCGTGGTGTGGCGAGGGCCGGCTTCGGCCCAGGTTGGGCCCGGACGCGTACAGGTTGGTCATGGTGGTGCCGGGGTGCGCCACGTTGCTGGTGACGCCCCAACCGCCGGCCCGACTGCGCCTGTCGAACTCCAGCCCGAAGTGCAGCGTGGCCAGCTTGGAGGCGTTGTACGCGCGGACCGCCCCGTACCGTCGGGTGCTCTGCAGGTCGTCCCAGTCCAGCCTGCCGGAGCGTGCGGCGCTGCTCGACATGGACGTGACCCGGGCTCGTCCGGCCCGCAGCAGCGGCAGCAACCGTCCGGTCAGCGCGAAGTGGCCGAGGTGGTTGGTGCCGAACTGCAGCTCGAAGCCGTCGGCGGTGGTATGTCGGGTGGGTGGCGTCATCACACCGGCGTTGTTGATCAGGAGGTGGATCGGTCGCCCCTCGCCGAGCAGTGTGTCGGCCAGTGCGGCCACCGAGTCCAGCGAGGCGAGGTCGAGCTGCCGGGTCGACACGGTGGCGCCCGGCGCGGCGGCCCGGACGGCGTCCAGCGCGGCGTCACCCTTGGTTGGGTTGCGGACCGGCAGCACCACCTCCGCTCCGGCGCGGGCCAGCCGCTTGGCCAGGGCGAGCCCCAGCCCGTCACTGCCGCCGGTCACCACGGCGAGCTTTCCGGTCAGGTCCCCAACGGTCTCATCGAGCACGACAACCTCCACGTCGCGGCGTCCTTCATCGGTCGCCGACAACACTGGGTCGGTTCGCGCCCGGTATTCAGGGTGACCTCGTCCAGGGATCGCCGATCCCTGGCTGGCGGACCGCTGCTCAGACAGGGCGAGTAACGTTCCGAACGGACCAAGATCGGCGTACGAGGAGGCTCGGTGCAGACGACGACGGTGGACATCCCGACCAGCGACGGAACGGCGGACGCGAGCCTGACCCGGCCCGACGGTGACGGCCCGTTCCCCGCCGTGCTCCTCTTCATGGACGCCTTCGGCCCCCGGCCCCGACTGGTGGAGATGGCCGAGCGGATCGCCGAACGCGGTTACCTGGTGCTCACGCCCCACCTGTTCTACCGGGCCGGCCGGGCGCCCCTGTTCGACCTGTCCCGGCTCGGCGAGGCCGACCAGCGAGGGGCCCTCTTCGAGAAGATCGTGCCGCTGATCGGGGCGCTGACCCCCGACGTGATCAGCCGGGACACCGCCGCGTACCTGGACTTCCTGGCCGCCCGCGACGACGTCCGGCCGGGCCCGGTCGTGATCACCGGCTACTGCATGGGCGGTACGAACGCGCTGCGGGCCATCGAGGCGTACCCGGACCGCGTCGCGGCCGTCGCCAGCTTCCACGCCGGGCGGGTCGTCACCGACGCGCCGGACAGCCCGCACCTGGGCGTCGGCTCGATCAGCGGCGAGCTGTACTTCGGGCACGCCGACGCGGACCAGTCCATGACGCCCGAGCAGATCGCCACCCTGGAGCAGGCGCTCGACGCCGCCGGGGTGCGCTACCGCTCCGAGGTGTACGAGGGCGCGCACCACGGTTTCACGATGGCCGACACCCCGATGTACCACGAGCAGGCCACCGAGCGGCACTGGGCGGCCCTGTTCGACCTGCTGGACCGTGTCCTGCCGGTGCGCTGACGCAGGCGAACAGCGCGAGGTACATGACGCTGCCCCGAACCACGATCTCCACCAACGGGGTGTCCGGGACGAACAGCTCATGCCAGTCGGCCACTCGACGGGCTACCCGCCGCCCGCGCGGCCATGCCTACCCGGTCAGGGGCGCAGCAGCACCGGGCCGGCGTCGATCCTCACCCGGAACAGCGCGTACGGCTTGCGTCGCAGGTCCCGGCCCCGCTGGTACTGCGGCTGCCGGTGCAGCTGGTTCGCGGTCACGTAGAGGTGCCCGTCGGCGGCCACCGACATGGTGTCCGGCCACAGCAGGCGCGGGTCGTGTACGAAGGTCTCGTACTCGCCGTCCGGCAGTCGCCGCAGCACGGCGTTGTGCTCGTACGAGGTGAAGTAGAGCCGCCCCTTGTCGTCGGACTCCAGGCCGTCCGACCCGGTGCCCTTGTCCCCCTCGTCGACGACGGTCGCCGCGACCGCCTCCTGCGTCACCGACGGGTCGGCCAACGCCTCGGCCGAGACGCTGTGCAGGTGCCGGGACAGCAGCGGGGAGTAGTACAGCCGCTCGCCGTCGGCCGAGATGGCGATGCCGTCGGAGCCCATCGCCAGCGGCTTCGGCGGGCCGTCCGGCGGGCGGTTCATGAGCGGACGACCCTCGACGAAGGGGCGGAAGGTCGTCACCGGGTCCGCCTTCGTGGACGGGTGATCGTGCAGCCGCCGCCAGGAGGCGCCGCTGGCCAGGTCCACCACGATGATCCCGTTCGGCCCGGAGTCCGTCGAGTCGGTGAGGTAGGCGACCCCGGCCTCGCCCCGACGCAGGTCGAAGCGGACGTCGTTGAGGTACGTCGTCGGCGGCGCCACGTCCTGCGGAAAGGTGATCACCTGGGCCACGGTGTCGCTGTCCAGGTCGATCCGCACCAGCTTCGGCCCACCCGGCTTCGTGGGCTGGAGCTTCGGGCTGCCGGTGTCCACCACCCAGAGCCGGTCCGCCGGGTCCACCACGATGCTCTGCACCGACACGAACGCCCCCGCGTCGTCGATGCCGGACGGGCTGTTCCACGCCTGGTCGGGGAAGGGCACCTCCCGGCCGTCGCGCAGTTCGACCACGCCGGCCGGCGGGTCGTCACCCCACTGCGGGAAGTTGACGAAGATTCGCCCCTGGTGCGAGACGCTCACCCCGGTCGGCATCGGGCCGGTGAAGGTGTGCACCAATTCCAACTCGCCAACCGGCTCGTCGCCGACCGGCCCGTTCATGACGAACGCTCCACGGTGCTCATCGTCCAGCCCCCTGTCGGTCGACCCACTGCCGCTTCCGGCGTGGCTATTCCCACCCCGGCGTCCGATATGCCTCTGCCGCTCTGCGGTCCGGCGCGGGTCGTCAGCGGCCGCCCGACGTCGGGTCGGACCGGTTCGGCGTGGGTCGTCGGTGGCCGTCCGACGTCGGGTCAGACGGCGTGGGCGTGGGAGATGGGCAGGCCGGGGACACCGACGTCGACCGCGAGCAGCGCGCCGTCGAGCGGACCGGCCGACGTGAGGCCGACCGAGGCGGTGCCGATGAAGAGACGCCGCAGGTCGCCGCCGCCGAGGCAGATGCCGGCCGGCTGGGCCGCCGGTAGCTGGATCTCCCGGTCCAGGCTGCCGTCCGGCCGGTAGCGGCGGACGGCGGAGCCGCCCCACAACGCGACCCAGAGGTGGTCCGCCGCGTCGACCGTCATCCCGTCCGGGCTGCCCTCGTCCGGGGACAGCCGCACGAACGGCGTCCGCCCGTGCAGGTCACCGGTGGCCGGGTCGACGGCGAACCGGTCGATCTCGCCACGCGGCGTGTCCGCGAGGTACATGGTGGTGCCGGTGGCGTCGAACGCCGGCCCGTTCGGGATGGACATGCCGGTCACGGCGGACACCGGCGCGGTGCCCGGGGTCAGCCGGAACAGCGTGCCGCCGCCGGGGGTCTGCGCGTACGTCATGCTGCCGGTCCAGAAGCGGCCGTGCGGGTCGGCGACCGCATCGTTCATCCGGGTGGGCTCGGGCGCGTCGGCGACCAGTTCGGCGATCGGCCGGGGAGCGCCGGCAGCGGGCAGCACGGCGACGCCGGTGCCGGCGGCGGCGAGCCACTCGCCGGGTCGGTCGGCCACCGGGGCGACCGCGCCGAGCGGGACGTCGAGCCGGCGTAGCTCCTTCAGCGGGGCGGGCCGGTCGCCGTCGGTCTCCAGCAGACGCCCGGCCAGCAGGTCGACCAGGACCAGCCGGTCGTCGACCCAGCGCAACCCCTCGCCCAGCTCCAACCGCTCCGTGTTCCAGACGGTCGGTTCGGTCAGCTCCATCTCGTTCCTCCTGCGGTTTCCCGGCGGTGGCAGGGGTCCGTGCCGTTGCGCGGACCGTACCGCGCGCCCACCCCATCCACGCTCCCGCGCCGGCTCAGGCCGGGACCAGCTCCCGGCAGCGACGCAGCGCGGCGAGAGCGAGCGGCGCGTCCCGGCCCGCGATCCCGGCCTCCAGTTCGGCGACCGCCCCAGCCGCGCGGGCCGGATCAGCCGCCGTCACGGCCGCCTCGGCCAGCACCAGTACGGCATCGGCGGCCCACGCCAGGATGCCCTTGGCCCGCACCAGCGTCAGCGCCTCGGTCGCGTGCCGCACTGCCTCGTCCGGCAGCCCGCGCAGGACCAGCCGAGCCAGCGCCGAGAGCGCCTGCACCAGCGGCCAGATCGCGCCGACCCGCCGCGCGTCCGTCACCACCAGACGCAGCGCGCCGTCGGCCGCCCGTACCTCGTCGTCGCCGGTGGCCGTGCGGGCCAGCACGGTGGCCAGGTCGGCCCGCGCGTCGAGCAGGGTCACCGGCATCCGCTCGGCGCTGACCACCAGCCGGGACAGCCGTTCGGCCAACCCGTCGAACCGCCCGGCGGCCCGGTCCAGCGACAGCTCGGTCGCCTCCACGAGGGAGGCGAGCCGCTGGTAACCGGTCTCCTCGACCAGCTCGCGGCCGTCCGCGAGAAGCGCCGTGGCCCGGGACAGGTGCCCGGCGTGCAGCGCGCCCTGCGCCCAGTTCAGGCAGGCCCGCGCGTGTTCGCGGGGTCGGTCGACCAGGTCGGCGGAGCCGCGCAGCTCCTCGACGATCGCCCACGCGCCCGGGTCGCCCAGCTCCAGCAGCAGCGAGGCGCGCGCGATGCGTACCGCGAGGTGCGCCGCCGGGTCCCGGCTGGCGACCGCGGCGGCCTCCGCCTCCGTGCACCGCGCCAGGTGGTCGTCGACGTGCCGGCCGACCACCGTGTCGGGGGCCGCCAGCACCGCGAGGGCCGGGGCCCGGCGGCGCGGTGCCCGCAGGTACGGCACGGCTCGTTCGATTTCGGTGTACCCGCGCAGGGCCTCGCCCTGCTGACGCAGCATCCGGCCGAGCACCAGACCCAGTTCGCCCCGGGTGCCGGGCGGCAGCCGGCGGTCGGCCAACAGCCGTTCCAGGACCGGGATCGCGGTTGCCTGGCTGAGCCCGTCGATGGCCGACCGGCCGAGTTTGCCGGCCAGCCGTGCCCGTACCGGTCGGGGCAGCTCCGCGACGTCCATCGTCTGGAGCAGGAAGTCGGCGGCGGTCGCGTCGTCGCCGCGCTCGGTGGCCAGGTCGGCGGCGGCTTCGGCGTTACGGACGAAGTCGGCGCCGCTACCCGCCAGCCGGTAGTGGTGGGCGAGCTGGGCGACCGGGCGGGGCAACTCCTGCTCCAGCACCCGGGCGACGCGCAGGTGCAACCACTCCCGGGTCTCCCGGGGCATCAGGTGGTACACGATCTGGCGGGCCAGGTCATGACGGAACCGCAACCCCTCGCCGTCGTCGTGCAGCACGCCGGCTCGGTGCGCGGCGGCCAGCGCCGCGCCCACGGTCGTCCGGTCCTCGGCGAGCGCCGAGGCGAGGACACGCTGATCGGGCGCCCGACCGAGCACGGCGGCGGCGCCGAGCACCTCGCGGGTGGCGTCGTCGAGCGGGCGTAGTCGCCAGAGCAGCACATCCTGTAGGACGAACGGCACGCTGTCGTCGGCCAGGGGGTCGCCGCCGCGCTCGGCGAGCGTCCGCAGCACCTCCTCCACCACGAACGGGATGCCGGCGGTGCGGTCGAGCAGGGCGGCGGTGAGCCGGGGCGACGGCTCGTCCAACCGCAGGGTCCGGGCGGCCAGTCGACGCACGTCGTCCGCGTCGAGAGGACCCAACGGGACGCGGGTGACCGCCCGGGGCGTACGCGAGAGCACGTCGTGGATCGGTGTGCTGCCACCCGGCGGCGGCGTGCGGGCCGTGAGCAGCACGGCCAGACCGTCCACCGGGCGGGCGCTGAGGTAGCCGAGGAATTCGCAGGTCGCCGGGTCGGCCCAGTGCAGGTCCTCGAGCAGCAGCGTGGCCGGGCTCAGCGCGGCCAGCACCGCGGCGGCGGCCCGCAGCAGGCGGTGCCGTTCGGCCGCCGGGTCGGCCAACGGTGGCGGCGCGGCGGGCAGCGCGTCGGCCAGTTCGGGCAGGAGCGGCGCCAGGGCGCCCGCTACCGGGTTGAGGGTGTCGACCGGTCCGAGCCGGTCCGCGCCCGCTCGGATGGCATCCAGCAGGACGCCGAAGGGAAACGGCTCCGGTACGTCGTCGCACTCGCCGACCAGGTGCGGTCCGCCAAGTGTGGCGAGCAGTTCGGTGACCAGTCGGCTCTTGCCGATGCCGGGCTCGCCTTCGAGCAGGACCAGGCAGGGCGGGGCCTCGACGAGGCGGCGTAGCTGGGCCAGTTCGGCTCTGCGTCCGACGAACTCGACGGGTCCGCGCAGGCGTGCGGGGCGAACGGAGGTGGAACCCCCGCCGCCCCGCGTCGTGTTGTCGTCGTCGCCGCTCACCGTGGGGCGAGCAGATCACCCGTGCGCGGGGGGTCGGCCGCCCGGCGGTCCGGTGGTGACTCAGGTCACACGCCGTCCGCCGGGCGTTGCCGATGTCAGGACTGGACGGTGACCGGCACGGTCTTGAGCGACCCGTCGCCGTTGCGGAACTCCAGTACCCCGAGGTAACGCCGCCCCGGCAGGAGCCCCGACCAGCGCAGGGTGAGCTTCGCCGTCGCGCCCGGCTGCACGCTGCGCTGCGCCGGGTCGATGGTGGACCGGCCGGTCGAGGTGCCCGGCGCGCCCGGCAGGTAGCTGGTGATGGTGTACGCGTTGGTCTCGTCCGCGATGTTCTCGGTGAACTCCTGCTCCACGACCACGATGTAGTCGCCGGGACCGTCCGGGAGCGTCACCTTGGCACCGTCACGGCCGCTGGCCGTGGCGGTGACGAACTTCCCGTTCCGGTCGTAGACGTTGAGGCTGAACTCCGTGCACTCCATCACCCCCTCCTCGTCGTCCCAGTCGATGTGGGAGCAGGTGGGCCGCGCCGAGGTCACCTGCACGAGTGGGCTGCGGGTGCCGGACGGCACGTGCAGGGTGGTCCTGCTGATCGAGGCGGGCAGCGGGACCGGAAGGTTGTCCGACGTGCTCCAGTCCCAGCTCGGCCCGTCGCCCTTGAGGGTCACCGCGGTGCTGGTGCCCGAGGTCAGGCCGGCGAGCTGGGAGATCAGCTTGCCCCGGTAGCCGACCTCGGCGGCGATCGAGACGCTGCCGGAGGTCCCCTTGCCGACGACGGCGTCGGGGGCGACCAGCCCCGAGTTGTGCACGATCAGCGGGGTGCGTACGCGGTGCTTGAACTGGTCGCTCCAGGTGAGCGAGCCGTCGGCCCAGGTGTCGAACGCGCCGCCCGTGTTGGTGACCTCCACGCTGAAGCGGGCGGATTTACCGGGACGGATCTGCATCTTCGCCGGGGTGACCTTGACCTTGTAGCCCGGTGGGGCCTGCACCGAGGAGGAGTAGGTGCTGGTCTTGTCGCCGACGTTGGTGACGGTCCGGGTGACCGTCTGCTTGCCCACCATCCGGCCGAACGCGATCGACGGGTAGTTGAGCTGTGCGGTGTCGATGGCGCCCGTGGTGTCGCAGCCCTCCAGGTCGCCGAGGCCGAAGTCGCCGCCACGGTCGGCGGAGACCCCGCAGAGGTACCTGATCCAGTCCCGCTGGTCGGAGTCGTACACCAGGCCCGGGTCGAAGGCGCCGCCCGGCTTGACCTGACCGGCCCCGTAGTTGAGCGGGGTGGCGTCCCGGGTGCCGATCTTGATCGGGTTGCCCTTGTCGGTCTTGTCGGTGGCGCTGGTCATCAGCGCCGACCGGACCGCGGCCGGCGACCAGTCGGGGTGCTTGGCCAGCAGCAGAGCGGCGATACCGGCGATGTGCGGCGCCGCCATCGAGGTGCCGGACTCCAGCGCGAAGTCCTCGCCGCCGATGGACGGCGAGAACGCCGCCACGATGTCCTGCCCGGGAGCGCTGATGTCCGGCTTGAGCAGCTCACCGGCGTTCAGGTTTGACGGTCCCGCCGACGAGAACGCGGCGACCGACGGCGCTTCGACGATCTCCAGCTTGGCCGGCGAGATGGTCGCCGTGGGGTTGCCCTTGGCGACGTACGCGGTGACCGTAGCCAGGTCCACCTCGTTGATGTGCACGGTCGGGACCGTCTGGACGTCGGCGTTGAGGGAGTTCAGCTCGTCGTTGTAGAGCACCATCCCGATGCCGCCGGCCCGCGCGACCTCGACGCTCTTGTCGGTACGCGGGATCTCGCCGCGTAGGCAGAGCACGATCGCGCCCTTGACCTTGGCCGGGTCCAGCGTGTCGTCGGCGCAGAGGCCCGCGCCGTACGCGCCGTCCGGGTCGAGCGCGCTGTCCCGCGCGAAGACCAGCCGCGCCGGCCCGACACCGGTCTCGCCCAGGCCCGCCCCGGTGATCCGGGTGCCGTCACCGAGGGTCAGCGTCCGGTTGTTCTGCCGGTCGGTGGTGCTCGCGGCCACCGTGGTCACCCACGGCGTCGAGTTGTCGACCGTGTTGGGGTACGGGCCGGAGTTGCCGGCGGCCGCCGCCACGAACACCCCGGCCGCCGCCGCGTTGAAGAACGCCGCGTCGACCGCGCCGAACTGCTCGCTGTCGTCACCGATCGAGTAGTTGATCACGTCCACGCCGTCGGCGACCGCGTCGTCGATCGCGTGCACGATGTCGATGTCCGTACCGGACGCCGAGCCGGCGCCGTTGTCGTACAGCGCCTTGTAGATCGCCAGCCGGGCGGCCGGCGCCATGCCGGAGATCATGCCGAGGTCACGGCCGCCCTGCGTCGCCTGCACGCCGTGGTTGCCGGCGGCGGTACTGGCGGTGTGGGTGCCGTGACCGTTGCGGTCCCGGGGCGACTGATAGTCGTCCGGGAACGCGTCGGCGATGCCACTGTCGTTGTACCAGCGCGCACCGATCACCTTGTTGTTGCAGGTGACCGGCGCCTCGACGCCGACATCGCAGGTGCCCTTCCACTTGGCGTCGATGATCGCCTGGTCCGGCCGGGGCGTGGGCAACGCCGCGAAGCTCGCGCTCTCCGGCCAGTACCCGCTGTCGATGACGCCGACGATGACGCCCTCACCGGCGCGGGACTCCCCGCCGAACTCCTGCTTCCACACCCCGCCCTTTCCGGTGAGGCCGAGGTAGTCGGGCGTGTGCGAGGTGGCCGCGTGCACCGTGCGGCTCTCGTACACCGCCCGCACACCGCGCGTCGCGCGCAACCGGGCCGCCTGCGGCCCGGTCAGGTCCGCGGCGAAGCCGTTGAACGCGGTCTCCAGGGTGACCCGGGTGCGGTCGGCCGGTACGCCGACGCTGGCCAGGACAGCCGAGCGCTTCTGCCGTAGGTGCTCGCGGTAGGCGTTGGCGGTGCCGGAGGTGCGGTTCAGCTTGCCGCCGGGCGCCGGCTTCGTCGCCGCGATCCCAGGGACCCCACCGGTGTACGTCGCCAGCGGCTCCTCGGCGAGCTGGACCAGGTAACGGGCCGTCGGGCCACTGCTGGTCGGGGCGGCGGTGGCGCTACCCGGCAGGCTGGTCAGGCCGGCCGCGGTCAGCGCCACGGCGGCCAGCATGCCGACGCCGCGTCTGGTCCGTCCGGGCCGATGTGTGATCGGTTGTGGCACGTCGTTGCCTCCACGTTCGGTGCCGGCCGTCACGACTGATGACGGTGGCCGAAACGTAGGATCGGCGCCGATCTTCCAGAAGCACTCGTAACCTTCCCGTCATCTTGGAAACAAGCTCGTAACGCAACGGGTACTTTGCGCGTCATTTCCGACGGCGATTCCGCTGCTGCTGCCACTGGTCGTGCTAGTGCGCGTGCCAGGCGGTGCCTGTGTTCGTGCTCGCGCCGGGATGCCGGTGCTCGTGCCGGTGTCTGTGCTCGTGCCGGTGTCTGTGCTCGTGCCGGTGCCTGTGTTCGTGCCGGTGTCTGTGTTCGTGCCGGTGTCTGTGCTCGTGCCTGCCGGTGTCTGTGTTCGTGCCGGTGTCTGTGTTCGTGCCGGCCCGCCTGTGCCTGTGCGGCCCGACGCTGTCGAGAGAGCAGCAGGCCGTCGTGCTCGTGCGGTCCGTGCCCGTGCGTGCCCGTGCCCGTGCCGCCCATCTCGCAAAACTGTCAGTGGCGTGCCTGTTTCCTCTTCTGCGCACGGACGCTCCTGGTCGCGGGCATGGTTCGCCTACTGAAGGTCTTGCTCGTCGGACGGGTTGGCTTATCTGCGTCGGTGGTAGTGGTTGCGGCGTGGGACTTGTTCGGGATCGAGCCACGCCGGTGGGACGAACACCGGGTGGCCGTCACCGCCGAGTCGGACGTGCCAGTCGCCGTGATGGATGTGGCGGTGGTGGTGGCCACAGAGGAGGACGGCATTGTCGAGGCTGGTCTCGCCGCCATTTGCCCAGTGTCTGATGTGGTGGGCTTCGCACCAGCGGGGTGGGCGGTCGCAGCCGGGGAATGCGCAACCACGGTCACGTAGGACGAGCGCGCGGCGCAGCGGCCCGTTGATCAGGCGACGTTGTCGACCGACGTCGAGGACCTGTCCGGCGCTGTCGAGGACGGTGGGCAGGATGGCGGCGTCGCAGGCGAGGCGGCGCACTGTATTCGGGGTCAGCGTGGGGCCGGTGTCGAGAAGGCCGCCGCTGAGCTGCCGGGTCAGCGTGTCGTAGGCGGTGGTGACGACGAGCTGAGCGGAGTCGCCGCCCCTGGTGGGCAGCTCCCCGGTGCGCAGGGCGAGTCGACAGATGTCGGCGAGCGCGTCATGGCGGCGCTGGCCGGGACTGCGTGTGTCGTCGAGGCCGGTTGGTGCGGTCAGTGGATCGATGGCGGCGCGGAGCAGGCCGGCGGTTTCGGCGTCGAGGGTGCCGGTGAGGCGGAGGCGGCCGTCGGTGAGGGTGGAGAGACTGACGTGGCGCTCGCGGGCGGCGCGCCGGGCTTCGGCGTCGAGGGCGGCCTTGGCGGTGGCGTCGGCGGTCTCGGGCGCGACGTGGTCGAGGATGCGGGTGCCGAGTTTGCGCAGCAGGGTGGGCTCGAATTGCCCGGCCCAGTCGACGAGCACCGTGACGGCCTTGTCGGCGGCTTCCGGGCCGGCGGTAGCGTGAACGGCGGTGACGGTGTCGATGATGACCCGAGCCTGGTCGAGCGTGATGTCGGCGTCGGCCAGTGCCTGTCGTATCGCGGGGTGGCCGGCGTCGAGGGTGCTGGCGAGGTCGACGAGGCGGCGGGCCGTCGGGTTGGTGAGGTGGAGGCGTTCGCGCAGCCATATCGCCGTGGACGACGCGCCTTGAGCGATCGCCGTTCCCCTGCCGTCCAACTCTCGAATCAGGGCCAGTTTGACGGCGGCGAGGCGCTGCTCGGTGCGGTGTGCGGCGTCGAGGGCGGCGATGAGATCGTCCGCGGGAAGGGCCCAAACCGCCGTTTCGGCGCAGGCCACGACCGCAGCCTCTGCCTGCGTCAACCCCTCCAGCATGACTTGAGAATAGAACACCTGTACGACAATTCTACGACCAAGATCGATCGGTGCCTGGTGCCTGGTGCCTGGTGCCTGGTGCCCGGTGCGCGGTGCCCGGTGCGCGGTGCCCGGTCCGGTGCGCGGTGCCCGACCGCCCTGGCCGCACCGAACGGCTGCCTGATTGCCCCCGACCACACCGAACGACAACCTGACCGCACCGACCGCCTGACCGCATCGACCGCCTGAACGCCGCACCGACCGCCCGACCGCACAGACCGCCTGAATGCCGCACCGACCGCCTGACCGCCGCACCGACGGGGCCGGTGGTCCCGAACCGCCCCGACTGGCCCTGACCGCGCCGAGCGGCCTGACCGCGCCGAGCGGCCTGACCGCGCCGAGCGGCCTGACCGCCCCGAGCGGCCCCGAGCGCCCCAAGTGGCCCCGAGCGCCCGGAGCGCCCCGAGCGCCCCGAGCGCCCGGAGCGCCCCGAGCGCCCCGAGCGCCCCGAGCGCCCGGAGCGCCCCGACCGCCCCGAGCGGCGGCGGCAGGCCTGGCTGCGTCACTGTCGGCGGATCAGGCCCGGTCCCGCGGTGATGTCGATCTCGCCGTCCTCGACGTCGTGTCCGGCGGCGCAGCGGAGCACCGCGCGGACCGGCTCGCCGCAGTCGTGGTGGGTGGCGCGGATGCCGGGGCCGGCCTCGTCGGCGCTCCAGGTGTCGCCCCAGTTGCGCAGCGCGGTGATGACGGGCAGCAGGTCGTGGCCCTTGCGGGTGAGTTGGTACTCGTGGCGGGTGCGCTGGCCCGGCTCCCGGTAGGGGATTCGTTCGAGGAGGCCGGCGGCGACCATCTCCTTGAGTCGGGCCGCCATGGCGGGCTCGCCGACTCCGACGCGGCGGACGAAGTCGTCGAACCGTCGCGTGCCGAGCAGTGCCTCCCGCATGATCAGGATGGTCGAGCGGCTGCCCACGATGTCCATCGCCCGTGCGACGGAGCAGTTCTCCATCGACCAGGATTCGCGGTCGTCCCGTAGGTCCTCCATGTCATCCAGCTTACCTGACTTGCGTTGACGCTAGCCAGGTGATTCACTGGGAGTCGCCTGACTTGCTCACATGTAAGCCAGCGTGAACTCCGACCCGAGGACGTCCAGTGACCACCAGCAGCACGGTCCCGAGCGGAACCGCCGTCAGCACCCGAGCCGCCGTTCGCGGTTCCCGCCCGGTGACGCTGATCGCCATGTGCCTGGGCGCGATGATCACGTTCCTGCAGATCACCGCCACGGTCTCCGCCCTGACCACGATCCAGGCCGACCTCGAGGTCGACCCGACCACCGTGATCTGGATCCCCAGCGCCTACACCCTGGTTGTGGCGAGCCTGGTGCTGTCCGCCGCCACCCTGGGTAACCGCTACGGACGCCGGCGCATGTTCGGCGTCGGCATCCTCGCGATGATCGCCGGCGGCGTCGCCGTGGCCAGCGCGCCCACCGTGGCCTGGGTGATCGTCGGGCAGTTGGTCGCCGGCCTCGGTGGTGCCCTGATCCTGCCGAACAGCCTGGCGATCCTCGGCGCGACGTTCACCGACCCGCACCGCCGGACCGAGGTCATCACCGCCTGGTCGGCCGCCTCCGGCATCGGCCTGGCGATCGGCCCGCTCATCGCCGGTGCGCTGCTGCGTCAGCACTCCTGGCACAGCGTCTACGTGTCGACGATCGTGCTCGGCGTGGTCACCCTTGTCGTCACCGCGATCGGGGTGGCCGAGTCGCGGCCCAGCGCGGGCCGACTCGACCTGCCCGGACTGCTGCTGGGCACCGTCGCCATCGCCGCCGCCGTCTACGCCATGATCCAGGGCGGACGGGACGGCTACACCAGCGGAGTCGTGTCGACCGCCTGGATCGTCTCGGCCGTCGCGCTTGTCGCGTTCGTGCTGATCGAGTTACGCACCAGCGCGCCGATGCTCGACGTACGGCTGTTCCGTTCGGCGTCGTTCAGCGCCGTCATGGTCGTCGCCGCGGTGTCGCTGTTCGGCTTCACCGGTGTGGCGATCCTGCTCGTCCTCTTCCACGAACGTGCCCAGGCGCTCAGTCCGCTGGACACCGGTTGGCGGATGCTGGTGCTCTTCGGCGCGTACGTCCTCGTGGCCTTCGCCGCCGGGCGGGCCATCCGGCGTACCGGATTCAAGGCGCCGCTCACCCTCGGCCTGGTGCTCGGCGCGGTGGCCGCCTTCGGGCTGGCGGCGCAGGGCCCGACCACGACGTTCGACCACCGCTGGGCGCTGTTCGTGCTGTTCGGCGCGGCCAGCGGTCTGGTGGTGGCGCCGGCGACGGCGGCGGCGCTGGCCAGCGTGGCTCCCGCCCAGGCCGGCATGGCCTCCGGCGCGGTCAACGCCTCCCGGCAGGTCGGCTCGGTGCTCGGCTCGTCCCTGCTGGGCACGCTGCTCACCACCACGATGGCGGCCGACCTGCCGGACCGCCTCGCCGCCCACCAGGTGGGCGAACCCACCCGCAGCGCCGTGCGGGCGGCGGTCGCCGCCGGCGCGACCGGCGACCAGCCGCTGCCCGAACCGGTCCGGTCGGCGCTCGCGGAGGCCATGACCTCCGGAGTCCAGGCCGGTCTGCGGGTCACCGGCATCGTCTTCCTCGTCACCGCCGTCCTCGCGCTCACCCTCATCCGCAACCGCCCCCACCAGCGCTGACGCGAGCCCCGCCAGCGCCGGGCCGCCGCCCGGCAAGCACGAGCCGGGGGTACGCGTCAGCGCCCGGTTCCGCGATCAGCCGCCGATCGTGTCGAGGTCCTCGATCGCGTCGGCCGGCAGCGTCAGGTCGGCCGCGGCGAGGTTCTCCCGGAGGTGCGCCAGCGTCGACGTGCCGGGGATCAGCGCCATGGCGGGGGAGCGCTGCAGCAGCCAGGCCAGCGCGACCTGCTGCGCTGAGGCGCCCACCCGGTCGGCCACGGCGTTGAGCGTGTCGGACTGCAACGGCGTGAACCCGCCGAGCGGGAAGAACGCGGCGAAGGCGATGTTCTCCGCCGCGCACCGGTCGACGAGCGGGTCGTCCTGTCGGTTGGCGAGGTTGTAGAGGTTCTGCACGGTGACCACCGGGGCGATGGCCTGGGCCTCGTCGAGCTGGGCGAGCGTGACGTTGCTGAGCCCCAGGTGTCGGATCAGGCCCTCCTGTCGCAGCTCGGCCAAGGCGCCGAACTGCTCGGAGAGGGGATCGTCGCCGGTGCCCTCGGCCACGCCGACCCGCAGGTTGACCACGTCGAGGACGTCCAGGCCGAGGTGCCGGAGGTTGTCGTGGACCTGGGCCTTCAGCTCGTCCGGTCGGAGCGCGGGGAGCCAGGAGGCGTCGTCGCCGCGCCGCGCGCCGACCTTGGTGACCAGGTGCAGATCCTCGGGGTACGGATGCAGCGCCTCGCGGATCAGCTCGTTGACCACCACCGGACCGTAGAAGTCGCTGGTGTCGATGTGGCGTACGCCCCGGTCGACCGCCTCGCGGAGAACGGCGAGAGCCTGCGCGTGGTCGCGCGGGGGGCCGAAGACGTGCGGGCCGGCGAGCTGCATCGCGCCGTAGCCCATCCGGCTCAGGGTGAGGCCGTCGGCGGGAGTCAGTGCGCCGCCAGGAAGATTGTCGCTCATGTGGTCCCTCTATCCGTTGTCGTAGCGGTTATGCGCACGACAACTCTCCTTCGTCTCCGCCCGACCGGCAGGGCGAGGTCTTCCTCAGCGTGACGCGGCCCGGGACGGGGGCTTGACGCGGCGTTGTTTGTGAGTGCACACTTACAAACATGCGATCCACCGCCGAGGCCCGTCGGGCCGTCGTTCTGAACGCCGCCGTGTCGGCCTTCGCACGTACCGGCTTCCACGCCACGCCGGTCACCGCGGTCGCGGCCGCCGCCGGCATCTCCGAGGCGTACGTCTTCCGGCTCTTCGCCGGAAAGCTCGGGTTGTTCGTGGCGGCGGCCGAGGCGTGCTTCGAGCGGATCGTCGCGGCGCTGGAGATGGGCGCGGAGCGCGCCGGGGACGCCGGCCCGGACGAGATCCTGGACGCGATGGGCCGCGCCTACGCCGAGTTGATCTTCGACCGCGATCTCCTGCTGCTCCAGGTGCAGGCGCAGGCCGTCACGGACGTCCCCGAGATCGCCGCGGCGGTGCGGGCCGGCTACAAGCGCGTCGCCACCTTCGTGCAGAACCGGTCCGGCGCGGGCGATGCCCAGGTGCAGCAGTTCTTCGCGTACGGCCAGCTCTGCCACCTGATCGTGACGGTCGGCCTGGAGCAGGTGCCCGAGCCGTGGGCCCGGGCGCTGACCGCCGGCATCCAGCACCCCTGATTTCGACGTCCCACCACGGGCCGCTGCGGCGGCCCACTTTTTCCACCCGACATGTGAGTGAGTGAACACTCACGAACCAAAGGAGAGTAGCGATGACCAGCAGCGAGATGATCACCGAAGTGGTGCTGCCCGGCGTGGTGGAGCCGGATGGGCTCCAGATCAACCGACGCTCCATGCCCGTACCGGCCGCCGGACAGGCGCTCGTTGAGGTCGAGGCCACCGGCATCTCGTACGCCGAGCAGAGCATGCGCCGGGACCTCTACCCCGGTCAGCCGGCGTTTCCGTTCGTACCCGGCTACGACCTCGTCGGCACCGTTCGCGCGGTGGGACCGGGAGGTGACGCCTCGCTGGTCGGCACCCGGGTCGCGGTGGTCACCAAGACCGGCGCCTGGACCACGCACGCCGTCGTGGACGTCCACGACCTCACGCCCGTACCGTCCGGCCTGGATCCGGCCGCGGTCGAGACCGTCGTCGTGAACGGGGTGACCGCCTGGCAGATGCTGGACCGTGCCCAGCTGCGGTCCGGGCAGACCATCCTCGTGCACGGCGCGAACGGCGGTGTGGGGACGGTCCTCGTCCAACTCGGACGCCACCTCGGGTTGCGGGTCATCGGTACCGCGGCCCCGCGACACCACGAGGCGCTGCGGGCGCTCGGCGTCGAACCGCTCGACTACCGCGCCCCGGACCTGGCCGCACGTGTCCGGCAGTTGTCTCCCGACGGTGTCGACGCCGTCTTCGATCCGGTGGCCGGACCGGGCGTACGCACCTCGTACCGACTGCTCGCCCCCGGTGGCACGCTCGTCGTCTACGGCAACGCATCGGCCAACGGTGCCGCACGGTCGATCGTCTGGGTCTTCGTGAAGCTGCTGGCCCGCCTCTACACCTGGAACGCCCTGCCGAACGGCCACCGGGTCGGCTTCTACAACTTCTGGGCCGGCAGCCGCACGCGCGGCGCGGCGTTCCGGCGGCGGCTGCGCGCCGACCTCGGCAGCGTGCTCGACCTGCTCCGGCAGGGCGTGCTCGTGCCGCAGATCGCCGCCCGCTACCCCCTGACCGAGGTCTCCGAGGCGCTGGCCTTCGCCGAGGCCCGCACCCGGCCGGGCAAGGTGGTGCTGGAGCCCTGAGCCGGCTCAGCCGGCCTCCTCGCCGAGATGCCCGCGCAGGCTGACCAGCGCCCGGGTGAGCAGCCGGGAGACGTGCATCTGGGAGACGCCGATCCGCTCGGCGATCTGGACCTGGGTCAGGTTGCCGTGGAACCGCAGGCTGATGATCCGGCGCTCGCGTTCGGGCAGCGTGGCGAGCGCCGGGCCGAGGGCGACGCGGAGGTCGACGAGGTCCAGTTCGTGGTCGTCCACCCCGAGGGTGTCGCCGAGTTCCAAAGTGCCGTCGGCGCCCATGGGCGCGGACAGGGACGTCGTCCGGTACGCCCGGGCCCCCTCCAGCCCTTCCAGCACGGCCTCCTCAGAGACGTCGAGGTGGGTGGCGATGTCGGCGACCGTCGGCGAGCGGCCCAGGGTGTGCGTCAACGTGCTGTTGGCGGCGCTGATCGACAGCCGGAGTTCCTGGAGGCGGCGAGGGACCCGTACGGCCCAGGTGCGGTCCCGGAAGTATCGCTTGATCTCGCCGACGATGGTGGGGATGGCGTACCCACTGAAGTCGACGCCGCGGGCGGCGTCGAAGTGGTCGACGGCCTTGACGAGACCGACCATGGCGGTCTGCGTCAGGTCCTCGTCGGGCACGCCGCGCCCGGAGTAACGGCGGGCCAGGTGGCGGGCGAGCGGCATCCACGCCTCGATGGCACGGTCCCGCAGGGCCGGTCGGCGCGGATCGTCGGCCGGGGTGGTGACCAGTTCGACGATGAGTTGTTCGGTGCTGGCGGTGCTCCGACGGGTGGTGCCGGTGCCGGTCGTGTGCTCCACAGTGGTGACCATGAAACTGGTCCTCTCCACGGGTGCCCATCAGCGAGGTCGACCGGAGAGAGATCCGAACCGGCTGCCGCCGGAGCGCATGGACGGACGGCTGCGCTGTCGAGGAGGGTCCACAACCCGGGCCTCGCCACCGCGTCATGTCGTTCACGTGCCGGCCCCGACGCTACCCGAAAGTGCCAGCCATTACTAGCCGAAAGTATGAGTGGGTCAAGGTAGGGCGAGGTCAGGCGCACATTGGCAGTTCGCTTCCGGGCTTCTAGGGTGGTCAGGACACGGGGGAGGTGGAGCGTGGTCGACGCTGGCGACGCGGCGCGTTGGCTACAGCTCAACGCACCCCGGGGTGGCCCCGACGAGCTGTCGCTCCTCGTCGCTCGGGTGGCCCCGGCGATCGGCGCCACCGAGATCGTGATCTACCTGGCGGACTACACCCAGTCCTGCCTCGTGCCCATGCCGGACGCCGGTCCGACCCGGGACGAGCTGACGATCGAGACGACCCTGGCTGGACGGGCGTTCACGACCCTCGACGTGCAGCGAGCCGCGGACAGTCCGGACCGACTCTGGGTGCCTCTGCTGCTCGGCTGCGAGCGGCTGGGTGTCCTGGAGGTCGTGTCGCCGGCCGCTGGTGACCCGGCGTTGGACGGGCCCGCCTGGGAGTTGGCGGTCAACGTCTCCCAGGTCCTGGTGAACCGCCGGCTCTACGGCGATGTCGTCGAGCGGATGCGACGTCGCCTCCCGATGCAGGTCGCTGCCGAGATCGTGTGGGGGCTGCTGCCGCCGCTGACCTTTGCCACCGACGAACTGGTGATCACCGCGATCCTCGAACCGTGCTACGACGTCGGCGGGGACATCTTCGACTACGCGCTCAACGGCGACGTGCTCAGCGTCGGACTCTTCGACACCTGCGGGCACGGCATCAAGGCGAGCACCCTGGCCTCGCTGGTGGTCAGCGCGTACCGCAACGCCCGCCGGTCCGGCCTCGACCTCGTCGACACGGCGATCAGTGTCGACCGGTGGGTGCGCTCCGAGCACCCCAGCTACTTCGCGACCGCGCTGCTCGCCGAGCTGGACCGGCGGACCGGCCGACTCAAAATGATCAACGCGGGCCACCCCGGCGCCATGCTGCTGCGCGCCGGCAAGGCCATCCGGGAGCTGCCGGGGCCGACCGCGCTGCCGCTCGGCCTGGGTCACCTGACGGCGGCCAGACCCGAGGTGTACGAGGAGGAGCTGCACCCGGGCGACCGCATCCTCGCCTACACCGACGGCATCACTGATGCGCGCAGCGCCGACGGGGAGCGGTTCGGGCTGGACCGGCTCGTCGACTTCGTCAACCGTGCCCTCAATGACCGGCTGCCCAGCCCGGAGACGATGCGCCGCCTGGTGCGTGCCGTCCTCGCGTACCAGGACGAGCAGCTCGACGACGACGCCACCGCCCTGATCCTGGAGTGGCAACCGCCGCACGTGCCGCTGGGGCACCTGCGTCACGTCACCGTGCCCCACCCCTGACCGCCGAGTGGGATTTTGCACTCCCAGTGCACTTGTCTGGGGTTCGGAGGCTGTCTAGCGTCACACCATGGCTGACTCGTGGACCTTCGCCGTGGCCCGTGACGATCTCTCCCGGACCACGCTCACCGACGACGACGTGCCCGAGTTGCCCGATGGTGCGGCGCTGCTGCGCGTCGACCGCGTCGGCCTCACCGCCAACAACGTGACCTACGCGGTGCTGGGCGAGGCGATGCGCTACTGGGAGTTCTTCCCGCCCGGCCCGCGCGGGCTCGACGCGCAGTGGGGGCTCGTCCCGCTGTGGGGATTCGCCGAGGTGGTCGCGTCGACGGTCGCCGACGTCGAGGTGGGCCAACGGGTCTACGGCTATCTACCGTCCGCCGCCCACCTGGTGGTCCGGCCGGACCGGGTGGACGCGTCCGGGTTCCGCGACGCGAGCCCGCACCGCGCCGAGCTGCCCTCGCCGTACAACGCGTACCGGGCGACCAACGGCGACCCGGCCTACCAGGCCGAGCAGGAGGATCTGCTGATCCTGTTCCGGCCGCTCTTCTTCACCTCCTTCATGCTGGCCGACCAGGTCGTCGACAACGACTTCTACGGCGCGCGGTCGCTGGTGCTGTCGTCGGCGTCGAGCAAGACGGCGTACGCCGCCGCGTGCGAACTGCACGGCCGCGGCGCGCGCCTGATCGGGCTCACCTCGCCCGGCAACGTCGCGTTCACGCGGTCACTGGGCTGCTACGACGACGTCGTCCCGTACGACGCGATCGACACCCTCGACGTGGTCGACACCGCGTACCTCGACCTGTCCGGCGGGCCCGCGACCCGGGCCGCGCTCCGCGAACACCTCGGCGACCGGCTCGTCCGGGACATCGCCGTCGGGCTCACCACCCAGACGCCCAACGCCGACGCCGCCGGAGAGGTCTTCTTCGCGCCCGTGCAGATGCGCAAGCGCGGTAGGGACTGGGGGCGCGACGGCCTCGACGCGCGGTTCACCGACGCCTGGCAGCGGTTCGTCCCGAAGGTGAGCGGATGGCTCGACGTGCGGGTCGGCCACGGTCCGGAGGCGCTGCGGGACGCCTGGCTCGACGTCCTCGCCGGTCGTACGCCCCCACGGGTGGGCCACGTCATCCAGCTCTAGCCGCGTTACGGCACGATGGCGTCGACGTAGCCGCCGTCGACCCGGACCGCAGCGCCCGTCGTCGCCGAGGCGAGCGGAGAGGCGAGGTACGTGACCATGTTGGCGATCTCCTCCGGCTCGATGAGCCGCTGGAGCAGCGACTGCGGCCGGTGCAGCCGCATGAACTCCCGCTGGGCCTCATCCCACGGGAGGCTGTCGCCCACCAGATCGGCGACGAGGTCCTCCACGCCGCCGGTGTGGGTCGGCCCGGCGAGCACCGAGTTGACGGTCACGCCGGTGCCGGCCGCGGCCTTCGCGAACCCGCGCGAGACGCCGAGCAGGGCGGTCTTCGAGACGCCGTAGTGGATCATTTCGGCGGGGATGACGACGGCCGAGTCACTGGCGATGTACTGCACCCGTCCCCAACCGCGGTCCATCATCGCCGGCAGGTAGGCGCGGGTCAGCCGGACACCGGCCAGCACGTTCACCTCGAAGTAGCGACGCCACTCGTCGTCCGAGATCTCCAACGGCTCGGTCGGTCCGAAGATGCCGAGGTTGTTGACCAGGATGTCGACGCTGGGCAGCAGGTCGAGCGTACGAGCCGCACCCTCGTCGGTCGACACGTCCGCGTCCACCTCGACGACCTCCGCGCCGGGGACCTCGTCGCGTAGCGCCTTCGCCGCGCGCCGCACGCTGGCGGCGGTACGGCCGTTCACGGCCACCCGCGCCCCCGCCCGGGCGAGCCCGACCGTGATGGCCGCGCCGATGCCCTGGGTCGAGCCGGTGACCAGCGCGGTCCTACCGGCGAGATCGATCTGAACCGTCATGTCCCGTCCCCGTCCTTGCGCACCGCACCCGCTTACCGCAGCCTCGACCGTAACGGTGTCGGCCGGACCCGGCAGGGTGAGTCGGACAGCTCACGCCCGACGGCCGCGGCCGGTGTCCGGTCCGAGCAGAAAACCGTAATCTGACCTGCCACCGCTCGTCTCCGATCAGGAGGCGGTCAGCGCGCACAGGCGCTGTTCGGACCGAGCGCACAAGGAGTGGAACCCATGTCGTCAGCCGGTCGGGCAGTTGCCGATCCCGGGTTGGTCGTCGCGGCGCGACAGGGCGACCGGCGCGCTCTCGACGACCTCGTGGCGGCCTCGCTTCCGCTGGTCTACAACATCGTCGGGCGCGCGCTGCGCGGTCACGCCGACGTCGACGACGTCGTCCAGGAGACTCTGGTACGGGTGATCCGGCACCTGCCCACCCTCAACGACCCGGAGGCGTACCGGTCCTGGCTGGTGGCGATCACCATCCGGCAGGTACGCGACTGGGACCAGCGCCGACGCCTCGCCCTCAACCGGGACGCCGGGCTGGACGCGATCCACAACGTGCCCGACCCCGCCTCCGACTTCGCCGGGATGACGATCCTCCGGCTCGGCCTCACCGACCAGCGACGTGAGGTCGCCGAGGCCACCCGGTGGCTCGATCCGGACGACCAGGAACTGCTGTCGCTGTGGTGGTTGGAGGAGACCGGCGAGCTGACGCGTACCGAGATCGCCGAGGCGGCGAATCTGTCGCCGGGGCACGTCGCGGTCCGCATCCACCGGATGAAGGAGCAGATCCAGAGCGCTCGCGGGGTCGTCCGCGCGCTGCACGAACGACCCGGGTGCCCGGACCTGCACGCCGTGACGGCCGAGTGGGACGGCAACCCGAGCCCGCTGTGGCGCAAGCGGTTGGGCCGACACGTCCGGGACTGTGCGTTCTGCGGTCACCTGGGCGCCGCCTTCCTGCCGATCGACCGGCTGCTCGCGGGGATGTCGCTGCTGCCGCTGCCGGCCGGCCTCAGCGCCCACCTCCCGCAGGCGACCGCGCCCATGGCCGTCGCACCGACCGTCGGGCCGTCGTCGAACGTCGCCGGCCTGGCGGCGCACGCGCCAAGTGGCCTGCTGCCGTCCCTCGCGGCTTCGGTGGCGGTGGCGGTCACCGCGGTCACCGCGTTGGTGGTGCTCCTGCCGGCTGATCCGGCCGCCGCGCCGCAGGCCACGCCCTCCTGGGCGGCGGCGCCGCCCGCCTCGCCCACCGTCGTCGCCTCGCCGAGCAAGGCGCCGTCACCGAGCGTCCGTCCGTCGCCCTCGAAGGCGCCGGTCGTGCCGGCGGTCAGCTCCGCGCGCAAGGGCGTGGGGGTGTGGAACTTCGCGGGCGCGAGTCAGGCGTTGGCCAACTCGAAGGCCGGTTGGTACTACACCTGGGGCACCCAGCATCCCGGCATCACCACTCCCAAGGGCGCGGCGTTCGTTCCCATGATCCGCAGCGCGGAGAACGTCAACGCCGGAGAGCTGGCCCGGGCCCGGGCGGCCGGGCCCTACCTGCTCGGCTTCAACGAGCCGGACCTGCCCGAGCAGGCCAACATGACCGTCGACCAGGCACTGGACCTGTGGCCGCAACTGATGGCGACCGGCAGCAAACTGAGCAGTCCGGCGGTCGCCTGGGGCGGGGCGGATCCGCAGGGTTGGCTGGGCAGGTTCATGGCCGGCGCCGACGCCCGGGGCCACCGCGTCGACTTCATCGCCCTGCACTGGTACGGGGGCGACTTCACGACGGCCGCGGCCGTGGACCAGCTCCGGCAGTACCTGCAAGCCGTCTACCAGCGGTACAAGAAGCCGATCTGGCTGACCGAGTTCGCGCTGATCCGGTACGACGGCGGGCGTCAGGTGTTCCCCAGTCAGGAGCAGCAGGCCGCCTTCCTCACCGCGGCGACCAGCATGCTCGGCCAGCTCTCCTACGTGCAGCGGTACGCCTGGTTCGGCCTGCCCGCGACCGACAAGGACAAGTCCGGGTTGTTCAGCGACGGTTCCAAGGCGACGGCTGTCGGCCGCGCGTTCCAGGCCGCGCGCTGATGACCGGTTCCGCGCTCAAGACCCCCGCCTGGCGGATCGCCGGCGTCGCCGTGACCCTGGCCGCGACGACGTTGGCCGTCGGCCTGACCTGGAACGCGAGCCGCCCGGACCAACCCGCCGCGCCCGCGTCGTCAGCTCCCGCGCCGGCCGCGTCGGTGCTGCTCAACGGCACCGACGACGCCTTCATCCAACTGCTGCTCCCGATGGACGAGGGTGTCCTCGCGCTGATCGACCACCTCGACACCCGTCCGTCGGCGACCGACCCCGCGTTGCGCGCCATCCTCGGTGACATCCGGACGGCGCACCGGGCCGAGGCGTCGGAGCTGCGGCGTCTGCTGGCCGCCGGCAACGTCCCCGAACAGAACATCCACGAGGGGCACCAGATGCCCGGCATGGTGACGGACGACCGCCTCACCGAGCTACGCGCCGCCCCCGACGCCGAGGTGCCGTCCCGGGCCGTGGGTCTGCTCCGGGCGCATCTTGAGCAGACGGTGGTGCTGTGCCGGGGCGAGCAGAACGCCGGGGGCAGCCCGGAGGTGCGGGCGCTCGCCGGCCGGATCCAGACGACGCGGGCCGCCGAGCTGAGCGCTCTGGCGGGTCGTCCCGGCTCGACCGGCGATGGGGACCACTGACCTGTACGACACCGTCGGCGGTCCGGCGCGGGTGTCGCGGGCTGCCCATCGTGCCGCGACGACCGGGTACGCGGACAGCGTCCGGCGAGGTCGTACCGGTGGGGCAGGGTCACCCCGCCGGGGTGCCGCGACCACACCGACGGCGGGTTGGCGCGGTGGGCACCGCCGTGCCACGGGTCACGCCACCCTGGTCCGGGCGAGCGCGCTGGTGGGCCTGGGGTGGCTGCTCGCGATTCTCGCCGCGCCGCACGTCACCCTCTCCCCGGGCGGGCGGATGCTCGCCCTCTTCTGCCACCTGACCTGCCTGGTGGTGGGCTTCGGCGCGGTGTTGACGGTGGACTGGTTCAGCCTGCGCTGGCTGTTGCGTCGCGAACCGCTCGACGCCGTGCTGAACGCGGCACGGGCGGCTCACCCGCTCATCTGGCTGGGCCTCGTCGGTCTGGTGGTCAGCGGCGCGGCGTTGGGACCGGACACGTCCTCCGCGCTGGTGTGGGTCAAGCTGGTCGCGGTGCTCGTGGTCGGCCTCAACGGACTCTTCCTCGGCCGGGTACGGGATCGACTCGTCGCGGTCCAGGACGGCCCACGCTGGTCCGCTCTGCTGCCCGGCGTCGCCGCCGCCCTCACCTCCCAGCTCGGCTGGTGGGCCGCGACGCTGATCGGCTTCCTCAGCGCGAATCGCTGATCCGGTGGTCAGCCGGCCGGGTGGTCGGCCTCGAAGCGGGACCGGGTGAGGAACGCGAGCTGGGCGCGCTTGTCCGGCATGTCGATCTCGGCGTCGAAGGTGAACCCCTCGATCTCCAGGCGGCGCAGCGCGAGGTGGTTGCGGACGTCCGGCTCGACGACGATCCGCCGCGCGGCCGGGTCGCGGAACAGGAACCGCGCCAGGGCCGGACCGACCGCGTCGGTGAGACCACGGGCGAGGTGCCGGGCCGGGCTGAGCAGCAGGTGCATCCCGATGTCGCCGGGCTGTACGGCGTACCGCTCGCCGACCGGGTCCGCCTCGGGCTGATAGGTCTGGAACAGGCCGACCGGCTCCCCGTCGACGCGGATCAGGTACGCGTGGTGCGTGGGCAGGCCTTCGACGAAGGTGTAGATCTCGCGGACCTGGTCGAGGGTGTGTGTCCCCATGCCCCAGAACGAGTTCCGGGGCAGCGTGACCCAGCGGTGCAGGAGCGCCGCGTCCCGGTCGGGCGCCACGGGCGTCAGCGTGAGCTCGCCGAGGCCGGTGATCTTCTCCTGGTATGTCATGTCGTGCTCCTTTGCTGCTGCGGGCTGGGATGGCGCGAGGGGGACGCGCGTTCCGCCTGCGGCGAAGGTAGGTTAGCCTGCCCTAACAAAGGTTCGCCTTACCTGGAGGGTGCGTGAAGCGGAACTGGGAAGCCCTGGTCCTCAAGGCCATGGGAGGCCGGGACTTTCAGTTGACGGTGCGGGCCACCGAGTCGGTGGACGGGCACTACCAGCGGCTGCTCCTGGACGACGGCGGCCTGCTGGCGGCGTGCGGCGTCCACCCCACGATGTGGGTCCGACTGTGGTTCGACAACGACGGGCGGGCGCACCAGCGGGCGTACACGCTCGTCGACCCCGACCCGGCCACCGGCCGGTTCAGCCTCGAATTCGCCATCCATGACGGCTGCGCCGCCCGCTGGGCGACCTCGGCGCGGGTGGGCGACACCATCGTCGCCACCGTGCAGGGCAGCGCCTTCGCACTGCCCGACCCCGCGCCGGAGCACCTCTACCTCGTCGGCGACGCGGCCTCCCTGCCGGCGGTCAACAGCCTGCTCGACGCCGGTGCCGACATCCCGGCGACGATCTGGCTCGAGTACGCCCACGAGGGCGAGAAGGCCCTCGCGCCGCGCGCCCGGGCACACCACGACGTCACCTGGGTGCCCCGGGACGCCAGCGGCCAGCACCTCGTCGACACCGTCCGCTCAGATCTGCCGGCCAACGACGCGGCCCACTACTGGGTCGCCTGCGAGGCGGCCACCACCCGGGGCATCACCCGGCACATCCGCCGGACGCTGGGCGTGGACAAGGACCGGCTGACCTCGCTCGGCTACTGGAGAGCCCCGTGAGAGGCCGGCTCGGCACCCTCACCGCGCTGTACGTCACGCAGTACCTCGGCATCGGCTTCATCACCGTCGGACTGACCGCCATCCTGCGCGACGGCGGCACCTCGCTGGACACCCTCGCGCTGCTCCAGGTCGTCGGCGTGATCTGGCCCGCCAAGTTCCTCTGGGCGCCGATCCTCGACCGGTACGGCTCCCGTCGGCACGGCCACTACCGATCCTGGCTGCTCGTCCTCCAGAGCGCCCTGGTGTTGGTCCTGCTGGCCCTGCTGCCGTTTCCCCGTCCGGCCGACGCGCTCGGTCCGGTCATCGCCATCTGCGCCGCGTACGTCTTCTTCTCCGCCACCCAGGACATCGCCGTGGACGCCGTCGCCGTGCGGATGCTCCACGAGGCGGACCGGGGGACCGGCAACGGCATCCAGGTGGCGGCGAGCTACCTCGGCAACCTGCTCGGCGGCGGCGCCTGCGTACTGGTCTACGACCGGTTCGGCTGGGTGCCGGCGGTCGGCCTGCTGGCCGCGATGACCGCGGTCGGGCTGCTGGTGGTGTGGCGGTTCGCCGAGCCGGCCCGTACCGATCGGGTCGACCGCGTCGGTACCGCCTACCGGGCGCTGCTGTCGGTGTTCGGCCAGCCCGGCTGCCGGCGGTGGACCTTCGGCGTCGTGCCACTGGTCTACGTCGGCGCGGGCATGGCGTACGCGCTGGTCACGCCCGCCCTGGTGGACGCGGGATGGTCGTTGGGCCGGATCGGGGTGGTGACCGGTGTGGTGACCAGCGCGCCGGCCATCGTGGCCGGGCTGGTCGCCGGGGTTGGCGTCGGCCGGTTCGGTCGCGGCCCGATGCTCGTGGCCGGCGGGGTGGCCCTCGTGGTGTCGACGACGATGCTGCTGCCGTTGCTGAACGGCCGTGCCCCGCTGGGCGGGACCGTCGTCGCGCTCTGCTGCTTCATGGTGGCCTACACGATCGCCAACGTCGTGCTCTACACGGTCAACATGGACTATTCGCGGCCGGGAACCGGTGGCACCGATTTCACCGTCCTGTCGTCGTTCGGCCTGGTGTGCTCGTTCGTCGCCTCCTCGCTGGGCCTGGCGGCCGCGGACCGGGTCGGCTACCCGCCGGTGGCGGTCGCCGCCGTCGTGCTGGTGGCCGCCGGGGTCGCCCTCGGTCTGGCGCACCAGCGTCGGTTCCCGCGCACACCCCACGCCGCCTCCGACCCGGCGACCGAGCGCGGGTCGACCGGCGTACGGGCGGCGGTGTGACGCTCACCCAGGCGGTCGCCGCTCCCACGGCGTCGGCCCGACCACCACACCGCTGGCTCGTCCTGGCCGTGCTCTGCGTCGCCCAGCTCGTCGTGGTGCTGGACAACACGGTGCTGACCGTGGCGGTGCCGGTGCTCACCAGCGAGCTGGGCGCCAGCACCGCCGACGCGCAGTGGATGATCAACGCGTACGCCCTGGCCCTGTCGGGGCTGCTGCTCACGGCCGGCGCGGCCGCGGACCGGTACGGGCGACGCCGGATGCTGCTCGCCGGGCTCGTCCTGTTCGGACTCGGCTCGCTGGCGGCGGGCCTCGCGAGCAGCAGCGGTCAGTTGATCGCCGCACGGGCGGGGATGGGCGTCGGCGGGGCGCTGCTGGTCACGTCGACGCTCGCGGTGGCGATGCAGGTCTTCGACGGGCCCGAACGCTCCCGCGCCATCGGCATCTGGGCCGCCACCAGCGCGTTCGGCTTCGCGGTCGGGCCGCCGATCGGTGGCACCATCCTGGCCCACCTGCCGTGGGGTGCCATCTTCCTGCTGAACGTCCCCATCGTGCTGGTCTGCCTGCTCGTCGGGCGGGCGCTCGTTCCCGAGTCCCGTGGCACGACCGGGGGCCGGCTCGACGGGTGGGGCGCGACGCTCTCCACCGCGGGGCTGACCGCGGTCGTCTTCGCGATCATCGCCGGGCCGGAGCGGGGTTGGGCCTCGACCGAGGTGGTCGGTACGGCGGGTGCCGGCGTACTCCTGCTCGGCTGGTTCGTCCGCTGGGAGCGGCGGATCGCCCACCCCATGCTGGACCTGCACTTCTTCCGGAACCGGCAGTTCGTCGGCGCGGTGTCCGGGGTCGTCCTGGTCACCTTCGGGGCGACCGGCGCGCTGTTCCTGCTGACCCAGCACCTCCAGTTCGTCCGTGGCTATCCGGCCTGGGAGGCGGGCCTGCGCATGGCCCCCTTCGCGCTGTCCATCGTGCTGCTCAACGTCAGCGGGGTGGCGGCCGCCGTGATCCGTCGTCTCGGGCTGGCCGCCGCCATCGCCGTCGGCATGACCCTGCTCGCGGCCGGCCTCGCGGCGGTGACCCTCCGGTCGGACGACGGGTACGGGGTGCTGCTCGCTGGCCTGCTCGTCATGGGCGTCGGCTGCGCGCTGGCCAACCCGGCGATCGTGGAGGCGGTGATGAGCGCGATCCCGGCCGAGAAGGCCGGCGCCGGCGCCGGAGTGGACGGGACCATGACCGAGGTCGGCAGCAGCCTCGGCATCGCCGTACTCGGCGCGGTCCTGAACGCTCGGTTCGCGGCGCTGCTGCCCGCCGCGCTGGCCGGCGCGGACTCGTTCCCGGCGGCGCTCGCCGCCGCGGGGGAGGGACCGCAGCGGGCGGCCGTGACCAGCGCCTTCGCCTCCGCGCTGGAGACCGGGCAACTGGTCGGCGCCGCTGCGGTACTGGCTGGTGGTCTGCTCGCCGCCGCGCTGCTGCGCCGCGCGCACACCGCCCGAACGCCGACGGCCGGCGGCTAGGCCGGCGGCTCGACCGCCTCGGCGAGCACCTCCAGCACGTGCCGGTACGGCTGTCCGGTGGCCCGACTCATGCCCATCTCGCAGGTGCGGTTGCAGGAGGCGTACGCGTCGTGCGGGCGCTCGTTGACCTCGGCGGCCTGGGCCGCGGTCGCGCCGGCGGTGACCTCGGGGTGCAGCAGTCCCCGGTCACCCGCGAAGGCGCAGCAGCCCCAACTGTCCGGCACGGTCACCGTGTCGGCGACGGCCCGAGCCACCGTGTGCAGGTCGTCGACGCCGTCGAGGTGCACTGTGGAGCAGGTGGGGTGCAGCGCGAGCGAACCGAGTCGCCGGGCCTCGGGCAGCGCCGGCAGCAGGTGCCGCGCGGTGAAGGTGACGCTGTCGACGAAGCGCAGCCCGGCGTACCGCGCCCGGTCTTCCTCGGCGAGCGCGGCGGTCAACTGGGCGAGACCGTGGGTGCAGGACGACGCGTCGCACACGACGGGCAGCCGGCCGTGGTCGCTGGCGGCCCAGAGCACGGCCAGGGTGCGCTCGGCCATCTCGCGGTGCCCGGCCGGGTAGCCCTTGGACTGCCAGGGCGTCCCGCAGCACAGACCCGCCGTGCCGGCCGGTACGACCACCGGCACCCCGGCCAGGTCACACAGGCGCAGGAACGCCGCCGCCGAGCCGCCGGACGGACCGTCCTGGGCCGCGAAGACGCTGCCGATGCAGGCCGCGAAGAACACCGCCTGGGCGTCCGGCGCGCTGCGCGGCGTCGGACGGGACGCGCCGGCCCGGGGGATGTCGTCGCTCCACTGTGGTACGAGTTCGGTGCCACCGAGGGACCGGATCACCCCGGTAGCGGCGCGGACCACCGGCGTCGGGGTGACGTGCGCGGCGTTCAGCCCGACCCGGACACCGGTCACGGCGGCCTTCCAGTGCCGCGCCACACCGGCTGCGGTGCGCTGCGCGCGGGGGCTGTGCCGCTCGGCGCGCAGCCGCTTCATCGCGGCTCCGGTGTCGATGCCGACCGGGCAGGCGGTGACGCAGAGGCTGTCGGCGGCGCAGGTGTCCACCGCCGCGTACGCGTAGTCGTCGGTCAACTCCCGGCGGCGCTCCTCGTCACCGGCGGCGGTGGCGAGGGCGATCTGCCGTTGCAGCACGATGCGCTGCCGGGGCGTGGTGGTGACGTCGGCGGTGGGGCAGACCGGCTCGCAGTAGCCGCACTCCACGCAGGCGTCCAACTCCTCGTCGACCGTCGGGACGGCCTTGAGCTGCCGCAGGTGCACGCTCGGGTCGTCGTTGAGCAGCACGCCCGGGTTGAGCAGGCCGCTCGGGTCGCACAGCCGCTTGAGTTCGCGCATGACGTCGTACAGCTCGTCGCCGTACTGCCGGCGGACGAAGGGCGCCATGGCCCGGCCGGTGCCGTGCTCGGCCTTGAGGGTGCCGCCCTCGGCGAGCACGAGGTCGACCATGTCGTCGGTGAACCGCGCGTAGCGGTCGATCTCGGCCGGCGTGTCGAAGGACTGCGTGAGCATGAAGTGCAGGTTGCCGTCGCGCGCGTGTCCGAAGATCACCGCGTCGGCGTACCCGTGCCGCTCGAACAGCTCGATCAGGCCGTCGCAGGTGCCGGTCAGGCGGGGCATCGGCACCGCGATGTCCTCCAGCAGGGCCGTGGTGCCGGGTGGTCGGGCCCCGGCGACCGCCGTGTAGAGGCCCTTGCGCAGGTGCCAGAGCTGGGCCCGCTCGCGCCGGTCACGGGTCAGCTCGGTGCCGGTGACGGCCGGCAGCCGGTCGAGCACTCGCCGGGCGTCGGCGAGCGTCGCGGCCAGGTGCTCCGCGCTGTCCTCGGCGAACTCCACCAGCAGCGCCGCGTGACCGGTGACGGTCAGCCCGCGCAGGGTCGCGCTCGCGCCGGGGTCGCGCTGGCTGACCCGCAACGCGGCCGCGTCCAGCAGCTCGGCGGTACGCGCGCCGGCGGCGAGCAGGGCGGGCAGCGCGTCGGTGGCGTCGGTGAGACCGGGCAGGATGAGCAGCCCGGTGGCGGCATGGGGGTGGATCTCGACGGTGCGGAAGACGGCCTCGGCCACGAAGCCGAGGGTGCCCTCGCTGCCGATCATCAAGTGGGCGAGCATGTCGACCGGGCTGCGGTGGTCGAGCAGCGAGTTCAGTCCGTACCCCATGGTGTTCTTCATCGCGAACAGCCGCTCGACGGTGGCCCGCGAGCCGGGGTCGGACCGCACCCGGTCGCGCAGCCGCAGCAGCCCGGCGTGCAGCTCGGGTTCGGCGGCCCGCAGCCGCTCGTCGGCGTCGCGGGCGGCGGAGTCGACGACCGTGCCGGACGGCAGCACGAAACGCAGCGACTCCATCGTGCGGTACGCGTTGTCGGTGGTGCCGCAGGTCATCCCGCTGGAGTTGTTGGCCACCATGCCGCCCACCGTGCAGGCGGCCTCGCTGGCCGGGTCCGGGCCGAGCCGACGGCCGTAGCGGGCCAGCCGGGCGTTGGCCTGCCGGATCGTCAGCCCCGGCTGGAGTCGGATGCGCCGCCCGTCGTCGAGCACCTCCGCGTCGCGCCAGTCGGTGCGCACGTCGACCAGGACCCCCGCGCCGCCGGCCTGCCCGGCGAGGCTGGTGCCGCCGCCGCGCAGGGTCAGCGGCACCCCGGCCTCGCGGGCGCCGGCCATCAGCGCGCCCACCTCGGCCGCCGAGGCGGCGCGGACCACCGCCTGCGGCTCGAACAGGTACGGCGAGGCGTCGTGCGCCGCCGCGAGCCGCCGGGGCAGCTCGGCGCTGGCCCGGCTCGGATCGTCGAGGCGGGAGCGCAGCAGGTCGGCGACCTCGCGGGCGCGGACGCCGGCGGCGGTCGGCGCGGGTACGACGGTGCTCATGGGCGGATCCTCCCGTGCGGGGCGGTCAGTCGGACGCGACGATCAGCAGCCTGGTCGGGGCGGTGCCGCCCGGCGCGGGCAGCCGCAGCGGCTCGCGGCCGGGGGTGATGCTGCCGAGCACCGAGGCGTGCCGCGCGCCGGTGCCCGAGGGCAGGGTGCCCGGCAGCCCGTGCACGGTCAGGTAGCCCAGCAGCGCGAACGCCAGCGCCTCCTTGGCGTCCGACGGGACACCCACCTCGTCGCTGGACGTCAGGTCGACGCCCGGCAGCTCGTCGACGAGCAGGCCCATCAGCGTCGGGTTGTGCGCCCCGCCGCCGGAGACCACGAGCCGGGTGACGCCGTGCGCGCGGCAGGCGTCGGCCACCGTGACCGCCGTCAGCCGGGTGAGCGTGGCCAGCACGTCCCGCGAATCCGGGGTGGGCACGTCGGCCAGGGCGGCGAGCAGGTACGGCAGGTGGAACAGCTCCTTGCCGGTGCTCTTCGGGCTGGGCAGCCGGTAGTACGGCTCGTCGAGCAGCCGCCGCAGCAGCGCCGGGCTCACCTGCCCGGCGGCTGCCCCGCGCCCGTCCCGGTCGTACTCCTCGACGCCGCCGCTGAAGTGGCGTACGGCGGCGTCGAGAAGCGCGTTGGCCGGTCCGGTGTCGAACGCGAGAGGGTCGGCGTCCGCTGCGACGACCGTGATGTTGGCGATCCCGCCCAGGTTGAGGGCGGCCGGGATGCCCGGCAGACCGCGCAGCAGCAGCGTGTCGAAGAGGGCGACGAGCGGTGCGCCCTGGCCGCCGGCCGCGACGTCGCGGCTGCGCAGATCGGCCACGACCGGAAGTCCGGTGGCCTCGGCGATCCAGGCCGGCTGACCCAGTTGCAGGGTGCCCCGGACCGTGCCGTCCTCGACCCAGTGGTGCATGGTCTGGCCGTGTGAGACGACCAGGTCGGCCCGCCCCTCGCACAGCTCGGCGAGGGCTCGCGTGCCGGCTGCGGCGAACGCCTGGCCGATGCCGGTGTCCAGCACGCAGATCGCCTCGGTGGTGGTCGGCGCGGGTGGCAGGGCGGCGGCGATCCGGGCCCGCAGCTCGTCCGGGTACGGGTGGCTGAGCCGGCCCAGCGGGCGCATCCGCAGGGTGTCGCCGGTCAGCTCGAACTCCGCGGCGGCGGCTTCGATGCCGTCGTACGAGGTGCCGGACATCAGGCCGATCACGCGCATGGCGGTCTCCTTCATGCCCGGCCCACGGGTGCCGCCGTCGTCTCGTCGTCATCGTCGACGCGGCTGTGGTCGTACGGCGTCGGGGCCGGGTGGAACCAGCTCGACACCACGCCGACGGCCAGGGTGATCAGGACGCCGATCGGCACCAGCCACTGTGCGGCGATGGCGGTCGCGGTGGTGGTGCCGGCCGTCGTCACATCGATCTTGACGTAGCGGACGATGTACGTCATCACCGCGATCGTGACGAGGAACGCGATCACCGCGTCGACCTGGTTGGCCCGCTTCACGAGGCGGCCGAGCAGGAACGCGCCGAGCAGCGCTCCGTAGGTGTAGCCGGCGATGGTCAGACCGGTCAGGTAGACGTTTCCGGTGCTGGAGCTGAACGCGCAGGCGAAGATCGCCATCAGCACCGCCCAGACCAGGGTCATCACCCGGGCGAGCCGGAGCATGGCGTCGTCCGACGGGACCTTCTTGAAGAAGCTGTGGATGAAGTCGGCGACCGTGGAGTTCGACATCGAGTTCAGCGCCGACGACAGCGACCCCATCGCCGCGCCGAGGATGCCGGCGACCAGCAGGCCCGAGATGCCCACCGGCAGGGCGTGCAGGATGAAGTTCGGGTACAGGTTGTCGGTGCTGTTCAGGCCCAGCTCCTTGAAGGTCTGGCCCTTGTTGTACGACCAGAGCAGCGCGCCGACCAGCGAGAACGCCGCGAACTGGATGACCACGAAGATGCCCGAGGAGACCATCGCCAACTGGCCCTCGCGCAGCGTGCGGGTCGACAGGATGCGCTGGACGATGAGCTGGTCCGACCCGTGGCTGGCCATCGCGAAGATGGCGCCACCGATGATCGCGGTCGGCAGCGCGAACGGGCTGGTGAGCACGTGCGCGAGGTCGAAGTTGGTGTCGAAGAGCTGGAACTTGCCGGCGTCCAACGCCTGCGAGTAGCCGTCGAACCCGATGGCGTGGCTGAGCACCGCGACGGCCAGGATCGCCCCGCCGAGGTAGAGGCCCATCTGGATGGCGTCGGTCCAGATGACCGCCTTGATGCCACCGAGGTAGGTGTAGACCACCGTGATCAGTGTCAGCACGATGATGATCGCCTGGTAGCCGACGTTCAGCCCGAACTCGTCGAGGAGCAGCTTGATCGGGATGGCCGAGGCGAACAGTCGTACGCCCTCGGCGAGCAGGCGGGTGAAGACGAAGGTGATCGACGCCAGGCCCTGGAGTTTCAGGCCGAACCGCTCACCGAGGTACTGGTAGGCGCTGACGAAGCCACCCCGCTTGTAGAGCGGGATGAGCACCGCGGCCACGATCACGCGGCCGATCACGTAGCCGAGGGCCAGTTCGACGTTGCCGAAGCCCTGACTGCTGTACGCGCCGCCGGGCACGCTGATCACCGTCAGAACGCTTGTCTCGGTGGCGACCACGGAGAACGAGACGGTCCACCAGGGCAGTTTTCCCTCGCCCACGAAGTAGTCCTTGGACGACTTCTGTTTACCGGACAGGCGTAGTCCGACGGCGGCGATCACCACGAGGTACAGCACGATCACGACAAGGTCGAGTTGACGCACGGTTCACTCCCAACCAGCGGGGTTGTCAATAAGTGACGTTGGCCCACACTAACCCGAAACTTTTTGCCAGTGCCCGTCCGGTCTGGTTACGCTGTGGTCTCAGCCTGCCGATACGGGGCGGACGCGAGGCCCAAACGGTGCGTTGCCGGCGGATTCTCAACGATCTGGCGCGCGTCGCCGAACTGGTCAGGGAGCACTCGCCCGGTCGGCGACTGAGTCACCAGCGAGAGGAACGAACACCCCGTGGACCTCAGCACCCTCGGCACCGAGACCCGCAACGACAACACCACCGACCTCGACCGCATGTCGCCCACCGAGATGCTCCTCGCCATGAACGACGAGGACCACACGGTCGCGGACGCCGTCCGCCGGGCCGTGCCGGACATCGCGGCCGCCGTCGACGTCGTCGTGGCCTCGCTGCGCCGAGGCGGTCGGTTGATCTACCTGGGCGCCGGCACCAGCGGCCGGATCGGCATGCTCGACGCCGTCGAGTGCCCACCGACCTTCGGTACGTCGCCCGAGCGGGTCGTCGGTCTGCTCGCCGGCGGGGCGGGCGCGTTCGGCGTCGCCGTCGAGGGCGCGGAGGACGACCCGGACCGTGCCGTCGCCGATCTCGACGCGATCGGCGTCAGCGACCGCGACACGGTGGTGGGGCTCGCGGCCAGCGGTCGTACCCCGTATGTGGTGGGTGGGTTGGCGCACGCCCGCGCGCGGGGGGCGAGCACCGTCTCCGTCGCCTGCAACACCGACGCGGTGATCAGCCGGCACGCCGACGTCGCCATCGAGGTGCCCACCGGCCCCGAGGTGCTCACCGGCTCGACCCGGCTCAAGGCCGGCACCGCCGAGAAGCTCGTCTGCAACATGCTCTCGACCGCCACGATGGCCCGGCTCGGCAAGGTCTACGGCAACCTGATGGTGGACATGAACGCCACCAACGCCAAGCTCGTCGACCGGGCGCGTCGCATCGTCGCCGAGGCCGCCGACACCGATCTCGACACGGCCGCGGAGGCGCTGGCCGCGGCGCACGGCCACGCCAAGACGGCCATCGTGCTGCTGCTCGCGCACTGCACCGCCGAGGAGGCCGCGGCACGGCTGCGCGAGGCCGACGACGACGTCCGGGCGGCCGTCGCGGCCTGACCGGCCGTCGCGCCGGGGCGGTCAGCGGTTGACGTACGCGGCGAGGCCGCCGAGTTCCTCGTTGGCGATGAACACCGACCGCACGTTGAGGATGGCCTCCTCCACGTGCGTGTCGCAGCCCCAGGCCGAGTCGCCCCACGAATCGGCGATCTTGATCCTGGCGGGTGCGGAGCAGCCCTGGACCCCGCCGAGCTGGCAGTGCTCCGGATGCGGTCGGGCGGCCTGGGCGGCCGCGGCGTTACGCATCCGCTCGGTGAGCTCCGCGGCGGCGGCCGCACGCTGCTCCGCCTCGGCGCGCAACTGCCGCTCCGCGCGCACCGCCTTCGCCAGCTCCTCGTGGGCCGCCCTGGCGCGGGCCTCGGCGGCCGTCTTCGCCTGCTCGACGTGGTGACGCTCGATGGCCAGGGCCGCGGTGTCGGCGAAGACCCGGGCCAGGGCCAGGTCGGTGTCCTGCGGGACGCGCGGCGTGCGGTGGTACATGGCGAAGGTGCCCAACAGGCCGCCGTCGCGGGCCAGGATCGGCATCGACCAGCAGGCGGCGAGACCGGCCCGCTCCGCCAGCTCCCGGAAGTCCGCCCAGAAGGGGTCGGTGGCGATGTCGGTGACGATGACCGGCTCCCGCCGGTAGGCGGCGGTGCCGCACGAGCCGACACCCTCGCCGGTGGCGATCCCGTCGATGGCCTGGTTGTAGAACTCGGGCAGGCTCGGCGCGGCCCCGTGGCGCAGGTGCCGGCCGTCCTCGTCGGCGAGCAGCACGGAGACGAGCACCTGCTCGGGCGTCAGATCCTCGATGCAGCGGGCCATCCCGTCCAGCACCTCGGTCAGCGGCGCCTGACGGGCGATCTGCTCCAGCAGGGCGCGGTGCTCGACCATCAACCGCTGGGCGTGCTTGACCTGGGTGATCTCCACGCCGATCACCCGGATCCCGGTCACCGTGCCGTCGGCGTCGCGGCGCGGCTCGTAGGTGAAGTCGAAGAACGCCTCCCGCGCGTGCGGGCCGACGCCGAGCATGATCCGGGCGTCCCGACCGGTGTACGGCTCGCCCGTGCGGTAGACCTCGTCCAGCAGGTCGAGGAAGCCCTGACCGGCCAACTCGGGCAGCAGCTCGGCGACCGTGATCCCGGTGCGGGCGCGTTCGGAACCGATGGCGGCGAAGAACGCCGGGTTCGCCGCCTCCACCACGTGCGTGGGCCCCCCGAGGGACGCGAACACCGCGATGGACTGCCCGAACAGCGCCCGCAGATCCTCCTGCGCCGCCTGTCCGGCGTCCGAAGACCGTACGGCGGTCGCCCGCTGGTTCGGTACCGCCGTCATGCTGTGGTCGCCTCTCTCCGGTACGGCTTCCGTCGCTGCACCGCTGGATCGCGGTCCGCTCACCCCGGCCAGGATACGAAGAGGGCCGCGAAGCCGCCGGGCAGGGCGCGGATCAGTCGCTCTCGTCCACGAACTTGTAGTAGCTCGCGCGGAATCGTTGCAGCAGCGCGCGCATGAACTCCGGGCCGGCCTCCGGCGACACCCGGTGCGCGCCGGCCGGCACGCCGTTGTCGTAGAAGTCCTGTGCGACTGCACCCCACTCCGGATCGAGAATGGTCAGCGACACCGGTTGGCCGGGCTGCCAATTGAACTCGGCCACCCGATGTTTCGTGTGCTTGGCGAACGTGTACAGCGCCACCCTGGTCGCCGCCTGCTCGGTCATTCCTGCCTCCTGGTTCACTGCGGCTCACTCACCACGGGCTCGGCGGGCGGAAGGCGTTCCACGCCTCGCCCGTGATCGTGCCCCGGGCACGGATCTCGTTGAAGCGGTCCATCGCACCGGACAGCGCCTGCTCACTCAGGCCGGTGCCGCGCAGCCGCTCGGCCAGCGCCGCCGGGTCGGTGTCCTGGAGCCGGGCCATCGTCTCCGGGCTCAGCGGCCGGTTCATCTGCTGCGTCACGAAGTCCGAGCGCAACGGTTCGGCGTTCGACTCGGGGAACGAGTAACCGTGGTCGATGGCGACCAGCCGGCCGTCGGGCCCGGTCAGGTAGTTGAGCATGTGCCGGTCGGTGTTGCCGCTGATGTAGTCGAGGACCGCCATCCGCTCGCCCTCGACGGCCGAATAGGCGTTGGTCGGGCGGCCCGGGGTCGTGTTCTCCACGAACTCCTGCATCGACCCGGCCCCGTGCGGTCCGTCCCAGCGCGCCGTCGTCGGCACCAGGCCGAAGCCCAGATCCTCGTCCAGGCGCGAGGCGGCGACCTCACGCGGGGCCAACTCGTTCTCCGGGATGGACGAACGAACCTGGACGAACTCGTTCTCCGGCACGTTCGGCTTGTAGACGCCGTGCGTACCGTCGGTGAACGTGACCTCGTACGCGTCGTTGACGTGTCCGCCGGGGTCGAGTTCGGTCATGCTGTGTACCTCTCTGCCGAGCAGCCGCAACTCGGCCTCGCTCGCGTGATCAGGCGTCAGCGGATCGGCGTTGGAGCCGGAGTCCGGCGCGGCATTCCCGTCGGGGTCCGTCGGCTCTTCACCACCGTGCGACGTGCCACCGTCGTGCGACGTGCCACCGTCGTGCGACGTGCCACCGCCACCGCCCGGCCCGCCACCGCCCGGCCCGCCACCGCCCGGTCCGCCGCCGCTTGGCCCGCCGCCGCCCGGTCCGCGGTCGACGTCGGGTGGCCAGTCGTCCTGCCGGGCCCACGGCGGCGGCTGGCCGCCGCCCGCCGGGTCGGTGTAGCCGCGCGCGCCCGGACCGGGGGCCGGCATGTCGGTGGAGCGCGACCCGCCCGGGGTACGCCGCAGGCCCCGCAACGCCGTGCGCAGGGCGTCGAGCAGTTCGCCGAGCTTGGAGAGGATTGGCCGCAGGCGGCTGACGCTGCGGGCCAGCGCCGTGAGGAGCCCGGAAACCTTGGCGGCCCACTTGGCGACGAGCGAGGAGACCTGCGCGGCGACCAGGGGAGTGGCCGCGCCCAGGGTCAGGCCGGCCTCGGCGAGCCACACCCACAGCCGGACGGCGAGGACCGAGACGAAGTCGGCGATGAGGTCCCGGACCAGTTCCCGGACCAGCGCCACCAGCAGGCCCGCGCCCTCGACGACGGTGCCGATCAGATCGGTGGCGTCCGCCAGGCCGGCGAGATGACGCAGGTGCTGGTCGCTGTAGCGGCGGTACGCCTCGGACGCGGGGCCCGTCCAGGTGGCGATCTCGGTCCGGACCGCCTCGGACAGGGCGGTGGCCTGGTCGCTGACCTGCCGGGAGACGTTGTGCCACGTCTGCGCGTACGCGGTGATCTGGTCCGGGTCGCCGGCCAGCCAGTCGAGGGCGTCGGAGAGTGGCTTGACGTGCTCGATGAGCCAGGCCACCCCCCACGAGACGATCGAACCGATTGGGTCGACGCAGGTCGCCAGCACCTCCATCGACGTACCGAAGCCGCCGATGGTCAGGTCGACCCAGGAGCCGCTCTCGATGCCGTTACGCAGGTCGACCAGGCTCTCGACGAGACCGAGGCCGCTGTACGAGGTGGTGGTGTCCTGCCGGGCAGCGATCAGCGGGTTCGCGACGTCGGTGCTCACCGGTGCATCCGCCCGAGGGAGGCGGAGATCGTCGCGTCGGTGTCGTGGTAGGCGTCCACCGTCTCGTCGAGCGCCCCGGCCGCGCTGTGCAACGCCTCCTGCGCCGCCGCGAGCGCCTCGGCGGCCGGGCCCTGGAGGAAGTCCAGCAGGAAGGGGAGCGCCTGACAGACGGGCAGGTGCCCGTACGCGTCGGCACCCATCCGCACGTACGCGGCCGCGTCGTGTGCGATGCCGATTCCCGTGGAGATCCGGTCGACGGAACGGGCGTGTGTGCTCACCGCCGCCGTGGTGACCTCGAAGCCGGCTGCCTCAGCGCCCACGGTCACCCCACGGGCCGTACCCCTGCTCGTCCTCCTCGGGCACCTCCGGGAAGCGCGACTCGTAGCTGCCCACGACGGCGCGGGCGGTCTCGGAGTCGGCGCCGACGGTCTCGGCGGCCGCCTCGGCCACCTGCGGCGTCAACCGGCCCTGCGCCCGGCGCATCACGGCCAGCACCTCGGCGGCGATCTCGTCCGCCCGCCAGCGCAGCACCCGGTCGTCGAGCCGCAGGTCGGTCATGGCGCCGGACGCCGCGACGGTGACCTGGACCGCGCCGTCCGCGCCCTCGGCGGTCGCCGACATCGCCGCCACGCGCTCCGACAACTCGTGCGCACGGGCGGCCCGCTCGGAGATGCCCGCCGCCCAGGAAGCGACGAAGTCTTCGGTCGCCGCGCCGAAGTCCGCGTTCGGGAACTGCGCCATCAGACCTCCCCCGGGTGACCACCGCCGGCCGCACCCGGGGTCGGCCCGAGGCGGCGCAGCCAGCACACGATACGCCCTCACTCTCCGACGTGGAGCCCGCGCCGTCCGCCCGAACGGCGACTCCCGGCCGCTCGGGTGAGCGGCCGGGAGCCATCGATCGGGGGTACGGGTCTGGCGTGGACCCGCTACCCGCTCAGCCGCGGATCCACTGCTGGTTGCTGCCGCCGGTGCACGTCCAGATCTGCACGGCGGTGCCGTTGGCCGTGCCCGCGCCGTTGACGTCCAGGCAGAGCCCCGAGGCGACGCCGGTGATCGTGCCGTCGCCGTTGACGCGCCACTGCTGGCCGCCGCCGCCGTTGCAGGTCATGATCCGCGCGCGGCTCCCCGTCGAGCTGCTGGCCACGTCGAGGCACTTGTTGCCGTAGACGGTGAGCTGGTTGCTGCTGGTGAGCGTCCACTGCTGGTTCGCGCCGCTGTTGCAGTCCCAGATCTGCACGACCGCGCCGTCGGCCTGGCTCTGGCCGTTGACGTCCAGGCACCGGTTGGAGCCCGCGCCCCGGATCGTGCCGGTCGCACCCGGTTCACCGGAGTTGCCGACCGGCGTGACGGAGAGGTTGTCGAACTGGGCGCTGACTCCCTGACCCGTGCCGTAACCGATCTGGCCGGCGACCCAGGTCGAGTCGGAGGCCGTGCCGACGGTGGTGCCGTCGATGCTCGCCGTGAGGGTGCTCCCGTTGAGCGTCAACGCCAGGGTGTGCCAGCGCCCGGTGCCCAGCGCCGAGGTGTTCCCGCTGGCCAGCGTGCGCCAGTTGCCGCTGGTGTTGTTGCTCCGGATCGACCACGCGCCACCGTCGGTCACCCGGAAGTAGTAGCCGTTCAGGTTCTGCGGCCCCTGGTGGTTGTACGTGTTCGCCCGCCCGATGAGCTGCGCGTAGCCGGACTTCTCCAGCATGACGTCGGAGGAGAGCGTGTAGTTACGCCAGCTCAGGTCACCCAACAGCGTGTACGGCTCGGCCTGGCCCGACGTCCAGAAGATCGGCGTCTGCTCCGACATCTGCCGGACGCACCGGCCCGAGTGGCCGCCCCCGCAGGCCGCGATCTCGAACGAACCCTGCTGGTCCATCAGGTACTTGGCCTCACGCCCGACGTCGTAGCTGTCGAACGTGTCGCTGTACGGCAGCTTCAGGGTGCCCTGCGCGGGGCTGGTCGCCGTGCTCTTGCCCTGCCCGCTGGTGGTGGTGATGCTGTAGACGTAGCCGGGCTGGACGGTGAGCGAGAAACGCCCGCCGCTCGGCGTGAGGTCGCTGCCCCGCACGAAGTGGTCGGCGCTGTTGTTCGACCTGACGTTCGTGGCCCAGACGTGGACGGTGCCGGTGGACAGTCCGCCGGTGACGGTGAAGTCGAGGGTCTGCGCCGATCCGGCGTCCATCGTCTCGATGATGGTGCTGTAGTCGCTGTTGTTGGTGGACTTCAGCGACACGTAGCTGCCGTTGTTGCGGTTGCCGCCGAGGTAGCCGCTCGAAGAGTCGAGGTAGCGCCAGCCCGGGGCGGTGAACTGCGTCGTCTGTGCCATCACCCAGGTGCTCTTGCCGATCGAGTAGGCGCCGGACCAGGGCTGCTGGGCCACCGCCACGCCCGTGGTCGCCCACGGGATGTTGGGGGTGATGGCGGCGATGGCGGGCCAGTTGATGTAGCCGGTCATCTTGCCGTCGATGTAGCCACGGTTGATGCCCCGGGCGAGCGCCTGCGCGCCGGCGTTGTAGTCGTCGGAGCCGTTCTCGCTGGCCCAGAGCGCCTTGCCGGTGGATATCGCGTTGTTGGAGCTGGGGCAGCTGCTCTGGGCGCTGCGGTAGCCGCAGACGTAGTGGCTGCCGAAGACCTGTACGGCGTTGGCGAACGCCGGATCGCGCAGCGACTCGTCGGCGGCGCCCCAGCCGAAGTCGTCCGAGGCAACGATCTTGACGTTGCTGTAGCCGCGGGAGTTCAGGGTGGACCGCAGGTTCTTGTACCAGGTGGCGTTGTAGCCCTTCTCGTTCCACCCGCCGAGGTAGTTGATGGTCAGCCCGTGGGTGCCCGCGCAGTCCAGCCAGGCGACCAGGTACTCGATCGAGTCGTTGGACCAGAAGTTGCCGTTGCCGATCCAGCCCGGTGCTCCCCACGCCAGGCCCGCCAGGGCGATGTTGGGGTTGCGCGTCCGCGCCTGCTCCATCAGCCACCACTCGTAGCCCCGGTTGCAGTTGATGCTGCCCCGGGTGTGCTCGTGGCTGGGCTCCGCGCCGGAGGTCGAGTTCGTGTCGCCGCCGATCTCCGTCTTCAGCAGCTGCATCGCAGCGCCACGGCCCGGCTTGAACAGGTAGTCCAGGATGTCACTGCGCTGCGGTTCCGGGTAGTCGATCAGAAGTCTGCTGTTGCCACCGCCGCCACTGACCGCGCCGATCCCGTCGAGCGCCCGTCCACCGGACCCGCCGTTGATCGTGATGGCGGTCGCCGCCTGAGCGGGGGAGGCGACGACGGTCAGTACGGCTGCCGCCCCGACGAGCGCCCCCACCAGGGCGGCCGTTAACCGACGTGGACGTCGCGTGTGTCGCCATGACCGGCGTCGTGCCGCCTCGCCGGCACCGCGCCGCCGACTCTCTCTACCGAACATCTGATTCGCCTCCCGGACCGTCCCGACACCCGAAGCCGTACGGCAGGTTGTCGAGCTGTCGCAAGGCGCTGGGGCCGATGATCGAAGATCGTTGATGAGCAGACGTCGTATGTTAAGCACCGCATGGATCGCCGGTCAATGCCACTACTGCGCTCAATTACCGCCATTTGCATCGACGGACTTCGCACAGCGACCTAAAAAGATTTGATGAATGTGGCCTGTCGGAGTACGGCCGAGTGGCTCGGCGGCGGAACCTGACGGTTCCGCCGCCGAGCGCGATCCCTACCGTTGCGCGCTGGAGGCGACCGCCGGGCTCAGCTTCGGGTCCACCGCTGGTTGGCGGCGCCGCTGCAGTCCCGGATCTCGGCGCGGGTGCCGTTGGCAGTCCCGTTGTTGACCAGGGCGAGGCACCGACCGGACCCGACCCCGGTGATCGAGCCGTCGGAGTTGAACCGCCACTGCTGGTTGGACTGGCCATTGCAGTCCCAGATGATCACCGAGCTGCCGTTCGCCGTGGCGGCGCCGTTGACGTCGAGACACTTGCCGCCGAACACCCGCAGTTCCTGCGACGCCGTCGAGGTCCAGCTCTGGTTGCTCTGGCCGTGGCAGTCCCAGATGATCGCCGCCGAGCCGTTCGTCTGCGAGGCGCCGTTGACGTCCAGGCAGCGGCCGGAGGCGGTGTTGCGCACCGCCGACGTGCTGCTCGGTGGCGGGGTGGTCGGGTTGCCGGTGGGCGACACGGTCGGGCTCGGCGTCGGGTCGGTGCTGCTGAACTGCGTGAAGAACCGCCACACCTCGCCCTTGGTCCAGGTCCGCGCGCCGCTGTCCCCGCCGCCGTCCACCGGGCCGGGGGTGTGCCCGCCGTCGAAGGCGGCCCAGACCACCGGATAGCCGGACCGGCAGCCGGAGTACGTGGTGGTGATGTGGGTCAGGCTGCCCGCTCTCGGCTCGGGAGGGCTCTGTGCCGTGCATCCGTTGTTCCGCACGAACGTGTCCCGCAGGGACCGCCCGGCGGAGATGTTGAGCACCGGGTCCCCGATGCCGTGGATGCCCATGTACGCGATCGGCTGGGTGCCGCCGCCGCAACCGCTGAGCTGGCCGCCGGAGTAGACGGCGACGGCGCGGAAGACGTTGGCGCGGGAGCAGGCCAGCGAGTAGCTCATGCCGCCGCCGTAGCTGAAGCCGAGCGCGAAGAGTTGCGACGTGTCGACGCAGAGGTCGGCCTCGATCAGGCTGATCATGTTGTCGACGAAGGTGACGTCCTGGCCGCCGGGGTTGGCCCAGCCGTTTCCGTTGCCCTGGGGGGCGACGAAGATGGTGCTGTTGTTGGCCTGCTGGCGCAGGCCGTAGTAGGACCAGGCCGCACCGTCGGACCCGCCGCCGTCGACGTCGTTCATGGTGCCGCCGTTCCAGTGGAATCCGAAGATCAGCCGGTACGGGTGGTTCCGGTCGTAGTTGTCAGGGATCCGCAGGATGAAACTACGGTTCTGACCGCTGCTCTGGATGGACCGTTGACCGCTGGTCAGCGTGGGCGCCTTGCCGCACCCGGCGGTTGCTGCGGCCGCTGCGACGTTCGCGGCCGACGCGGTGGTGCTCACGCCACCGGTCACTATCGCCGCACCCACGGTCGCGACGACGAGCGCCGCCGTCGCAAGAGAACCGAGGATGGGTCTACGTCCTGTCATGATGGGCTCCCGCCAATCGGCACGAAGTGATAGGTGAGGGGATCCACGGCGACCACGACACGCCACCGCTCACCGCTGCCGACGCCGCTCGGCGCGGACGAAACCCCGACGCGGTGTGCCCACGGACCGACCGGCTCGTCGCCATGGGTCTGCACCGCTGGTTCCGCCGCCCAAGCGGGACCAGAGGGTCGTCGAATCGTCGGCGGCCACGTCGTACGCCCGAACGCCACGCCCGGCCGTCGATCGGAGCACCCGGTCCACGGCCGAATCGATTCGGCCCCGACGCTAGATCTGGCAGTGAAATATGTCAATGCTGTGTCGAGTGGGTTGCGACCCGACGCGAGGGTCGGCGCTACGGCGCTGCTCGTACCCCGCTGAGGTTCTTGGTGATGCGCAGCAGCACCTGGTCCGGTGGCCCGTCGACGAACGCGGCCACGTCCGAGAGCGCGGCGATCAGCGGTAGTCCACGGCCGCCGATGGTCAGCGGCGCGGGAAGGTCGGCGTCGAGCTTGGCGGCGTCCGGGGTGCTGCCCCGGTTGCCGACCTCGAGGACACAGACGTCGTCGTCGATGCTGATCGTGAGGTCGACAGCGCCGCTGGGATCGGCGTGGATCACCGCGTTGGAGCACGCCTCGCTGATCAGGACCGCCAGGTTGGCGCGAACGTCGTCGCCGATGTCGGTCAGGCTCAGCAGGGTGGCGAGTATGTGCCGGGCTCGGGCCACCGCCGACGGCTGGCGCGGGAGCGACGCAGTCATGTCCACCCGCATCGCTCAGCCCCCTTCCAGACCCGTGCGTCGCCAGCCCGGATCACCCTGTCATACCCACGGCCGGGTGCCCCGATACCCGTGCCGCCACGACGGATCGGGAACCTTCGGAAGGCGTTCGGTCTCGGCATCTGGCACGGTAGGGGGCGAGCAGGCACCGCACAGCGGATCGGCGCAGCGCACGTGAGGGGGAGTGGTGGATTTCGCGTTGGCAACCCGGCGAGGGCGCGTCGGCACGGTGGTGGAGGTCGCCGGCGATCTGGACATGAGCACCACACCGCGTCTGCGTGACGGGCTGCTGGAGGCGGTCGAGAGCGGAACCCGGGTGGTGGTGGTCGACCTCGCTGCCGTCGGGTTCATGGACTCCAGCGGCCTGGGCGCGCTCGTGATCGCCTACAAGGCGATGCGGGCGCGGGACGGCTGGCTCTGCCTGGCTGGAGTCCAGCCTTCGGTACGCAAGGTGCTGTCGATCACATCGGTGGATCGGGTCATCGAATCCTTCGACACCGTGCAGGACGCCGAGGCGGCGTCCCCGGCGGCGTCCTGAGCGTGGTTCAGCGGGTGCTGGCGCGGGCGATGTCAGCGCCGGCGGCGGTACGGCGTGGCCCGTGGCTGTCGTACCAGTCGATGATGAGCAGGGTCGCGTCGTCGGCCAGCACCGGGCCGGCCGTCGCCAGCACCTTGTCCGAGAGCGCCCGGACCGCCTCGCGCGGGTGCAGGTGGGCGATCTCGAGCAGCGCCGCGGCCAGGTCCAGGTCGGCGGCATTGCGTTCGCGCATCCCGTCGGTGACGATCACCAGCCGGTCGCCGGGAAGCAGGGAGATGTCCCCGCTGCGGTAGCGCTCCTCGGGAAACATGCCCAGCGGGAAGTTGCTGGGCAGCTCCACCGGTACGACCCGGTCGCCCCGGACCAGCAGCGGCGGGACGTGCCCGGCGTTGAGCAGTTCGCAGCGACCGGTACGCAGGTCCATCCGGCCCAGCACGGCGGTCACGTACGCGCCGGGCACGTTGGCGTGCTCGGCGACGGCCCGGCTGGCCTGGTCGGCCTGCGCGACGAGGCTGTCGCCGCGACGGCGGGTGTTCCGCAGGCTGCCCACCCCGAGGGTGGCGGTCAGCGCGCTGGCCACGCCGTGCCCCATCGCGTCGGTGACGCTGACGTGCAGCAGGTCCCGGGCGAGGCTGTAGTCGAAGGTGTCCCCGCCGACACTGGCCGCCGGTTCCAGCCATCCGGACAGCGCGAAGGCGCCGGCCTCGCAGGTGAACGCGGCGGGCAGCAGCCGGCGCTGGATCTCCGCGGAGAGGGTGAACGGGCTGCTGCGCTGACCCCACTCGAACAGGTCGGTGTGCCGGCGGTTGGCGATGACCACGAACGCCAGCGCGTGCGCGGTCCGGGCGATCTGCGCGATGATCGACTCGTCCGGCTCCTGCGGAAGGTCGATCTCCAGCAGACCGATGGCCTCGCCGCGTTCGGTGACCGGCGCCAGCACGGTCCACCGGCCGTCGCCCATGAGCACCTGGGTGCCCTGCTGACGAAGGACCTGCTCGCGGGGGCCGCCGTCGAACGGCAGGACCTCGGCGGCCTCCTCGTCGTGGCGACGGCCCGGACCCCCGGGGGTCGGTTGGTGGGTCAGCCGGACCAGCGCGCGGCCGCTGAGGTCGGCGATCAGCAGCGAGACACTGGACGCGTGCAGCGCGGCGGCGATGGTGCCCGTGACCGCCTCGACCGCCTCCACCGGAGCGGCGTCCTCGGCCGCCTGCAACACCCCGGTCAGCACCGCCTGCCCGCTCTCGTCCACCCGTCGAGCATAAGCACCCGCTCGTCGGGCCGGGTGCGCTGCCTCGGCCCTCGCCGGTGCCGTTCCGGCCCAGCGCACCGCCTCGTCATGCCCGAGTCGGGGCAGTCGGACGTGTTCATCGCTGAGTAGTCACACAACTACTTGTCCGGCCGATGCAACTTCCCGGTACGGCGGTTCCGTTCTACCTCAGTCACGAGGAGGCAGTCGACGTGAAAGCCGAAGACGAGCAGGCATTCCGCGAGTTTGTGACGTCAGAGGTGGCGTCATTGCGCAAGCTGGCGTACGTGACCTGCGGCGACTGGCACACGGCAGAGGACGCCGTCGCCAACGCGCTGATCAAGCTCTACCCGCGGTGGCGCAAGTTGGACCGACCCGATCTGTACGTCAAGACCATGGTCTACCGGGCCGCGATCGACGAGACCCGTCGGCCGTGGCGGCGCGAGCGACCGACCGGTGATGCCCTGCCGGACGTGGTGGTGCGGGATCCGGCCGTCGCGACCGACGAGCGGATGCGCCTGCGGGTGGCGCTCGACGCGGTGCCGGCCCGGCAGCGGGCCGCGGTCGTGCTTCGGCACTACCTGGGTCTGAGCCTGGAGGACACGGCCGGCGTCCTCAACTGCACGGTCGGCGCGGCCAAGAGCCAGGCCTCGCGGGGCCTGGCGAAACTGCGCGAGTCACTCGCCGCCGAACGCGTCAATCTCAGCGGGAAGCCGATGGAGGAGTGGACCAATGCAGTTGCGTGACCTGGTGGACACGGTGACGGGTGACGAACCGCCGATGGCCCGTACCGTCGACGACATCATCGCGTTGGGGCGGCGTGCCGAGCGGCGTCGCCGCGTCGGGTTCACGTCGGCCGGTGCGGCGGGCCTGGTCGCGGTCGCGGTCGCCGGCGTGCTCGTCCTGCCCGCCCTGGGCGCCGAACAGAACACCACTCCGGCTCCGGCCCCGGCCGGCGCAACGACGTCCAAGCCCGGCCAGGCCGCGTGGTCCGACGCCGAGCCGTTCACCTTCACCTTCACCGGGTACGACGCCGGCACGCTGCACGTGCAGGACCCGATCGTCGCGTCCACCGCTTACCAGATCGCCTCCGTCTACTCCGACCGTCACGACTCGAACGACAGGCCGGTGAGCGAGGGGGAGGCTGATGCCCCGGGCGTCGGCACCGAGATGGAGAGCAAGAAGGGGGCCGCCGACGACAAGCCGAACCTGTGGGCCTACCTGACCGTCTACCGACCGGGCGCCTTCGACGCCACCGGCATCAAGGGTGGTAAGAGCGTCACCGTGGCGGGGCGCAAGGCCGTGCGGGCGACCCTGCCGGTCGGTCTCGACCCGCGCAATGAGCCGGACACCCGCAACAAGCTGTTCGCCTGGGAGTACACCGACAACGCCTGGGCCGCTGTCACGTCGGTCTCCTCGGACGAGGCCACGCCGACCTTCGAGGACCTGAGCGGCCTGGTCGAGGGCCTGAAGCCCAGCCGGCCGACGCCGGCCCTGGTGCCGTTCACGATGGGCTACGTCCCGGCCGGCTACCAGCCGCTGCAGATCGGCACGCACGCGATGCCCGGCCTCAGCGGCATCGCGGCGGCCCGCGCCGGTGACTACGGGGGCGCGACGTACACCAAGCCCGCCGCGCCCACCTCGGGTCTGACCGCGCCCTACGACTCGGCCGAGGACGGCATCGAGAACGGGTTCAACATCTTCGTCACCCCGAACACCAGCTCGAACCAGTCGCCCGAGCCCGGTGCCACCAGGTGCTACGACGCATCCGAAGAGAGTGGCCGGAACGCCGACGGCGGCTTCTGCAACATCTGGAGCGCCGACGGCAGGGTCGTCCTCCAGGTCAGCTCCGCGGGTCTCGGTGACCAGCTGTCCCAGGCCGAGCTGAAGAAGATCGCCAAGGGGATCACGGTGGCCGACGTCCGCAACGAGTCGAGCTGGACGCCCGCCGCGACAGCGCTCCGCCCGTAACCGCGGCTCCACTGCGCCCCGGCGGTGACCCCTGGCGACGTGGTCCGTGGGTCACTCGTCGAGCAACAGGGCGGCGACGGCCTCCGGCGCTTCGCGCATCGCGTCGTGGCCGGTGGGGAGGTCGTGGACCTGCCAGTCGGGTTGGGCGTCCAGCCGTGCGCGGAGTTCGGCGAAGGGCGTGCGGTCCCAGCCGGAGCAGTAGACGAACTCGCGGCGCGGGACCTGGCTGACGGCGCCGGTGAGTCGGATCGTCTGCAGGAGCGAGGCGAGGGGGTGCGGCCGACGGCGGGGGTCACCGCCGTCCGGCGGTCGGACGGCGTATCCGGTGGCGGCCGCGCCAGCGGCGAACACGTCCCGGAAGTGGTCACTGGTCGCCGACCAGCACGACTCGCCATCGCGCGGTACGTAGGCGTCGAGATGCACCAGCCGTGAGACGCGGCCCTCGGCGCGGTCGGCGGCGGCGGCGATCACCATTCCGGCGTAGCTGTGGCCGACCAGCGTCGCGTTGGTGACCTGGTGTCGATCGAGGTGCCGTAGTACGTCGTCGGCGTGTGTGTCGAGGTTGGCGGTCGCCACCGTCGCGATGTCGTCGTCTGGCCGCAGGCCCGACAGCGTCAGGGCGTGCACCCGGTGGCCGGCGCCCTCCAGGAGCGGAACCACCGCCTCGAACGCCCAGCCACCCTTCCAGCCGCCCGGCACGAGCACGAACGTCGCCATGTCTTCCTCCTCTGCCGCCACCCGAGGCTGGTCGCCGCCGGGGTCACCGTCACCGTCCTGCTGCGCCGAGAGGCGTGCGGCGGCATCCGGGTCCGGGCCAGGAACGCCCGGCGGCGGCCGTACACCGGAAGTTTCGCGCACCTTGGCAGCGGCGCGCGCCTCCGCTACCTTCATGGGAACGCTCCCATGAACTTAGATACATCAATGTGATCAGGAGGAAACACGACGTGGCTATCCTCTCCCTCCGGCGACGCAGATCCACGGCCCTCAGCGTGGCCGCGGTCGCGGGCGCTGCCGCGGCCGGCGTGTGCCTCGCCGTCAGCAGCGCGTCCGCCGGCACGATCTCCGGCCCGCTCTATCGCGACCCGAGTTCGGCGGTCGTACGCTGGGTCGCCGCAAACCCCGGCGACTCGCGCGCCGGCGTCATCCGCGACAAGATCGCGAGCCAGCCGCAGGCCCGCTGGTTCGCCAACTTCAACATCTCGACGGCGCAGTCCGAGGCCGCCGCGTACGTGGGCGCCGCCAATGCCGCGCAGCAGATCCCGGTGATCGCGGTGTACCAGATCACCAACCGGGATTGCGGCGGTGCCAGCGCCGGTGGTGCGCCGGACCTCAACCAGTACCAGAGCTGGGTGTCCAACTTCTCCCGGGGACTGGGCAACCAGACGGTCATCATCATCCTGGAGACCGACTCGCTCGCCCTGCTGACCTGCCTGAACAGCAACGAGATCAACGCCCGTAACCAGGCGATCTCGACGGCCACCCGCACCATCAAGTCGGCCAACCCCAACGCCAAGGTCTACCTCGACGCCGGCCACTCCACCTGGAACAGCGCGGGTGAGACCGCCAACCGGCTCCGGGCAGCCGGCGTGCAGTACGCCGACGGTTTCTTCAGCAACGTGTCGAACTACAACTCGACCTCCAGCGAGGCCAACTTCGGTCGGGCGGTCATCTCCTCCCTCAACGGCATGGGCCTCTCGGGCAAGCGCCAGGTGATCGACACCAGCCGCAACGGCGGCGCCAGCGGAGACTGGTGCGGCGACGACAACACCGACCGCCGTATCGGGATGTACCCGACGACGAACACCGGCGACAGCAACATCGACGCGTACCTCTGGGTGAAGCCTCCGGGCGAGGCGGACGGCTGCCGCTACACCGCCGGTTCGTTCCAGCCCGACCTGGCCTACAGCCTGGCCAACGGCGTGCCCAACCCGCCCACGACGGCCCCGCCGACGACTCCGCCGCCGACGTCCGCCCCGCCGACCACGCCGCCCCCGACCACGCCTCCGCCGACGACCCCGCCGCCCACCACGCCCCCGCCCACCACGCCTCCGCCGACCGGTAACGGCTGCTCCGCGTCGGTGGCGCTCAACCAGTGGTCCGGTGGCTTCACCGCGAGCGTGACGGTCACGGCCGGGTCCGCGGACATCAACGGCTGGACCGTGACCATCACGCTGCCCAGCGGCGCCGCGGTCACCGGGGTCTGGAACGCGCAGGCCAGCGGCACGAGCGGAACCGTCCGGTACACCAACGTGGGCTACAACGGACGCGTGGGCGCCGGGCAGTCGACCAACTTCGGCTTCCAGGGCACCGGCACCGGCCCGGGGGCGACGGCCAGCTGCGCGGCCGCCTGACCCCGACCGAAGTCATGGCCCGGCGCGGAGGACCGCCTCCGCGCCGGGCCAGCACCATCGGGGGGTACGGGCCGGACCGGCCAGCGGCAAGGTGACGAGTCAGCGATCGCCACCGTACGGCGGCCTGTGCGCGGAGACTCAAGCGTGAACTGCGGATTGTCCGATCGGTTGCGGGTCGGGATCACGACGGGCCGTTCCGTTCGCTCGTCTTCGCCCACGGGACATCTCGTGGCCGGCGAGCAACGCCAACGCGACGGCCGTCAGCAGTCCACCGAACAACGGGACGACGCGTACCCCGGCCGTCGCGAGCAGGCCCGCCCCGATGAGCGAGCCGGCCGCGAGGCCGACGTTGAACGCGACGCTGAGGCTGGCCGACGCCATGTCGGTGGTCGAGGGGGCGACCTGCATGATGCGGTGCTGGATCCCCGCGATCAGTGAACTGAACGACATCCCCGCCACGGCGAGCAACGGTATCGCCGCCACCTTGCTCGCGCCGATCCCGTAGAGGCCGAGCATCGCGGCCGTTAGGAGCCCGAGCAGGCCCAGCACGACACCGAGCGGAAACCGGTCCAGGACCCGACCGACCGCCCAGGTGCCGACGACGCCGAACGAGCCCTGGACGAAGAGCAACAAGCCGAGAGACGCCGCGGCGAACCCGCTCACGTCGAGGAGGAAGACGGTCATGTACGTGAACGCGCCCATGGCGCCGGTGACCGCGAGAGTGGTGGCGACGAGGAGCACGACGAAGCGCTGTCGGTCCGGCATCGGCCCGATGTCTCCCGCACTCTGGCGCGGTGTGACACTCGGCAGGAGCAGGGCGATCGCAAGGCAGATGGCGAAGCCGAGGACGGCCATCGCGGCGAAGGCGGCCCGCCACCCGAACTCCCCGCCCAACCAGGTGCCCAGCGGTACGCCGAGGACCGGTCCGAGCGCGTTGCCGATCGAGAGTCGAGCCACGATGCGGCCTCGAACGTTCGCCGGAAACATCGAGATCGCTACGGGAAACACCACTGCCCAGAAGACGCCGTTGGTGGTGGCGGACACCAGTCGTGCGGCGAGCAGCACCTGGTAGGAGTCGGCGAAGGCCGACACCGTCGTCGCGGCGGCGAAGACACCCAGGGTGCCGGCGAGTAGTGGACGCCGTGGCACTCGCCGGGTGACTCGGGTCAGCGGCAGGGCCACGATCATGACCACGACGGCGTACCCGGTCACCAGCAGGCCGGCCTCGGACCTGGAGCGTCCCAGGTCTGGCGCGATCAGCGTGAGCAGACCGATCGGCAGCACCTCGGTGGTGACGTAACAGAACGTGGCGGCGGACAAGGCGACGAGGGCATGGACCGCGCGTCGAGGGTGCGCCATCGGCTACCTCCCAATCCTCACAGGTCGTTATGTGATTCCACCTAACCATGATTAGACGGTAGCGTGAAGCCATAGATGCTCTTTGTTGTCGCGGAGTGCCGGGCCAGGGCCGCGCGCAGGGCAACCGCCTTCAGCGGTATAGGTGGTAGCCTCGTCGATATGCCCCTCGATGTGTCCGAGCTGCCGTTGGTTGGCGGGCACCCGGCGCTCGACCTGGTCAACACCCTCGAACGAGGCGGCAACTCGCCGCCCCACGACTTCCTGTCCGACAGCTCCGCCCTGCTGAGCTGGTCGGTCCGGGTGGGAGTGATCAGCGACGCGGAGGCCGACCAGGTCGACCGGGCGTGGCACGACGAGCCGGCGGCGGCGCACGCGGGGCTCACCGCCGTGCGGGACATCCGTGCGGGGCTCCACCTCGTGCTGCTCGCGGTCATCACCGACCCGGACGGTGACACCGTCGCGGCCGGTGCCGCGCTGGTCGGACTGCACGAGCGTTGGTCGGGCGCGGCCGCTCGCGCGAGATTGGTGCTCGGCTCGTCGCGGGTGCGGCTGGCCTACGGCACGGTGCCAGCCATGTTGGTGCCCGACCGGACCGCCGAGGCCGCCTTCGACATCATGCTGACCGCCGATCCGACCCGGGTGCGCCGCTGCCCGGTGCGCGACGGTGGCTGTGGCTGGCTGTTCCTCGATCAGAGCCGCAACGGTTCCCGTCGCTGGTGCCGGATGGCTGACTGCGGCAACGTGGTGAAGGCGCGACGGCTCACCGAACGCCGCCGGGCAGCCCGATCCTCGCCCTCGTAGACATCGGGCGACCTTGACGGGCCGTGCGCCGCAGCCGCACGGTTTCCTGGTCGGCCTCGCCCTGCGGTGCCTAGCCCTGGCAGGGAGTGGTTGGCACAGGCAGGGCTGGCGATACTTCGAGTCATGAACGCGAGAGGACAGCTCGGCGACTTCCTCCAGGCCCGGCGCTCTCAGCTGCGCCCGGAGGACACTGGCGTGCCGACCTACGGTGAGCGGCGGCGCGTTCGAGGACTGCGCCGGGAGGAACTGGCCCTGTTGGCCGGAGTGAGCGTTTCGTACTACTCCCGGTTGGAGCAGGGTCAGGCGGTGAACGCCTCTCCTGAAGTGCTCGACGCGCTCGCCCGGGCGTTGCGGCTCGACGACGCGGAACGCCGCCACCTCGGCGAGCTCGCGGCGGGCACCCGCCGTCGGCCCGCCGCGCGTCGCCCGACTCCGGAGCGGGTGAGCCCAGCGGTCCGCCAGCTCGTCGCGGTGCTCGGGGACGTACCGGTGGTGGTGCTCGGCCGCCGGGCCGACGTGCTGGCCTGGAACACCGCAGGCCATGCCCTCTTCGCCGGCCATCTGCCTCCGGAGATCCCCGAGCGGCCGGGCCGGTACGTGAACATGGCGCGGCTGGTGTTCCTGGACGCGCACACCCGCGACCTGTATGCGGACTGGCCCACCAAGGCCCGCGCGGTGGTGGCGACGCTCCGGATGGCCTCCGGGCAGAACCCGGACGATCCGCTGATGGCCGCGCTGGTCGGCGAGTTGACGGTACGGAGTCCGGAGTTCGCCGCCAGGTGGGCCGACCACCGGGTGAAAGCCGGCGGCGACACCGTCTACCAGATGCGTCACCCGCTGGTTGGCGCGATGGACGTGACGCAGCAGACCCTTCGTACCGAGGACGGCCAGAGCGTCGTGGTCGCCACCACCGAGCCCGGCTCCGCGTCCCACGCCGCGATGACGTTGCTCGTCCACGGTGCCGTCACCACCCGTGCCGGCGCTGTCCAGCCGGCTGCCCTGCGCGACTAACACCACCCCACCGGCCGACAAGAGGTGCTCCGACAGGAGCGCCGGACGCGTCGTGCCCGCACCAGGCCAATCACGAACAGCATGAGTAGGGGAGAGAAATGCGCCCAAGAATGATGACCATCGCAGTCGCTCTCGCGGCGGCCGTGACCGGCGTCGTGACCGTCTTCCCGCCGAGCGCGACGAAGGCTGCGACCGCGCCGGCCCCGCCCGCGGGGCTGGCCCGACCATCCGCCCCGCCGGCGTCCTCGCGGATCGCGGTCCACTTCGACCTGGCCAAGGGGCAGATGCCGGAGAACATCGCGGTCGGCCCGGACGGCACGGCTTACGTCACCTTCGCGGCCGCTCGACAGGTCGCCGCGGTCACCCCGTCCGGCGGGACGCGAATCCTGGCGACTCTGCCCGCCCCGGCCGACGGCGGCGTCAACACACCCGTGCTCAAATTCGCGCTCACGACGGGCATCGTCCGGATGGCGGACGGCACCCTCTATTTCCTGTACGCGAGCGGCGATGCCGCCTCCACCGGCCTGTACCGACTACGTCCCGGAAGCGTCCCGCAGCGCATCGCCGCCCTGCCGGCCGGCGGGCTTCCCAACGGTCTGGCGTTCGACGCGGTGGCGAAGAGGTTCTACCTCACCGACTCGGTGCTCGGGACGATCTCGACGGTCGCGCTGGGAGGCGGCCGTGTCGAGGTGTGGTCGTCGGCACCCGAGCTGGCTGCGGCAGGGTTCCTGGGTGCCAACGGCATCAAGGTACGCGCTGACGCGGTGTGGGCGACCAACCTCGACCAGGGCACGCTGCTGCGCATCCCGTCGCGGCACGGTCGGCCCGGACCTGTCCAGGTGGTCGCGACCGGGCTGGTCGGTATCGACGACTTCGCGTTCGTCGGTGTCGGTGACCAACGGGTCATCGCCACGCTGAACGGACCGAACACGGTGGTGAGCATCGACGCGGCCGGTCGGGCGCGAACGTTGCTGACGGCCGGCGACGGGCTGCAGAACCCGACCTCGGTGGCCCTGCGCGGTCGCACTCTCTACGTGCTCAGCGCCGCGTACACCACGGGCGTCGACCCGAACCTGGCCCTGGCAACCCTGCCGCGCCGCTGAGCTGTCCCCGTCGGTCAGACCGCGCCCCGGTCGACCAGGCTGAACGTCGTGTCGATCGGGGCGTCACCGAGATGCTCGACGTAGATCGCTTTCTTCGTCGGGCTCCACTGCACCACCCCGTACTCGTCGCTGATGATCGAGTAGGAGGTGCGTCCCTTGTCGTCCTTGCCCTCCCGGGACAGCGCGAACACGGTTGCGGCGGAGGCGTAACACTCGGCTCCCACCAACGACGCGTACTGCTCTGAATCGATCTTGACTCCGAGGCACGGTCGGTGGTCGACGTCCGGATTCAACGATTTGATCATGAAGTCGACGCCGACCGGCTCGAGCACGAAGAGCGCGTCCTTGCCGGTGCCGTCGCCGGCCTCCAGCTCGCCGTGGAACGGCAGCTTGAGGTCACGGTCGATCTCCACCAGGTGCAGCAGGATCCGCCGCTGACCGGTCAGTATCGCCCGGGTCGGGTCCGTGCTCCTCGACGGTGACGCGGTGGGCGTACCCGATGTGGCCGCCGACACGGAGGTCGCCGGTGCGCTCGCTAGCGGGCTGCCGGTCGGCGTCGAGCCAACGTGATCCGGTCCGGACCCGCTGTTGAGCAGTCGCGGGCCGAACAGTGTGGCGGACACCAACACCGCGATCACCGCCGCGGCTGCTCCGCCCGCCGTGAGCCAGCGACGCCGGCCCCAGCCCGGGCGACCGGCAGCGACGAGACCGGGTGGCATCGACCGCCCGTCCTGGTCAGCACCACCCGCGCCCGGAAGCTGGGCCGACTCTCCAGCACCTCCCGCGTACCCTGCCGTCAACAACCCATCGAGCAGGTCGCGGGCGCTGGGACGAGCAGCGGGATTCTTCTCCAACGCCCGGGAGACCAACTCCCGCAACGGCCCATCGAGCCCGGTCAGATCCGGCGGTTGAGTCAGGATCCGCATCGCGGTGGCGGTAGCGGAGTCGCCTCCGAACGGGTTGCGGCCGGTCGCGGCATGGGCGACCAGGGCACCCCAGGCGAAGATGTCCGCAGCCGGGCCCACCGGATAACCGGACGCGGTGTCCAACCGCTCGGGAGCCATGTACGAGACGGTTCCAACCATCTGGTCGGTCCGGGTGTGCTGGCTCGTCGCTTCGAACGCTCGGGCGATACCGAAGTCGATGACCTTGATCCCGCCCGGCGCCACCAGGACGTTCGCCGGCTTCAGGTCCCGGTGGATGACCCCGGCGCGGTGGATGGCGGTGAGCGCGGTAGCCACCCCGACCGCGATGCTGTGTAGCTGCGCCGCCCCCAGCGGCCCCCGCTCCCGGAGCACCTGGGCCAGGCTGGGGCCCTCGACGTACTCCACCACCAAATACGGCGGGTCGTGGTCCGGGTCGGCGTCCAGAACCTCGGCGGTGCAGAACGGTGGGACCTGGCGCGCGCGGTTCACCTCGCTACGGAATCGGCCCCGGAACTCCTCGTCGTGCGAGAGTTCCGGACGGACGACCTTGACCGCCACCCGCCGTCCCTGCGGCGAGCGGGCCAGGAAGACAGTTCCCATGCCACCGTCGCCGAGCCGGTCCAACACGTCGTATCCGCCGAGGCGGGCCGGGTCACCGGGACGCAGCCCGTTGTTCACGCCCGATGCCCGCAGACCGCGACCACCACGTGAACTGTTCCGCCTATCACCCGTTCCCCTTAGGTCAGTCGGACGCCGACCGCAGCCTATCGTCCGCGGCCGGTGGAGACGATGATCGTCGACAGGTGCAGGTGCCGGGTGTAATTGCCCGAAGGGCAAGGAGTAGCTGTGGTCACCGCTCGGGTCGCGCTCCTTGCCGGACGTAGGTGGCCGGAGTGCTGCCCGGCCACCCACCACGTCAGATGACGATGTTCACCAGCTTCGGTGCGCGCACAACGACCTTGCGCACCTCGGCGTCCCCGAGCGAGGAGACCACCGCCGCCTCGGCGAGGGCGAGACTGCGCAGCTCGTCCTCGCCGATCTCGGGAGCCACCTCGAGCCGGGCCTTGACCTTGCCCCGGATCTGCACCACACAGGTGACCGTGGGCTGGCGCAGGTATGCCGGGTCGGCCACGGGGAACGGCTGACGAGCCAACGACGTGGGGTATCCCAGCCGCTGCCACAGCTCCTCCGCGATGTGCGGGGCCAGCGGAGCCACGAGCAGCACCGCCTGCTCGGCCACCGTGCGCGGCGTGCTGCCCCGCTTGACCAGGAAGTTGACCAGTTCGATGGCCTTGGCGACCGCGGTGTTGAAGCGCAGCCCGGACAGGTCGGCCGCGATCCCGTTGATGGCCCGGTGCAGGGCCCGCAGGGTCTCGGTATCGGGCTCCTCGTCGGTGACCACGAGATCGCCGGTGTGCTCGTCGACGATGGTGCGCCACAGCCGCTGGAGGAACCGGTGGGAGCCGACGATGGCTCGGGAGTCCCAGGGGCGGGACGCGTCCAGGGGGCCGGTCGCCATCTCGTACAGCCGCAGCGTGTCGGCGCCGTACTCCTCGCGGATCTCATCCGGCGAGACCGCGTTCCGCAGCGACTTGCCCATCTTGCCAGCTTCTCGGCTGACCCGTTCGCCCTTCCAGTACCAGCCGCCGTCGCGCTCCTCTACCTCCGCGGCCGGCACCGGAAAGCCCCGGCTGTCCCGGTAGACGTGGGCGGTGACCATGCCCTGGTTGTAGAGCCGGTGGAACGGCTCGTCGGACGAGACGTGCCCGAGGTCGAAGAGGATCTTCTGCCAGAAGCGCGCGTACAGCAGATGCAGGACGGCCTGCTCTGATCCGCCCACGTACAGATCAACTCCGCCGTGCGGCTTGTGCTCCGTCGGCTCCATCCAGTAGCGGTCGTTCGCGGGGTCGACCATCGCCTGCTGGTTGTCCGGATCGATGTAACGGAACTGGTACCAGCTCGAGCCCGCCCAGTTCGGCATGGTGTTGGTCTCACGCCGATAGCGTCGCGGCCCGTCCCCTCGGCCCAGATCAAGCTCGACCTCGACCCACCCGACGGACCGGGACAGTGGCGTCTCCGGGGTGCTGCTCAGGTCCTGGGGGTCATAGGTGCGCGGAGCGTAGTCGTCGATCTCCGGCAGCCGGACGGGCAGCATCGATTCCGGCAGCGCATGGGCGACGCCGTCCTCGTCGTAGACGATCGGGAAAGGCTCCCCCCAGTACCGCTGCCGGCTGAACAGCCAGTCCCGCAACCGGAAGTTGACCATGCCTTCGCCCGGACCATGCTCCGTCAGCCAGGCCGTGATGCGCTTCTTGGCCTCGGCGACGGTGAGCCCGTCCAGGGACACCGACGTGTTGGCGGAGTTCACGAGTCGTGCGTCATGGGAGACCATGGCATCGGGCCACTCGGCCGGGTCCGTGCCGCGTCCGTCCTTGGGCTCCACCACGCAGCGGATCGGCAGTGTGAAGGCGCGGGCGAACTCGAAGTCACGCTGGTCATGGGCCGGCACGGCCATGATGGCGCCGGTGCCGTACCCCATGAGTACGTAGTCGGCCACGAAGATGGGCAGCAGTTCCCCGTTTACCGGGTTACGAGCATATTTGCCGACGAACACGCCGGTCTTGGCGCGATCCTCAGCCATCCGCTCCAGTTCCGACCTGCTGGCGGCCTGCCTCCGGTACGCAGCGACAGCCTCGGCGGGTGTGGCGTACCCGCCGGTCCAGGTTTCCGGAAGCGACGACTGTTCCGGCCACGTCGCGGTCACCAGTTCGTCCACCATGTCGTGCTCGGGCGCCAGCACCAGATACGTGGCGCCGAACAGGGTGTCGGGACGGGTGGTGAAGACGTCGATCGATCGCTCGACGCCGTCGACGGCGAACTCGACGCGTGCGCCCTCGGAACGACCGATCCAGTTGCGCTGCTGCAGCTTGATCGCTTCGGGCCAGTCCAGCCCCTCCAGGTCGTCCAGGAGGCGATTACCGTACGCGGTGATGCGCATCATCCACTGACGCAGCCGGGTGCGGAAGACCGGGAAGTTGCCACGCTCGGAACGCCCGTCGGCGGTGACCTCCTCGTTCGACAGCACGGTGCCCAGCCCCGGACACCAGTTGACGGGCGCTTCCTTGGAGTAGGCGAGCCGGTACTCGCTGAGCACCTCATCCTTGTCGAGCGGGGACAACTCCGCCCACGCCTGACCGCCCGGCACCGCGCGCTCACCGCGCTCGAACTGCTCCACCAGGGTGTCGATGGGCCTCGCCCGATCGAGCTCAGGGTCGTACCACGAATTGAAGATCTGCAGGAAGAGCCACTGCGTCCAGCGGTAGTAATCCGGTTCGATCGTCGTGATCGAGCGTCGGTAGTCGTAGGACATGCCCAGCGAACGAAGCTGGTCGCGGTAGCGCTCGATATTGGCTTCGGTCGTCACCCGCGGATGGGTGCCCGTCTGAATGGCATGCTGTTCGGCGGGCAGCCCGAAGGCGTCGTACCCCATGGTGTACAGGACGTTGTGGCCGTTCATCCGCATGAAGCGCGCGTAGATGTCGGTCGCGATGAACCCGAGAGGGTGCCCGACATGCAGCCCCGAACCGGACGGGTACGGGAACATGTCCATGACGAAGCTGCGCTTGGGACCGGCAAGACCTGCCAGGTTCCCGGTGGGGTTGGCGGCGTAAAAGGTGCCTTCCTTCTCCCAGCGCTGCTGCCATTCCAGCTCGATACGGCCGGCCAATGCGGCCGAATAGCGGAACGGCGGCGTACCGTCGTTCTCCGGGTGCTCATGACTGTTCGAAGTCATGTCGCTCATCGTCCTGTATCTCCATCTGGTCCGGTCGGGCCTGGCCCCGACTCGCGTGGACGCGGAAACGCGTGCGGGCTGCGCTCGGAAAAGGAGAAGAGCAAGCCCCGGTGCCCGGAGGCCTAGCCGCACCTGCTCCGGGGGCTGTCATTCAATTGCTCCGGGACTGCTCGGCGCTGCTCGGGAAGACGCAGTCGCGACGTATCCATCTGGAGAGACTAGCCTAGTACCTCAGCCCGAGTCGTCGACGTTGGCTGATCTGCCGGCCCGATGCGTTGCGCGGACCAGGACGCCGACTGTCGAGCATGGATGGTCCCGAGGCCACGGCGAGTCACGCAGGTTGGTAGGACCGTCGTACGAGGTGCTGGCCGACGAGATCCGGGGCGGGGGCGCGCAGGACCCGCAGCGACCCGCGAGTCGGGCGACCATGTACGGCGTGCGCGCCGTGGATGATGTCGGTCAGCCGTCGCGTCGCGCCGTCGGCGAGCAACCTGTCGGCTCGGCCGAGCAGCTCAGGCAGGTCCTGGTGAGGGTCGTCGACCGGGTACCAGCGGGAGTAGTCCTCCACGAGAAGCGCCGCCCTGGCCTGCCCCGGCACCCAGAGCACCGGTGCCAACGCGCCGGCGGGGACCGGCCTGCGTTCCACCCGGCAGCGCAGCCCGGTGTCCGTGCTCTCCGCGCGGGGGTCTTCGCCACGAACATGGACGTGAAGGGGCGCGACCGTACTTCCGAAGGCCGCGGCGAGTCCGGTCTGAAGCTGGGCCAGGAAGGCCAGCAGACGTCCCGAAATCCCAATCTCGAGGACTGCGGTGTCCGGGGCGTCGAGGTGAGCGAGGAACTCCGGCCCGAGCTCGTAGGCCAGCGACCACGGCTCGAGCGAGTCCCGCGGATCGGGCATGAGGGCCGCGAGGCACCGATCGGCGTAGTGAGGCGGCGGAGGCTGCTCGACGAGCAGCAGGGGAGCGCCGACCGCGGCAGCGATGCCCGCCAGGATGTCCTCGACGGCCGCCCAGCCCTCGGCCAACTGGCCGCGAGGCACGACGACGTGCATTGCCATGAACGGCGCGATGTACTCGTCGCGGATCAGGGGCTCGGTGCGCGCGACCGGTCGGTAGATCCCACTCGCGGACACGACGGCACGGGCGGTCCGATCCAGCGCTGCCGCCCGAAGCCAGCGCAGGTGCGCGAGGTTGAGATCGAAGAGTACGGGTCGGCCGTCCTCCAGCAGGTAACAGTCGAAGTTCTCGGACATTGCACGGGCGGTGTCGAGTCTCGTCCGGTCGCTCATCACCGCGTCGTGCGCCACCCAGTCCACGGACCAGTGCGCGGCGACGAGGTCATGGAAGGTCGCCATCAGGCGCTCGGCCAGGTCGAGACCGTCGCCGGTGAGATTGGTGTAGCCGGCGCCGATGTGATGGCGGCTGAGATAACCGGCCGCGATCAGTCGTCGCCGGTAGGCGGGGATCTTCCGGCTCACGTCGGGGATCATCGGGCAATCCTCACTGCGCATGTCCGGACCCGCCGCAACACCGACGTCAGGTCGGTGGTCTCGTGCGCGACCTGCCATCCGGAGGAGGCGAGAACGGTCATAAGGTCATCGCTCGTCGAGTGCTCGGGCCGCGACCATTCCTCGGCGAGCAGCACGTCGTGCTCGATGCTGCCGTCGGTCCCGAGAGCATCGCCCACGGAGTACACCGCCAGGGGGAGCCGCTGTCGGCGCAGGCGCTCCCCGGGCACGAGCTGGAAGTCGAGACCCACGGTGCGCACCGAGAAGGCACCGGTGGCGCCGGCCGCGGTCGTGAAGTGTTGACGGGGCCCGAGGCGTGAGCCCGCCGAGACCGGGATGCCGACGAAGGTGCACCGGTTGTCGGACCATGGCGCGATCAGCGGAGCCGACAGGCGGTCCCAGTTCGCCGACCTGAGCGTCTCGTGCAAACCCCGCAGGCTCGCCCACTCCCGCGGATCGACCCGTCGCAGGCCCATCGCACGGGCTTCGGCGTACGGAGCGGGCCGGTTCACGGCTGCCTCGGGTCGGCCGTGCCGTCCGGTGCGTCGAGCCCGAGTTCCCGCGCGGCCCAGTCGAGTGAGATCTTCCCGAGATCGCGCTGGAGCAGCCGACGACCCGAGGGCGGGTCCGTGTCGGGAAGGCCCATCTGGGAGCACCAGTAGCCGGCGAGCACGGCCGCGAACTCGCCCTGCCCGGCCAGCACCTGGTCCGGCAACGGGCCGCCTTCCCTTCGCAGGCTCGGCAGCCAGGCGCAGATGTCGAAGACCGGATTGCCGATCGCGGCCCAGTTCCAGTCGACGATCCGGACACCCACCGACGTGAAGCACAGGTTGTCGCTGCGGATGTCGAGGTGCAGCAGAGAGGTTCCGTCGACCGACGCCGCGGCCGACGCCTTGCTCAGTGCAGGTAGGGCCCGGTCCAGCCAGCCGGCCGACACCAGCCCGGTCGCGAGGAACGGGTTCCTGTCCTCAGCCACCACGTCCCAACCACCAAGCAGCTCGACGTCGTCCCGCAGGAGCGGAAGCGGGAAGTCAGGTTCGATGGCATGGACCGCGTCGAGCGTTTCCAATACCAGGCTGATCATGGTGGCGTCCCAGGGTGGGGGCCACTGCGCGTCGTGCAGTCCTTCGAGAACGAGGACCGGGTGACGGCTTCCGCCCGCGTCCCAGGCGATCGCCTCCGGCAACCACGGCGCATCGACGCGTTCGTAGATGACCGCCTCGTCCCGGAGCCATCGGGCCGTGAGCTCGTCCGTGGCCGCCTTGACGAACCGGGGGCCGCCGTCGTCGCCGACCACCAGCCATCGTTCGGCCCCGGTAAAGCCGCGCACCACCTTCTGCCAGTCCCGGACGGGACCGAGGAGCAGCTCCACCCGGCGTACCAGATCAGCCGGTGGGCGGTCCTGGGCCAGTTCACTTCTCATGTCGATCCTTGTCGGTCTCCGGCACTACACGACCGCGTTCAACGACGCGAGCAGCTCACCGGCGAGCTGGCGACGAGCGGGGTCCGGGTCGTGCACAGCCATCCGTTGGAGGGAAGAGATCGCTCGCGTGTCGCCGCGCCTCGCGTACTCGATCGCCTGTCGGTTGCGCTCTTCCTCGTAGCGGAAGTCGAACGAAACGGTCCGTAGCTCCGGCCGATCCCAGTGGTACTTCAACGACTCGTTCTCCCAGGCGGAGTAGAGCGCATCCCAGGCGAGCGCGGAGGTCGACGGTGCGAGGCTACGGTCGCAGATGGGCTCCGTGAGCGGCTGGAACCTGAAGTCGGTCGATATCCGGAACCGGTCGGAGCGATTCGGCAAGCCGCGGTGGACCGTCAGCGAATTGAAGATGACGACGTCGCCGCGGGTGAACTCGCCGCTGCGCCAGTCCTCGTCCGGGACATCCTCGATCACTGTGCCGCCGGTGCCGCGGGCAGGGACACTCGGTCGTACGCCGCAAAGGTGCGAGCCCTCGGCGACGGCCAACGGCCCGTCCTCCCAGGAGACGTCGTGCAGGGGCACCCAACAGGTGTACGCGTTGGTCGTGCCCTGCACGGACACGAAGTCCTGATGCGCCGGCGTGGTGAAGTCCATGTTGCGAGGAGCGCTGGAGGCCGGAAAGACGATGCGGCCGATGGGGCGAGGATGAATGAGCGCGGCCTCGCCCAGGAGCGGCTCCAGGAGACTGTCCCGTATCGAGTGGCCCACGCTGTGGAACGCCTCCGACCGGTACGCCTGGTGGTAGACGCGTCGGTAGTTCTCCTGCGGCTCGACGGTGAACTTGGCCGGATCGGCTCGCCGGTCGGCCGGATCACCGAGGAACCAGCCGTTCTCGCCGATCGGTCGGGTGAAGTCGGCGAGTACGCGTTCGAGCAGCTCGGGATTCACGACCTGACGGAGGAAGAGGTAGCCGTCCCTGCGCAGTCTGCCGAGCAGCGCCCCAGGATCGTCGAGATCCGGGGTGGAGTCATGGAAAGCGGTGATCTGGTGCCTGTCTTCTGTCACCGGCCCTACCCCCTCGGGAGGATGTGATTTCCGGACTGGAATTCGTGCGGCTCAAGGATCAGCCCGCGGGCGACGTCGACCCATCTCGTCATCGAGGTCTGGGGAGCTCGATGACCGCGCCCGACAGATGGTGAAACTCCGGCGTTGTCAGCGCGACGATCGTCCGGGCGACATCCCCCACGTCCAGGGCGGTCGCGGGATCTCGGCCAGGGAATGCGGTGCGGAACATGTCGGTGTCCATCGCCCCAGGACTGACGTAGTTCAATCGGATCCCGTCTGGTTCCAGCTCCATGGCCAGGCATTGCGTGAGGAACCCCGTTGCGGCCTTCGCCGTTCCGTACCCGTAGCCGTGCGGCCGTGGGCGGCTGCCCATCCGTGACAGGACCACAATCACGTGGCCGCGAGCGGCGGCCAGCTGCGGACGGAACTGCCGGACCAGTCGATAGGTCCCGACCACGTGCTCGTCGAGCATCGTGAGAAACGTGGTTGGCTCCAGCTCGGTCATGCCACCCAGCGACGCGCTCCCGGCACTGATCACGAGGAGATCCAACGTCCTGCCACGCGACGCCTGGGCGTGGGCGAGACGCGCCACCGAGCTGTCGTCACGGAGATCGAGCGGCTCGTAGTCGCGAGCACGACCGTCCGCGGATTCGAGGTCCGCCCGTGAACGGCCGGTGCGCAGAACGGACCAACCTGCCTGCTCCAGCTGCTCGGCCACCTCCCGGCCGAGTCCGCGCCGGCCGCCCACGACGAGCGCGGAACTCATCGCAGCTCCTCGCCGGGTCGGGGTGCCAGCACGAGTTCCCGCGCGTCCGCGTCCAGCGATGCCTGATGGCCGATCGGCAGGGTCAGCATCGGATCGGTGTGCCCGATGTCGACGTTGAGGACGACCGGCATCCCGCTGCCGCCGTGTCGGCGGACCATCGCCTTCTCGATCTCGGCGGAGAGCTCGGGCGGTGCACGGAAGGTGCGGCCGACGACCACGCCGGCGAGGTCGTCGAGCGCGCCGGCCTGTTCCAGATGATCCAGCGAGCGCTCGATGGGGCCGAGCGACGTGTTACAGGTCTCCCAGAACAGGATCGCACCGTTCAGACTCGGGAAATAGGCGGTGCCGAGCAGTGCCTCGAGGGTCTCGAGGTTGCCGCCGATCAGCGGCCCGGACGCGCTCCCGGCGCCAAGCCAACGCTGCTCCGGCCCGGACGTCTTCGTGCGGGGCCGGACATCGTCCTGATCCCACTGGAGGAATTCATCCGTCCACGCGGGCACGTGCGGAAGAGGGCCCGCCCAGGCCCCGGAGAGGAACCGCAGCAGTTCCTGTTCCGAAACGGGTTGCGGCGCCGGGAATTCCGCCAACTCCGGCAGCAGGGTCGGCCCATGCAACGAGACAACTCCGGCCCGGCTGAGGATCCCCAGGTGAAGAGCCGTTATGTCGCTGTAGCCGACGAGGAACTTCGGGTCTCGACGCAGCGCGTCGAAATCCAGCATCGGTAGGAGGGCGTTGCTGTTGTAGCCACCGATGCTGGCGATGATCGCGCGCACGGAGGAATCAATGAGCAGAGCGTTGAGCTCTTCCGCGCGTTGCGCCGGGGATCGAGGCTCTGACCTGGCTGCTCCTTCAGGCACACGAACCTCGAACCCCGACGCACGGAGAAAGGCGACACCACGACGAAACCGCGCAGGGGTTGGTGGCGGTTGGCTCGACGGAGAAGCGATGGCAACCGTGTCACCGGGCCGCAGTGGCGAAGGGTAGAGCAGCTTCTGGGTCATTCCTTGACCAGAACGAGGCAGCGTCGCATGGTGTCCGGCGTCACGGCGTTGTCGGTGTAGTCGTCGAGATCCTCCAGAACCCGAAATCCCGACTCCGCACAGGCTGTCTCGAGTTCGTCCTCGGTGAACCACCGTTGCCGGTGATACTCGGTCGCCCGGCTGAAGCTCGCGCCATCGCCGCGCGTGAACAAGGTGATCAGGAACTCGATGCTCCGGGTCGCCGAGTCGTAACGATTGCGCCAGACATAGGCGAAATCATCGAGATCGTCGCCGAAGTGCGAGGAGCCGAAAACCTGCTCGATCTTCCGCTGGGTGTTCACGTCGAAGATGAAGACACCCCCGGGTCGCAGGGCGGTAGCCACGCCGCGAAGCAGCTCGGCGAGCGCGCCGTCCGAAGCCATGTAGTTGACGCTGTCGAACGTGCACAACGCGGCGTCGTACGTGCCGCCGAGATCGGCGGACGGGAGGGTACGCAGTAGGTAGTCCGCCCCCTCGCCGTCGATCGCACGGGCCTGCGCGAGCATCTCCTCGGACCCGTCGATCCCCGTGACGTCGAAGCCTCGCCCGCGAAGCAGCCGCGTCAGGCGTCCGGTGCCGCAGCACAGGTCCACGACGCGCCGGGCGTCGTGCTGCTTCAGCCGTCGCTCCACGAAGTCGGCCCACCGGTCGTACGGGTTCTCGGCCGTCCAGCGGTCGTAGATGGGAGCCAGTTGCGCGTACGGCATCTCGACACCGGCCCCTACGTCAGTCATCGGCGGGCTTCCGGACGTGGACCATCAGGTTGACCCCGCGGTCGGCCCACTCCGGGCGTTCCGACGCCTTCAGCTCCGCCGCCAGCGCCGCGTTGAAGAACTCCTGGTCCTGAAGCGCGTTCGACACGAAGCCGAGCTTCTCGTACGGGTAGCCGAAGTCCTCGGGGCCCGGGTAGGTGAGCAGCGGGACACCGTACACGCGGGGAACCTCGAAGCCGGCCCTTTCGCCGAGCTCCCGCAGGTCGGACGCGGAGTACACGCGCAGCGGCGGAACGTGCTCGGCCCAGCGCACGATCTGGTCGTTCAGGAGGGTGTCGAGTTCCTCCGGGGTGACGCCGTCCCGGCTCAGCTTGGAGTGCAGCGCGTTGGAGAGCGAGTGGGACATGAACATGCCCTGGGCGCCCGGCTTGAGCACGCGTGCCAGGGTGTCGAAGGCCGCCGCCGGCTGGTCCAGGAAGCTGAGTACCCCGTAGGTCGAGATGGCGGCGTCGAACGACTCGTCCGCCAGCATGGGAGCGTCCTCGAGGTCGCACAGCACCACGGTGACGCGTTCGCCGAAGGGCGACTTGGCGACGTTCTGGAGCGCTTCCTCGACCATCTTCTCCGACTTGTCGGCGACGGTGACGTCCACGTCGAAGTGCTCGGCGGCCCAGAGCGCCCAACGGGCGGTGCCACCTCCGGCGTCGAGGATGTGCTGACCGGCCTGGATGCCCAGATGTTTGTCCATGAGCGCACGCACCAGCGCGTCGGAGAAGGCCCAGAAAGGTGCCTCGTAGAATCCTTGCACATTGGGGGCGTAGGGCTCGAAGAACTTTTCGAACTGCTCAGTACTCATGAGTGACATAGCTACGCGGCCTCACTGGTCGAGAGTAAAAGGGCATTGATCAACGAAGAATGCGCATAGTCGCGGATGCTTGAGACAAATGTTTGGTTCGGTCATTACCGGGCATCTCGGCGCGTAGGAACTCGTTGCGTCACCTCGGTGGGGTTGGAGCGGCTGTTCTCGATATCTAGGAAACCTACCGGACGACAGTGACGTGCGACAAGGGGCTTCTGATCAATTGATCGACGGTTTCTTCAGGGTCTTGGGCAGCCAAGTGCACGCCCGCTGAACTCGGTGTTTCGCACCCGGTTCGGTGGCTGATCATTGGCTGGTATGCCTTTTGTGCGTGGGGTAGGAGTGCGGTCGTGGCATGAAGTGCGGAGTGCGTCAGAAAGCGGATTCAACCCCGTCTGACAGCCCGTGCCGACACGTTGTTCGGGATCACCGTCACCTTGCTGGGCATTGGCGGAAAAATCGGCAGACGGTCATCCGGCGGCGGTGTGCTCCGGAAGCGGACTGACCGTGTAGACCAGGGCGTCGCGCACTGCGGCAGCGCGAGCCCGCAGGGTCGCCACGTCCGGTGCGGCCAGGAGAAAGTGAGCGAAGAAGTTCTCCTGGTCGATCGACTCGGCCCGGTAGGGGGAGAGGACGAGACCGTCGACGACGCCCGGCAGGCCCAGCAGGTCGGCCACCGCACTGTGGCACGTGACGATTCCTGCCTCGTCCGCCTGGATCGGAAGCGCGCCCCACAGCTGGGCCTCGACCGGATGAGGTTGTCGAGCGGGCTCCCTCGGCTTGCGCTCGTCGGGGTGGAAGAGCGCCATGTCGATCAGGGTGTCGATCGGGTTCAGCCCGGTGAGTTGCGTGACGGCGTGCAGGTTCACGCCGCCGCCCACGCGCGGGTTGATCTCGATCAGCTCCGCGACGCCGCCGGCGGCCCGGCCCTCGACGTGGAACCAGGCCTCGTCGACACCGATGGCCGCGCAGAGCTGCGACACCCGGTCGGCCAGGCGCCGGGCGGCCTCGTCGACCCCGTCGGACGTGGGCGGGGAGACGAGTAGCCCGGTGTCGTGAAAGCGCTGCCCGACGTGCGCGTCCTTCTCGAAGATGACCACCGGGGTGAACCGGGAACCGGTCACCGGACCGTCCATCGAGAACTCGGTGCCGGGGACGAACTCCTCAAGGATCATCTCGCAGTCCGCGCCGAAATCGTGGGCCGCTTCGAGCAGGAAGGCAGTCGCCTCCGCACGGTCGTGCAGCAGCCGTACGCTCCGGGACGCGCCGCTGCGTTGCGACGGTTTGCCGATTACCGGGAAGCCCGGCACGTCGTCGAGTGGGAACGACGCGGCCGGCCCGGCCGTGAACCGCAGGTCGGAGAGGCCGTGCTCACGCATCGCCGACCTGACCTTCGCCTTGCTGAGAAGTGTGGCCAGACCGGGCGAAGCCCCATGCACGCCGAAGTGCTCCACGAGGTGGATCTGCCACGGGATCAGGGCTTCGACGAGATTGATGAGGGCAACCGGCGCCGGGGCCAGGGCAGCCACCTTGGCGGCAAGCTGAGACTCCGAGTCGTGCGCCCAATCGACCAGGACGTGGCCGTCGCACAGTCCTCGGTTGAGGTCGTCGGGCTCGTTGGACACGAGTACGGGCGAGTACGCCCGCTCCCGGAGGGCGTGCACGATGTAGCGCACTCCGCCGGCGTTCAGCTCGGAAAGGATTAGGACCTGCGGTTGGACTTGGCGGGGGACACTCATCTTCGGTCTCACCGTTCCTCGGGAACGATCGCGAACGCTCGCCCGCCGAGGTGGACGGCGCCGGACGCGATCACGATTACGCGACAGAAATGCTGGTGATAGGGGAAGGCGTCGTTGTTGACGTGCATCTGCGCCGACAGCAGGACATCGTCGGTGCTCCCGGGCGTCACCCGTACCTCACCGGGGTCCGGAACGTCGACGCCCTGGAAGTACTGCCCGTGCAGGAACCAGCCGACGGTGAGTCGGTCGGTCCTCCAGCCGTCGGCGCCCGGAAGCAGTCGAACCGTCCCGCGAACGTCCTCCCCGCGATGCCAGACCTCGGGTATGTCGATCAGCGGCACCTGTAGCTGAGGATCGGCGGGGGCGTCCCACACGTGGCTGCATCGATGGCAGAACGCGGCCGTGCGGGAGGTCCAGGGTCGGTCCGGGCTGGTGCCGACCAGCTCCTCGACGGTGGCGTCGCAGTAGGGGCACGGCGTCCGCGACGCGTGGGTCCGGGTGGCCAACACGGGCTCCCAGATGCTGTCGAACCCGGAGTAGGTGGCCGATGTGTAGTCGATGAGTTCGGCGGCCGCCGCCATCTGTGCCCGGGCCAGAAGGTCCGGGTCGGGTACGGACCGGGCTTCCAACTCGGCCACGCAGGTTTCGAGGGCCGTCGAGTTCAGGCCGAGATCGAGCAGGCTCCGCAGCAGCTGTTGCGGGGTCGCTGCCGTGCCGTAACCGGATGTCGGGGCTGTCGTAGCGGGCGCGACGTCGGGATCGGCCGAGCGTGCGGCGTCGGCCTCCCAACGCCTCAAGGTGGCCTCGTCGGCCGGTGCGACTCCACCGGCCACCAACCACGGGAACCCGAGCAGGGCGAAGTAGGGCAGTTCCGTCCCGGTCTCCCTCGCCCTGCCGTTGAGGGCTGCGACCACCTCACCCAGCGGGACTCCCGCGTCGCACAGACGGTGGAACGTCTCGGTGGCCCAGTCCGTCGTGTGGGAGGGGAACATGGGGCCGATGGCCGCCGCGGCGTAGCCGGAGCTGAGCGCGTTGGTCAGGAGGAACTGACGGGGCGCCCGGCCGCTGTGCGGGCGCCAGCTGAGGCAGGAGTTGGTGAAGACGACCTCGGCTCGGACCGATCTCGCCTCGATCACGTCGTCCAGGCTCACTCCGGGCAGGAAGCACGTGCCCTCGAACGCGCAGTGCGGAGCCCCACCACCCGTACCGAGCTCGAGCCACTGTCGGCGGGACTCGTGATCGCTGCCGCACAGGACGGTGTCGTTGAGCAGTACCGCGTGCTCCCGCCCGGACGACGTGATCGACAGGAAGGTCGCGCTGCCGGCGACGACTGCCTGGTGGACCGATTCGCGGGTGACCTGCGCCCCGCTGAGGACCAAGGCGCCGGCGCTCAGCAGCGGACCATTGGGGAAGGGGCTCAGGAACACGTGTTTCCGAGAGGCCGGTTCACGATGCCCCGACGCCAGGTTCTTCAGGATCAGCCAGGAAAGCTGGTCCAGGTCGCCCGCCGTCAGGAACCCGAGCCGGGGTACCCGCCCGCCCGGCCGGTCCCGGTACGCGTTGACCCGATCGACGACGGCGAGGGCGTCATCGACGGACACCTCGTCGGCGAGGGCGATGACGAGTACGTGGGCGGCCTGATCGTCGAGGACGAGATGCTCGCCGAGGCCGCCGGCCGGCAGCGCGATGACCGTTCCACCGAAGCGGGCCGCCAGCGCCTCGGCGACGCGGGCGACAGGCGAAGCTGAGACGCACACGACGCGAAGGTCGGCGACCGGTCGGGACCTGTCCGGCGTTCCCAGCGACGTGACGTCGACCGGTGCACTCCTGCTCCGCAGCACCGGGAACGAGTCGGGGTCCGCGAGCTCGCGCACGTACGTGTCGAGGTCGTGGTGTTGCGAGAGCATGCTGGTCTGTGTCATCGGGCGACCGGCCTTTCATGCTGCGGGGCGGCCGGGTCACTCACGTCGGGCCGTTCGCGGAGACGTCGCGAGGCTTCCTCTCCTCGGAACACCGGCACGGCACAGACGGTCGCGGCGAGCAGCGCCACCGCGACGGCGGATATGACCACGACGAGGAGCGGGCTCGTGGCGGCAGCCACCGGAACGGCCAGCAGCAGGCCGAGAGGCCGGCAACCGTACGAGACGAACCCGTCGAGCGCCGACACCCGCCCCAGCATCTTGCCGGGCACGCGCTGCTGAACGGTGGTGCCCCAGAGGGTGTTGAAGATCGCGAGAGCTACGCCGTAGACGAACATGCCGGCCAGGGTGATCGGCAGGGGGGCACCCGTCGCGAGCAGGATCAGGCCGGGCGCGACCCCGAGCGCGGTCGCCGTGTACGCGGCCAGCAGCGGGCGCTTCGGAACGAAGCGGGTGGAGGCGAATCCGCCGGCCAACATCCCGAGCGAGCTCGCGAGTAGCAGCGCGGACCAGCCGGCGACGCCGTCGTAGTGCTTGATCGCCAGGAGCGGGCCCAGCACCGGCAGCATGCCGAGCACGAGCATCTGGAACATTCCGGCGTTGGCGAGCCCGGCGGTCAGCCATGGCGTCCGTGCCACCTCTCTGACCCCGGTCACAAAGTCGGCGGCCCAGGAGCTGTCCGACTGGGCGACAGTTGCCGGGATCCCACGGATGCGCGTCAGGAGCAGGGCACTGGTGAGGAACGTCAGGGCATCGGCCAGTAACGCGACACCGGGCGAGGTCACGGACACCAGGAGGCCCGCCAGTGGGAACCCGAGGATGCCGACCGACGTGAAGGTCATGGACAGACCGGCGTTGGCGGTCTGCAGGTCGCGGCCGGTGGCGAGTCCGGCCAGGATCTTGCTCGTCGCCGGTATGTAGAGCGCCGCGGCTGCCCCGTTGACCGCGAACAACGCCACGAGCTGCCACGCCGAGGGGTTGCCGAAGACGATCAACATGCCGATCGAGGCCTGGGTTCCGAAGGCCACGAGATCCGCGGCGATCATGAGCGGCCGAGGCGGGAAGCGGTCGACCGCGACGCTGCCGAGCAGCAGCACCGCCACCTGGGCGATCGTGCGCGCGGCGAGGACGAGCCCGGTGAGGAATCCACTCTTGTCCAGCGCGAGCATCGCGAACGGAATTGCCACGAGGGCGAGGACATCGCCGAAGCCGCTGACGCCCTGGGAGGTCAGCAGGAGGCGGAACTCGCGCTTCAGCCCCGGACGGCTCGGGGTCTGCTCCATCTCGTCGGTCACTTGACCCGCACCGGGAGGGAGGTGAAGCCGCGGATGAAGTTGGACTGCAGTCGCACGGGCTCACCGTCCGGGATCAGTCGCACGTCCTTCAGCGCTGCGACCGCGTGAAGGAGCGTTTCGAGCTCGACCAGCGCCGGCGTCGCCCCTACGCAGCGGTGAATGCCGACGCCGAAGGCCAGGTGGTTCGTTGCCTTTCGGTCGAGGCGTAGTTCCAAGGGATTCTCGAATTCTGAAGGATCACGGTTGGCGGAGTAGATCCAGAGCAGCACGGTCTGCCCGGCCTTGATCGTCGTGCCGTGCATCGTCCTGTCACTGGTGGCCACCCGCTTGACGTAGGCGGCGACGGAGGTGAGCCGCAGCATCTCCGTGAGTGCGTTGGGCACCAGATCGGGGTTCTCGACCAGCGCGGTGTACGACCACGGCTCCTGCATCATGAGCAGCAACGACCCGGACGCCGTGTGGGCGGACGTCTCATTGCCACCGAAGACGAGATTGACGAGGTTGTAGATCACCTCGTCGCGGGTGAGCGTGCCGGTGCGTTCGGCGGCGAGGAAGTGGCTGAGGGCGTCGTCACGGGGCTGCGTGGCGTGTCGTTCCTCGAGAATTTCGTCGAGGAACCCGAGCAGCTCTATCTGTGCCACGGCCCGTCGGGTCTCCTCGGGCACGGAGAGGTCGGACAGCGTCTCGTCCCGGTAGCCGACCACGGCGTCGGTGAGGTCGACGACGTGATTGGCGGCGGACTCGTCGATGCCGAGCAGCGTCATCAGCGCGGCGACCGGAAGTTGACGCGAGATGGAACGCGCGAAGTCGCCACCGCCGTCGGCCAGGAGGATGCCGAGTTCGCGATCGAGCAGGGCCTGGAGCTGCTGGCGGATTCGCTGCGCCATCGCGGGGCCGAGAGCTCCGAGGAACACCCGGCGGAAGTTCCGATGCTCAGGCAGGTCGCTCGCGACGAGCATCTTGCTCCTGGCGGAGTCCTGGTCCGAGTGGAAGGAGCTGCCCATGATGGCCCCGCTCAGCGAGCTCAGCCAGTCATGGTCGCGGTAGCAGGCGGAGACGTCCGCGTAGCGGGAGAGGTTCCAGAAACCCTCTTCCGACCCACCGTCATTCCAGTAGACAGGCTGCTCTTTCCGCAGCTGCGCGAACATCGCTTCGGGGGCGTTGGTGCGAAAGAGATTTGCGTCGCGCAGGTCGGGAAAGGACTGCGTCATCGCGTGGCCCGCTCATCGATCAGTTCGGACAGCGCGGTGAGCGTCTTCTCCTGGAGTAGATCCTTGAAGCCGAGGTCGACCGAGAGCTCCGCTTTGATCATCTTGTTCAGGCGGAACAGCAGGATCGAGTTGCCGCCGAGCCGGAAGAAGTCGTCATCGAGACCCACGGGGGAGACCCGCAGGAGCGTGCTCCACATGGCCCCGACCCGCTTCTGCGTCTCGGTGACAGGGGGAGTGAAGGCCGACAGGCGTGCGCTCTCGGCGAGAGCGAGCATGCGCATCTCACTCACGTCGCGCTTGCCGTGGTCGGTGGAAGGGAGTCGATCCACGGTGACCAACGAGTGCGGAACCAGGTGCGCGGGGAGCCGCGACTCGGCGAACTCCCGCAGTTCGGCGACGCTCGCCCCCGAGCGCAGTACGACGATGGCGACCAGGGACGGCTCCACCGACTGCCGTTCCACGATCAGCACAGCGTCGTCGACGGACTCGTGATCGAGCAGAACACGCTCGATCTCGATCGGGTCCACCCGGTGCCCGCTGACCTTGACCATCCGATCGCGCCGGCCCACGAACTCGAGCCAGTCATCGTGCTGCACGAGGATGTCTCCGGAGCGGTACGTCGCCACCTCGGCGTCCCCGATCACGGCCGTCCCGAAGACGGCAGCGTTCTCAACCGGGCTGTCCTGGTAGCCCAGGCTCACGCCGGGCCCGGCGATGACTGCCTCGCCGGGCGTGCCGGGAGGCACGGGGCGACCCGCCTCGTCCACCAGTTCGATGGAGCAGCCGTCCAGGGTGCGACCCAGGGGGATGCTCGGCTCGTCCGCATCAGCCGGGCGGACGGCGTGGATCGTGCACGCGGTGGTGATCTCGGCGGGGCCGTACAGGTTGTACAACGTCCCAGCGAAGCCTCCGTCGTACAGCTTGCGCACCGCGGAGACGGCGAGCACGTCCCCACCGACACCCAGCACGCGCACTCCGCTGAACGCCCGGGGATCCGCCTCGATGATGTGGTTGAACGCCATCGTCGGCACCAGAAGAGCGGTGATCCTTCGCGAGGTCAGCTGCCGCTCGATGCCGGTGGCGAGCATCTGGGGAATGTGCGGCAGCGTAACCAGCGTCGCGCCGGTCGCCAAAGCACGCCAGATCTCGTAGTGAAAGGCGTCGAAGGACAGGCTGGAGATCTGGCCCATGCAGTCGTCGGTGCCCAGGTCGGGCAGCGCGTCGTTCAGGGCGAACCAGGTCAGGCCCGAATGCCCGAGCACGATGGCCTTGGGCTGACCTGTCGATCCGGAGGTGAAGACCAGGCCGGCCGCGTCCGACGGCGACGGCGGGGTGAGGTCGTCGACCGCCCCGGACGCCGCCGGGAGGTCGCCGGCATCGAGTACGAGAAGTTTCGCGTCGCCGTCGACGCGGTGGACGAACGAACTCGACACCATGACGAGGGCCACCCCGGCCCGGGAGAACATCTCCTTGCGACGTTGGTCGGGGTCCCGTGGGTCTGCGCACACGTAGACGCCTCGGGCCTTGAGGACGGCGAGGAGTGCGACCGGAACGATGGCCGAACGCTCGAGAAGCAGACCGATACGATCGCCCGGCTCGGCGCCGGCCTCCACGAGGGCCAGCGCGAGGTCGGTCGAGAGCCGGTCGAGCTCGCGGTAGGTGAAATCCATCTGGTCGTCTCGGCACGCGCTGTGGTCGGGATAGGCAGCGGCGGTCGCGGACACGAGCTCGACAAGGGTCTGCGGTGACGGCGGTGGCGCTGTGTCAACGGCCGGGCGTGTCGATCTGTGGTCTACCACGGGCGCTCCCTCGTTTCGATCTCAGGAATGTCTGGTTGAAAGGCGATGTGATCGGTGCTGTTGGGCTGCCAGTCCGGGGGAATCCAGCCGGAGTACTGCGGCGCCTCGGTCGCCTCGCCGAAATCCGTCAAGGTCGGATTGGCGTCGGCCTGCAGCCTCTGAGATCTCCTTGGCGACGTCGGCCTCTTCTGGCTCTCGCTCCGGGCCGGTCATGCCGTCGCGATCCGGATCGTCGTGCGCGACGCCTGAAGGATCCGCAGTACGTCGTCGTGGGTTGCCGCAGCGCCGAGCAGGAGGACGGTCTCGCCAAAGGTCCCCATGCCGACCGACACGACATCTCCCGGATGTTTGAGCACCCGGATCGATTCGACTCCGGGGTGCCGCGCCATCTCCTCGATCCCCCGGATGCCGGCGATGGTCCCCTCCAACTCGGGATAGAGGGAGATGTGATAGCTGACGGAGTCGGAGCCGATCGATGCCAGTTCGTTCCGCGCCTCGTCGGAGCGGCCCAGCGCGATGGCGTACCCGGCCCGGACGAGCGCTCCGGGACTGCGCTGACAGAGCAGGCTGTCGACGAGCCCGCCCAGCCGGCCGTTGACCTCGATGATGACGGGGCCATCGGGCGTGAGCTTGAGTTCGGTGTGGCAGAGACCGTTCTCCACACCGAGGGCTTCGATCGCCTTCGTCGCCTCGGCGTACGCGTCGGCCCTGACGACATCGGGCAGATTGTCCGGGAAGACCATGCCCGTCTCCCGGAACGGGGGCGTGATGGGGAACCGCCCGGAGACGCCCACGTGCGTCGGCGAGCCGTCGATCACGGCCGACTCGACGGAGATGTAGTCGCCCCACTCCGCTCCGGCGACCGTGGTGTCACCCTGGAGGATCGACTCCAGGATGAAGGCCTCACCGGGCAGCCCCTGGGCGGCCAGACTGTCGAGGAGCGGACGCAGTGAGCCCGGGTCCGCGACCCGATAGGTGTGCCGGCTGCCGTAGCCGGCCCTCGGCTTGATGATGGCCGGGAACCCGATGCTGTCGAGTCCTGGCGACGAGACGCCGTCGACCGGGACAAGAAAATCGGGACCACGCGCGCCCTTTGCGCGCAGGCGTGAGCGCTGCAGGAACTTGTCCCGCAGGAGCCGCGCGGCCGACGTCCCGACCGAAGGGAGCGACAGCGCCTCGGCCAGCTGGGCCGCCGGAGCGATGCCGGGGTCCGCGAACGACACGACGCCGTCCGGCTGGCCGATCACATCCAGCAAGGCGAGCGGGTCACCCGGGGTGAACTCGTGAACCAGAGCGATCTCGTGTAGCAGGTCGAGATGAGCCGCGACCTCGTCGGAGCCCTTCGGCACCGCGAACGACAGCTCCGCCGTACCCTCGGCGTTCGACAGGAGCTCGAGAGGCGATGCGGATCCGCCGTCGAAGACGACCACCAGATGAGGAAGCTTCACTGCGCCATCCACTCTGGAGTCCGTGCGCGTGCTCGATCGCCGGCCGACCCGGAAGTGTTCAGCGTGGCCACGGCGGCACCTCGATTCATCCTCGATGGTGGTTGGTCGGCTGGGGACAGTCAGGGGAGGATGGCAACGCCGTTCTCACGGACGAATACCTGGAAGTCGCGGATGTCCGTCTGCTGGGTGACCCACATGAGCAGTCGTTCGACCCCGAGGCCGAAGCCGCTGGTCAGCATCGGCGCGGTGTCCTTCATCGCGACATACCACCCGTACTCGGTCTCAGGTACCTCGTGCAGGCGCAGCGCCGCCCGTACCGATTCGCCGTCGACGTGGCGCTCACCGGCACCGACGACTTCGCCGGGGCCGAAGAGCAGATCGCCGTTGAGCGCGTGTCCCTCGCCGTCGTTCGCCTGGTAGAACGGCACGGAGCGCTCGTCGAAATGGGTGATCCAGACGAACTCGCCACACAGTTCCATGAGCTTGCGCTCGCCGGCGCGGGTGAGCCCCCGGAAGCCAAGGTCCGGATCGGTTTTGACCAGTTCCGGGTCGCCGTCGAGCATGTCGATCGCCTGATCGAGGGTGAGACTGCGGAAAGGCGTTGGATCATCGAGACGGGCGAAGTGGTCCAGAGATCCGCTGGCCCTCGCGATATCCGGGCCGCACTCGCTGCGAAGGCGCAGGAGGATGTGCCGAATGTATTCCTCGACGAGAACCTGAGTGTCGGCGAGGGTTCCGGGAATCTCGGCCTCGCTGTGGAAGAACTGGCACAGGTGGGTCGAGTCGGATGCCTCCCCCCGGAAGGACGGCATCATGTAATAGGCACCCGCCTCGCTGAGGCGGCAGAGGTATTCGAGCCCGAACTGCATGGAATCGGCGAGGTACGTACGCACGTCGAACATCGACACCGACACGGGGGTCGAATCGCTACCCAGACCCATCGGTGACGAGATCGACCCGGTCGTGACCGGGAGGTGACCGAAACGGACTCCGCGCGCACTCCAGAATTCAACCGTGGCTGAGGTGATGCAGTCCTGGAGTTTGACGACGAGGCGGTACCATTCGCCTTGGAGCGCCTTGAGGTAATGGGTCTCCGAGTCCTCCCAGGTGCGGGGAGGGGTGATGTTTTCGTCGGTCATGTCAGATTCTCCCGGACTGCGGGCGCCGGAGCCCCTGCGGAAGCTGGGGCTTGCAGATTGCAAGCACCTTGGTCATATTCTCGAAGGTCACCAAAATCTCCATCCTTCGGTGGTTTCGGGAATTGCGGCGACGTCGTCGTCGCACTGGCCGGACTGTACGGTGGTACACCTCCTGCCAATCTTCGGCAGGAACGCTATGAAAACGTCTGGGCAGACCTGGGCGCCGGATCACCGGCCGCTGATAAGGCAGGCTCGGCCCACCAGGTGGGCGGCACGGTCCAATTCGCGCCGACCCGCCAAGGCGAGTTGGCCGATGCCACTTCCTGCGCGATCTTGTCGGCGACTTCGCGTGAGCGGCTCGACGGCCCTTGGATCAACCTGAGATGAGACCGGGCCCTTGCGTTGACGGGCCCGGCAGCCTCAGCCTGAGGGCGTCGGTGGGTGAAGCCATCCCCGGAGGGTGCGGCGACATTGGACAGCGCACCGACCGTGCGTCACTCCTGGTGCTTGATCCACAACCGCAGGAGATGGCGCCGCTCTTCGAGGTTGGGGCTGTCGACGAAGCCTGTCCGGCCGTGGAAGATCGACGTGTTGTCGAGGAGGAACAGGTCCCCCGCCTGAAGTCTCAGTTCCGTCGTGAGCCCGGCGTCCTCGATCACCTTGGGGAGGCCGCGGATCAGTTCCTGATCCTCCGCCGTTACGGACCCGGGGTGGAAGTCTCGCCCACGGTCGAGCGCCCCGATGCTGAAGCGAGCCACCAGTTTGCCGGAATAGCTTCTGAAGACGGAGTCTTCGACGAACGGGCCGTCTTTCAGGGCTGCCGTCGGCCGGCCGCCCCACCACCTCTTCTCGCACAGAATGCGGAGATAATCGGGGCGGTTAGCTGCCAGCCATTCGTAGACGGCGGGTGCGCTGGCAAGTACCGACCTGCCGCCGTCTGGCGCCTGCTTCATGCAGAGCAGCCCGAGGATGCCAATGTCCGGCCGACCGCCGGGCACCTCGCCTTCCTGGGCGCTGGCATTGTCCGTGTGCATGGGCTGCGCTTCGACAGAGAGGCTTGGCGCGGGTGCGGGCTCAGCGTCACTACGAACGGTGGCCAAGACCTTCGCGGTCATCGCTTGCGAGATCGTGCCAATGGCCCCGTCTCGGGCCGTGGGCTGTTCGAAAACCGGGCCCAACAATGGACTGACGGTTTTGATGACGCCCGCGTCGATGTCCTCGATTCCGGAAATCGGCCATCCTCGGAGAACGGCAAAACCACGTCCCGAGAGCACCCGTTCGTCTGCGACCCCGAGTAGGAAGCTTCCAACGCGCTGCAGCTTGTCTTCCGGAACACGCGCCGCGTCGACGCCGTGAGCTTCGACCTCTTTCTGAATGTCGAGCAGATCATCGACAATTGCAGAGGGTACGGATACAAGCCAGTCGTCTTCTTCGATACTTTGCTGATCCCATACGCGCGAACGCGGATAGGTCACCCCGCTTAGCATTCAGGTCTCCTATGGCATCCTTGCTGCCGTGGCTGGCGGCGTCCATATCAACCGACCTGATCCCCCGTCGGCTGGCACCATCATAGACAGACGAGCCGCCGGATGAAAGAGGAACTTCGAAGTAAGGGGAGGCTTACCTTAGTAATTTCATGCCCGAAGCAGATTATATCCGGCGGTGACGCCAATATCAACGCCGGTCAACTTCGCCACATTTCCAGCCGAATGTTGACCCCCCTCGTATCGTGGGTTCGAGTCGAAAATGAACGTCATTAAACCGGCTGATGATCGGGATGCCGTCGAACCGCGCTACCGCCGGCCGGTGGGTGCTGGACCCGGGGACGCGACATCGTGATCTTCGATGGTGTGCGCGGTGCGCTCTCCCGGTGGGTGCCAGCCCAGGCCAACCCATGCCAATGCGGGGTCGCGTGGCCGACCGCCGGTCGCAAACCGGGGTCGTGTGCTCGCGCTGTGGTCTGGGCTGGGAGAACGGCCCTCCGGGAACGCGGGTGCACGTGGGCCGCTCCCAGCCACCCCGGGTGAACCCCAGATCGCTAGACTAGGCGCTCGCGGCCCCGTAGCTCAGGGGATAGAGCATCGGTTTCCTAAGACGATGTTATATCTGCGCCCGCACGGCTGATTACCTGCGGTTTCCTGGTTATCGCCTCTTGTGGCCTGGTCGCATACGGGTTTGCTGTGCTCGCTTGCGTGAGATCTGCGGCCTGACCGTCGCTTGGCTGATGCGGTAGGTGATGTGCCGGAATCATGCTTATGCCGGATTCGCGACGCCGAGAGCCAGAACAAGCGCTGTGGAAGGGCTTCGCATTGCTTCCGTGCGCCGTCGGGCAGCCCGCGGTCGGGTCTTGACAGCCGGCCTCAACCGAAGGCTGGCGGCTCGAGTCTCCCGACCGGATGCTTGGGATGATCTTCGATGTGAGCATGCTTAATGCCCAGCACGGTTGGCGTAGGCTCAGGGGTCGATAGCCATACTGCGGCCGGCCCTCGCCATAGACGCCGTTCCGCTGTCGAGTCGATGAGGCGGGTGGACCACGTGCAGGCTTTGTACTCGGTGGCTGTGCGGGTCGAAGGTGACGCACGAAGCGCCTTCGACGCTTTGCAGCAGAAGGTGGGTAGCTGGGCACTCGCCGGCGAACCTGAGCCTGACGGCTTATTCACTGGCCACGGGTCTGCCGTTATGAGTGGGCGAGAAATCCGCTGGGAAACACTGTTCGTCGACCGCTCGCCGCATCGTCTCTGGACGCTAGAAGTCTGTAGCCCCCTCGGCGAGGGGGGTGAGGCGGAGTTCGTTTGTGCTGTGTCAGTCGCCCAGGCGGCCGACTCCACTGGTATGCGTGTCGAGCTTGGTCGGCGCTCTCGGGTGGCTCGGCTTGCCCCCGTCCACCTCGACTTCTTGGACCGCCCACGTCTAATCCCAATCGTTCTCGACACCTTGCCATGCTGCTATGGGGACGAGCGAGTCCGAGCGACACCAGTGCGAGCGCGGGCCGGCGATGTTCGAGCGGTGATCGAGCTGTTGTTACAGCCGTCGCGGCGGCTACCTGTCGTTGTGGTTAGTAGTACTAACGACGGCAGCCCTGAGGCCCGGTTCGCTACGGTTCTTGCCAGCCGCCTGGCTGGCTTGGCTCACGTCGTGCTGCTGGATACATGGTTGGCTCTCGACTCGCTGAACGCACAGCACCTGTCCCGTGTGCCTCTGCGCGGAGCCCGGCTGTTTTGGCCCTCGGCCGCGGGGGCGGCACGTGACCCGTGGTGGACATCGCTGTCACTTAAGGACGCGCGCGACGTAAGCGATCGGATCTTCGGAATGCTGTCGCGGCTGTCGGTCGTCGCGAATCCACGCGATCATCTAGCCGAGGCGGTGCGCGCAGCCGAACGGATGTCAGTTCGGGAGGAGACCCAACGCAGGATCCAGGCCGCTGCGGCCAGCGGTGATCTTCAGCGGCTGATCGATGAGCTCAAGTCACAAGTCAAGGAGGAGCAAGAGTGGTCCGCCGCCCTCGTAGACATCAATGCCGAGCTGGAACGCGAAAACCGCGACCTCCGCACGTACAAAGAAAACTTCGAGGCCCTTACCCGCTGGTCTGAGGCGACGTCCACAGAGATGGAACCGGCACTCGAAGAGCTGCAGGTTTCGCCCGATTTCCGCGAGCTTTGGCCAGCGCTCGAGACAGAGTCGGACGGAGCGCTAGTATTCACCGAGTCGGCCAAGGAATCCTGGATCGACTCCGGGTATCCATATCCGGACCGGATGCGTAAAGCCCTGGAAGCATTGGCAAGAGCAGCCCTTTCATGGCGCGCTGCCGGCGGACGCCTTGGTAAAAGTATGGTGACATGGATGACCGAGGAGTTCGGGCTCACCTATGCACCGGACGACGAGGGTATGCGCCGACGCAAGATCGATACGTTCACGTTCGGCGAGCGGACGTTGTCACGACTGCCACACGTCAAGATTGATGACTACGTACAACCCGACCGAGTTGGACGTATCTACTTTGCTATTGACGAGTCGGCAAACCGCTGGATTGTCGACCACGTCGGCATCAAACTCGGCCTGTGACAACCAGCGTTGCGGCCATTGGGTCTGCTGCGTCGGCAGGTGACCGGTGTAGTCACGCGGCCCGAGCTGGCCGGTGGGTGCATGATGGTCGCGAATTCAACGGGGGTCAACCGGGACAGTGACCGCTGGCGTCTTGCGGCGGTGGTAGGTCGGTTCGATCCAGGTCACGATCGCGATCCGGAGGTTAAGGGCTCGGACGAATTTCCTGGACCGGAATTGAGATCCGCAGTCGGTGTGCAGAATGCAGCCGGCCAGGTCACCGCGTCTGGCGGCGGCGTTTGTTCAGTGCGGCGACGGTCAGGCGGGACTTCATCCGCGAGTCGCTGGAGTAGCCGACGATCCGGTGGGACCAGACGTACCGACGAAGGTTCCCGCCCCCACGTCGAGCGGTAGCTTTGCACCGGTGAGGGCCGTGAAGCGTTCGACGTCGTCGCTGCGGATTTCGAAGACGGCGGCGCCGTCGAGCGTGGCCATCGAGGGCTTCAGGGCTCCGTGAGCGGGGTCCGCGGGATCAGCGGCGTCCGGATCCCACGGCAGGGCCCGGTTCCATCGCTTGCCCCCTTTGAGGGTGGCGGTGTCACTCACGCTGATGCCTTTCCCTGGCCGTCGGCATCAACGGCCATGGCGGGGTGGAGTGGGGGGTTGCCTTCCCCGCCGCGCATCGGGCGGCCGGGATCCGGCAGAGATGAGACGACAGCTTGATCATCGGAGAGGCTCAACTCCGATAGGACTACGGCTTGTGCCCGGACCGGCTGGGATTTTCACCACGAGACCGGCGGGGACTCCAAGCCGTCTGCCGTGACCCAGTGGTTAGGCCCGTCGGCGGAGTAGCACTGCCGCTCGGTGGAGGCCCAGCCGGACTCGTCGGTGATCAGCGAGAACGAGTAGAAGCCCTCCGGCGACACAGAGTCGTGACAGGTCAGAGCGACCTGCGAGTTTGCGGGGAAGTCGGACAGCGTGATGGCGTAGCGGAAGCCGTGCGGGGCGGCCGGTCCCGGCTCCAGCCAGATTTTGGGGCCGTCCGGTTGATATTGGAAGAGGGGGCCGTCGCAGGGCGGAGTGCTGGTTTGGCCAGCCACCAGTTCCGACCAGACGTAGCCAGACCATCCGATCTTCGGCCCCTCCGCGACGGTTACCCAGAACCAGCGGGGCGAGGTGCGCTCATAGGGTGCGACACCATCGCGCCAGCAGCGCATCATCACGTGGGTGTCGTTGGGGAGCCAGCCAACGATTCCGCAGCCGTTCGTGGTGTCGTTGGGGTTGGGGAGGTTCGGACACGTCCGAAGGTTGGCCCCACCCGAGTCGGGAGAGCTGATGACGCTGCGCTGGTCGCTCGGTGCCGCTGCAGAGACGCCGGGAACGACCAAAACAGCGATGAGGCCAAGGGCCGTCAGCGCGACGGGTCTGATGGCTCGCACTCTTCCTCCTCAAGGAACGATAACCGACGACTGGTGGCGACCTCGGGCCCCGATTTGGGCGTCGGGTAAGGATTGACGATCTTAATATTCGTGTCGCCGTGCGCCGTCGGCCGGGTTGGCTGAAGTGTGAGTGCATCAAGCCGCCAGATCAATGTCAAAACCCCTGAAAGGTAATGATGTGACTTAGTTCACGAGTGCGTTTGTAAATCGTAGCGACCGATTTGGTCGATACGTCAGCAACTTCGCCAGGCGCGATACATGAATCAGATTTTCGTTCGAACTGACTGGCGACGCTGTGGCACACTGCCTCCGGAGTTTCCTTGGGGCCGCGAACAGAGTTCCCGGGTGGCGGCGCGGCGCGTTTGCTGATCTTGTTCCTCTATACGTTGAAGGCCGTCGGGGGAGGTCGAAACCGGTTCTGTGCCGGCGTGGGGTGCATTCCGGTTCGTAAGACAAGCAATCAATACTCCGGCTCGATGTGGGGAGCATGTGTCCGTCGACGATCTTGGTGAGTTTGAAGGGAGACCGGTGGTGACCAGCAACAAGCGTTCTTTTCTGCAGCGCACATCGATCGCGTTTCTGTTCGCCGCTGTAGGTGCGGTATCCGGGATCGCGCAACTGGTTGGCGGGTTCATCGCCGGCAGGATGCTGATTGTCTGGTCCGCTGCCATCACCCTGGCGCTGGTCGGTGTTGCTGTCGGAATCGACGAGCTCTGGATGCGGCAGCACCTGCAGCGCGTATTTGCCCGGAGAGCCGTTTTGATCACAACCACCGCCGCAGTGGCCCTCAGTATCGGTGTAGGCGCTGGCTACTTGATCGCTGCATATCCTGATGGAAGAAAGTCTTACTCTTCGTCCGGGCAAACCCCGTCGCCCAAGCCCTCCGAAGGCGGCGACGGGGTAGTGGAAATCGCCGGCAACCGACTTGGGTCCCCCGTATTCGGCGACAATGCGGGGCGTGCGGCTCCAGCGGGTGTTCCGAGGATCCCAGCCGGAACCCACGTCACGGTGATCTGTAAGGCCGAAGACCTTACTGGAATGGCAAGCGTCACCTACCTGTACAAGATCGGTACCGCCCCGTGGACCAACCTGTACTCGCCTTCGGATACCTTCCGCAACGGTGACCCCCCAGAGGGTGGTACCACCGCGTTTAACCCTGCCGTACCCGACTGCTGATGGCGTGGTGGGATCCCGCCGTCGATGGGATCTATCGGCGACATGGATGACTACCGATGATGGAGAACTCCTAGTCGAAGTTGAAGACTGAGTTCGCCGAGCGCACGAGCTGGCGGACGCGCGACGGGGTTGAGAAATGTGATGTGGAAAGCTCCTCCCCGCCCAACGCTAGTTTGGCTACCTCAGCCCGGCGTCCGCATCGCGGCGTGAGCTAGCCACTCGAAGCCTGCGGAGGGTTGCCGCCGACCACACTCCTGCCAGCCGGCGCCTCCGAAAAGGAGACCAGGCAGCATGTCGTGATCTTGGATGATGTGCGCGTTGTGTGCTCTCCAGCGGATGCCAACGGGGGTCAACCGGTGCCAACGCGAGCCAATGCGGCCGACCCCCGGTCGCAAACCGGGGTTCGTGTGCTCGGGGTGTGGTCCTGGGCTGGGAGAACGGGGGACCAGGGAACGCGGGTGCAGGTGGGCCACTCCCAGCCACCCCAGGTGAACCCCAGGTCGCTAGACTAGGCGCTCGCGCCCCCGTAGCTCAGGGGATAGAGCATCGGTTTCCTAAACCGTGTGTCGCAGGTTCGAATCCTGCCGGGGGCACCCAGGGTCTGTTTCAAGAGCTGGCTGGTCTGCGGCGGGCCCGGACTGCGGTTCGCCCCGCGGACTCCGCCTCGGTTCGACCGCTGTCAGGAAACTGACCTTCGACGGTCACCAGCGGTAGGACACGTTCACGGGCAGCCGGGAGTGTGGGACCCGCTTCATGTCTGCCTGGGCCTTGGGGTGGTCGTGGCCGGTCAGGTAGGTGACTGCGGCGATGGCGGTGAACACCGAGGCGATGATGGTGACTGTCACAAAGCCCCTCGCGGTGGTCGTCGCCGTGCGGACCGAACCGTGCCGCGAGAGGTCGAGGTGCCCTCCGGGCCGTCCCGGAGGGCACCTCGTCATCCACAGGGGTCAGAGGAACTTGTACATCTCGGCGGAGGCGGCCTCGGTGTCGGCGGCCGGCGGAGCGGCCACGGTGACCTTCTCGCCGAAGCCGCTCATCTTCATGTCGGTGACGAGGTCACCGAGACTCTTCGTGGCGATCGTGTAGGACAGGGCGGTGAGCCGGCCGTCGGCGTCGACGGTCGCCTCGAAGGGGATCGCCTGGGGCTCCTTCGCCAGCTTGGCGGTCGACTCGAGGCCCTCGCGCATGCCGCCGTCGGTGCTGGCGGTCTCGGCGGCCTTGTTGAGGTCGGCGGTGCCGCTGTAGTGGCCGGGGCTGACCTCCTGGGCGACCACGACGCCGCCGATGAGGCCGGTCTGTGCCTTCAGGTCGAACGACTGGCGCAGCGAGCTGGTCGGCCGGAGCTTGTTCAGATCGATTTTCATCCAGGGCTTCTCGCCGTCGAGCGAGTCCGACTTGATGTAGGCGACGTCGCCGATCAGCCGGGCCTCGATCGGCTCCGGCGCGGTGCCGGTGACGTGGATCGCCTTGGCGGCGGGGTCGACCTTGCCCTTGAGGCTGACCGACTGGCCGCCGGCCTTGACCGAGGCGTCCATGGTGACCGTGCCGGCGAGGCTGCGTTCCATGGCCTGCCGGACGGCGGCGGCCGGTTCGAGCTTGGGCGTGGTAGGAGCCGAGGACGGTCCGGACCCTCCGGTGTCACCGGAGGTGGTGTCGCAGCCGGCCACGAGGGCGGCGGCGAGGGCAATCGAGAGGACAGGGATCAGTCGACGCATAGACGTGACCCTAACCAAGAAGGTCCACTCCGGGGGGCCCGGCCAACACGGTGGGTCAATCCGCCGGCAGTTGTTCGGCGTGGGTGAGCACCCGGTCGACGAGGCCGTACTCCCGGGCCTGCTCGGCGGTGAACCAACGGTCCCGGTCCCAGTCGCGCTGGATCTCGTCGAGGGTGCGTCCACTGTGCTGGGCGATCAACTCCTGCATGGTGCGCTTGACGTGCAGCATGTTCTCCGCCTGGATGGTGATGTCCGAGGCGGTGCCGCCCATCCCGCCGGACGGCTGGTGCATCATGACCCGTGAGTGCGGCAGCGCGTACCGCTTGCCGGCGGCTCCGGCACAGAGCAGAAACTGTCCCATCGAGCCGGCGAGGCCGAGCGCCAGCGTGGCGACGTCGTTGCGGACGTAGCGCATCGTGTCGTAGACCGCCATCCCTGCGGTCACCGAGCCGCCCGGCGAGTTGATGTAGAGGTAGATGTCGCGGTCGGCGTCCTCGGCCGCGAGCAGCAGGATCTGCGCGCAGATCTGGTTGGCCGACTCGTCGGTCACCTCGGTGCCGAGGAAGATGATCCGCTCCCGTAGCAGCCGCTCGAACACCTGGTCACCGAAGGTCGGCTGACCGCTGTCCAGCATCCGCACGTCGTACCCGATCATGTGTCGCCGCCTTCCGCGCTGCCGGCGGGCGGCGGAACCGCCTGGGGAACCGGCTCCTCCAGCGTGCGCGCGGCGGCGGTCGCGGCCCAGGGATTCTGCCGCCGGCAGATCGGCCCAGGGCAGAACCCAGCCGGCCTACACCCGGGTCAACCGCCGCCGGCCCGTCCGGGCCCGGCGGCAGGCCAGCATCTTGGAGGTACGCGGACCGGGGCGCCCGGCCGGTGCGGAGGCGATCAGTCGAACTCGCAGCCCCGCCCCTCCGACAGTCGACCCGACGGGCGAGGCTGGACCGCCGACGTGCAGGATCGGCCCGCCCAGCCGCAGCACCGGCCCGGCCGGCTGCCGTGCGGGGGCCGGAGCGGCGGCCACGGGTGGCGTCGCCCCACCGGGCTGAAAGCCGATTCGGAATGCGCGGCCGGTCTCGTTGCGTGGCGCGGGCACCTGTTCCAGCCGGGCCAGAGCGGCCCGGGGTGCGGCGGGGATGCGACGCTCGACTCGGCGCAGATCGTCGCGGGCCGCCTCGAGCAGGTCGGAGAGTTGGATGCCGAGGGCTCGGCAGATCGCCGCCAGGATCTCCGACGAGGCCTCCTTCCGCCCGCGTTCGACCTCCGAGAGGTAGGGCACGGAGACCCCGGCCGCCTCGGCCACCTCGCGCAGGGTGCGGCCCTGGCCCTGGCGTAGCCGGCGCAGCACCCCGCCGATCACTCGTCGTAGCAACGACATGCGGACCTCACTCTCGCGGTCGTCGTCGGGGACACCTCCCATCATCATGCCGGTTGCCGACGGTCGGGGCCGACCCGTGCATGTCGCGCCGACCGTCGTCGTAGCCCGGGCGTGCGAAGCGCCGCGTACCCGCTATGTTGTGGGCGTGCAGGCGACGGCGGCGGGGCAGGTTCGACGGTGATCCATTTTCCCGCGCAGCGCCGGGGCCCGCTGAGCGCGCTGAGCCTGCGGCTCGCGGCCGCCCTGGGGCTGGTCTTCGCCGTGGTGGCGGCGGTCTACCTGGACCGGGACGGCTACCGCGACGTCAACGAGGACGGCCTCACCCTGCTCGACTGCTTCTACTACGCGGTCGTCTCGCTCTCCACTACCGGCTACGGGGACATCACCCCGGCCGCGCCGTCGGCCCGGCTGGTCAACGTCCTGTTCATCACGCCGGCCCGGGTGCTCTTCCTGATCATCCTGGTCGGCACCACCCTGGAAGTCCTGACCGAGCAGTACCGGACCGGCCGTCGCCTGTCGCGGTGGAGGAGAGTCGTGAAGGACCACGTCATCATCTGCGGCTACGGCACCAAGGGGCGCAGCGCGGTCAACGCTCTGTTGGAGAACGGCCTGGACCGGTCGCGGATCGTGGTGGTGGAGCGCAACGGCGTCGCACTGCGGCAGGCCACGTCGGCCGGGTTGGTGGCGATCGAGGGGTCGGCGACCCGGTCGTCGGTGCTGAACGAGGCGCACGTCAAGAACGCGAAGGCAGTGATCATCGCGACCGACAGCGACGACGCGTCGGTGCTGGTGGCGCTGACCGTCCGGCAGCTCACGGCCGGGCAGGTCCGGATCATCGCGGCGGCGCGGGAGGCGGAGAACGCCCCGCTGCTCAAGCAGAGCGGCGCGCACCACGTGATCGTCTCCTCGGCGACTGCGGGCCGCCTGCTCGGTCTCTCGACCTCGGCGCCGCCGCTGATCGACGTCGTGGAGGATCTGCTGACTCCGGGGCAGGGGATGGCGTTGGCGATGCGCTCGGCGGAGCGGGACGAGGTGGGCCGTTCGCCGCGTGAGCTGGACTCACTGGTGATCGCCCTGGTGCGACGGGGCAAGGTGGTCACCCTGGCCGACAAGGCCGGCGCGGTGATCGAGACCGGCGACATGCTTGTGCACGTCCGCGACGACCGCCCGCAGTCCGCGGCCTCGGTCTGACATTTCCGGGCGTCAGCAGGCGTCCGGTTCGCCGACGCTCAAGGCTTCGGTGCAGGTGATCGGTGTCGTGGTGACCGCCCGCCGCAGCAACGAGTAGAGCGTCTCCCGCTCGGCCGGCTCCAGCGCGCCCAACACCTCGTCCTCGACACCCGCGAGGGCGCACTCTGCCTCTTTGAGGCGTTTCATCCCATCTTCGGTCAGTTCGACGACGTGTCGCCGGCGGTCCTGGGGTGAGCGTCGCCGCTCGACGAGATCCTTCGCTTCGAGGTCGTTGAGCAGCCCAACGATGTTGGTGCTGTCCATTTCCAGGGTGCCCGCGAGCGACTGCTGGCTGATGCCGCCACCCGCCCGCAACACCGTGAGCGCGACCAGGTGCCGCGGTCGCAGGCCCAGTGGCGCGAGCACCGACTCGGCCCGCAGGCGCATCCGCCGCGCCAGGTGGTCCAGCAGGGCGCCCGAGCGGTGCTCCGAGGGCTCCAGCGGCAGGGCGGACATGTGACCCAGTCTACCGACGCCACGGAACATCTGCCTGCTATAAATAGTTGGTGCAACACAGACGATCCTTGGAGGAGGAATCATGAACCTGCTGCATATCGATTCGAGCATCCGGGGCGACTGGTCGGTCAGCCGGCAGCTCACGGCCCGAGCCGCCACGGCCTGGCGCGCGGCGCACCCCGACGGCACCGTGACCTACCGCGACCTGGGCGCAGAGCCGCTGCCGCACCTGGACTCCGACGGCGGGCTGGCGCGAATGACGCCGCCGGACCAGCACACCCCCGCCCAGCGCGCGTCGTGGGAGCTCAGCCAGCGCCTCGTCGACGAGGTGAAGCAGGCCGACGTGGTCCTGCTCGGGCTGCCGCTCTACAACTACGGCGCGCCCAGCAGCGTCAAGTCCTGGGTCGACCACCTGATCGTCGCCGGCCTCACGTACGACCCGGACACGCAGGAGGGCCTGCTCAGCGGTCGTGAGTTCGTGGTGGTGGCCACGCGCGGCGGCGGCTACGGCGAGGGCACCCCGCGGCACGGCTGGGACCATGCGGAGCAGTGGCTCCCGCACGGTCTGTCGATGACCGGCCTGGAGCCGCGCTTCATCAGCACGGAACTGACCCTGGCGCCCACGGTGCCGGCGATGGCCGAGCTGATCCCCCTGCACGAGGCCAGCCGCACCGCGGCCGAGAAGGAGATCGACAACCTGTGGACGCCGGCCTCGGCCCAGCGCTGAGACGGCACCCGACACAACGAGAGCGGCCGCCCCGGATCGGGGCGGCCGCTCTCGTTCAGGTCCGACGGGTCAGAGGATCGTCCAGGTGTCGCCACCGCTCAGCAGGCCCGCGAGCTGCTGCTCAGGCGTCTCGGTGACCTTCGCCCTCGCCGTCGCCAACTGCTCCTGCACCACGCTGTCGTAGGACGGCCGGTCCACCGAGCGGAACACGCCGATCGGCGTGTTGCGCAGGTCCAGACCGGGCAGCCGGGACAGCGCGAACGCGTACGCCGGGTCGGCCACCGTCGCGTCGTGTACGACGATCTCCTCGGGGCGTACGGAGTTGGTCTCCCGGACCTCCAGCCCGAACGCGCCCGGCGGGTGCACCACGCAGAACCGACCGTCCGCCCCGAAGGTGATCGGCTGGCCGTGCTCCAGGCGGATCAGGTAGTCGTCCCGGGTGGACGGGTCCTTGAGCTGCTCGAACGCCCCGTCGTTGAAGATGTTGCAGTTCTGGTAGATCTCCACGAACGCCGAGCCCTGGTGCTCGGCGGCGGCCCGCAGCACCGACTGGAGGTGCTTGCGGTCGGAGTCGATCGTGCGGCCGACGAAGCTGGCCTCCGCACCCAGAGCGAGCGAGAGCGGGTTGAACGGCGCGTCCGCCGACCCGGCCGGCGTCGATTTGGTGATCTTGCCGACCTCGGACGTGGGCGAGTACTGCCCCTTGGTCAACCCGTAGATCCGGTTGTTGAACAGCAGGATCTTGAGGTTGACGTTGCGCCGCAGCGCGTGGATCAGGTGGTTGCCGCCGATCGACAGCGCGTCGCCGTCGCCGGTGACCACCCAGACCGACAGGTCCGGACGGGACACCGACAGGCCGGTCGCGATCGCCGGCGCGCGGCCGTGGATCGAGTGCATCCCGTACGTGTTCATGTAGTACGGGAAGCGCGACGAACAGCCGATCCCGGAGACGAACACGGTCCGCTCGCGGGGGATGTTCAGCTCCGGCATGAACTGCTGGATGGCCGCCAGGATGGCGTAGTCACCGCAGCCGGGGCACCAACGCACCTCCTGGTCGGACTTGAAGTCCTTGGCGGTGAGCTTGAGGGCGACGGGCTCAGACATTCTTCAGGACCTCTTCCAGCGTCGTCTCCAGCTCGGCGGCCGTGAACGGCAGGCCGCGGACCTGGTTGTAGCTGATCGCGTCGACCAGGTAGCGGGCCCGGATGACGTGGGCGAGCTGGCCCAGGTTCATCTCCGGGATGACCACCTTGTCGTAGGAGCGAAGCACCTCGCCGAGGTTCGCCGGCATCGGGGCCAGGTGCCGCAGGTGCGCCTGGGCGATGGACAGGCCGCGCTGGCGGACGCCGCGGCAGGCCGCCCCGATCGGCCCGTACGTCGAACCCCAGCCGAGCACCAGCACGCGGGCGTCGCCGTCCGGGTCCTCCACCTCGATGTCCGGCACCGGGATCGTCTCGATGCGGGCGGCCCGGGTGCGGACCATGAAGTCGTGGTTCGCCGGGTCGTACGAGATGTCGCCGGTCTTGTCGGCCTTCTCCAGCCCACCGATCCGGTGCTCCAGGCCCGGCGTGCCGGGGATGGCCCACGGGCGGGCCAGGGTCTCCGGATCGCGCAGGTACGGCAGGAAGGTGGTGCCGTCGTCACCGTTGGGCGCGGTGGCGAAGTCGACCCGCAGGTCGGGCAGCGACTCGACGTCGGGCAGCAGCCACGGCTCGGAGCCGTTCGCCACGTAGTTGTCCGACAGCAGGATCACCGGCGTGCGGTACGTCAGCGCGATCCGGGCCGCCTCCAACGCCGCGAAGAAACAGTCCGACGGCGACTTCGGCGCGATCACCGCGACGGGCGCCTCGCCGTGCCGGCCGTACAGCGCCATGTTCAGGTCGGCCTGCTCGGTCTTGGTCGGCATGCCGGTCGACGGGCCGGCCCGCTGCACGTCCACGATCACCAACGGCAGCTCCAGCGCCACCGCGAGGGAGATCGTCTCGCTCTTGAGCGCCACACCCGGGCCGCTCGTGGTGGTCACACCGAGCGACCCGCCGTAGGAGGCGCCCAGCGCCGCGCCGACCGCGGCGATCTCGTCCTCGGCCTGCATGGTCAGCACGCCGAAGCGCTTGTGCTTGCTCAGCTCGTGCAGGATGTCCGACGCCGGCGTGATCGGGTACGCGCCGAGGAAGACCGGCAGGCCCGAGCGGACCCCGGCGGCGACCAGCCCCAGCGACAGCGCCGCGTTGCCGGTGATGTTGCGGTAGGTGCCCGGATGCATCTTCGCCGGCTTGACCTCGTAGCGGACCGCGAAGTCCTCGGTGGTCTCGCCGAAGTTCCAGCCGGCCTTGAAGGCGGCGACGTTCGCGGCGACCAGCTCGGGGCGGGACGCGAACTTGCGCTCCAGGAAGCGCAGGGTCGACTCGTACGGCCGGGAGTACATCCACGAGAGCAGGCCGAGGGCGAACATGTTCTTGGACCGTTCGGCGTCCTTCTTGGACACCTGGTGTTCGGCCAGCGCGCCGACCGTCATCGACGTCAGCGCCACCGGGTGGACGACGTAGCCGGCCAGCGAGTCGTCGTCGAGTGGGCTGCTCTGGTAACCGACCTTGGCCAGGTTGCGCTTGGTGAACTCGTCGGTGTTGACGATGATGTCCGCGCCGCGCGGCAGATCGGCCAGGTTGGCCTTGAGCGCCGCCGGGTTCATCGCCACCAGCACGTTGGGCGCGTCGCCCGGCGTGAGGATGTCGTAGTCGGCGAAGTGCACCTGGAAGCTCGACACGCCCGGCAGGGTGCCGGCGGGAGCCCGGATCTCGGCGGGGAAGTTCGGCAGCGTGGAGATGTCGTTGCCGAGCTGCGCCGTCTCCGAGGTGAACCGGTCGCCGGTCAACTGCATGCCGTCGCCGGAGTCGCCGGCGAACCGGATGACCACCCGGTCGAGTTGACGGATCTGCTTGGTCACTGTGCCACCTTCGTTCGCGACTGCGGGCTCGCAAGCGCTGTCGTTCCCCACCCAGAGCCTACGTCGAAGGGACCCCCGGGCCTGCCCGGAGGTCCGCCGACTGAGACCGGATCAACGCCGAAATTGCCGTGGAATGTGGGGTTTCGCCCCGCCCGCCGTAATTCAGATCACCGTCCGCCGGCCCGGGACGACCCCGGCCGGTGGCGGCCAGGGTCGTCGATCGATCAGTCGGTGGGCGGGGCCGGGGGCTCGCTCACCTGTCCGCCGAGCCGGCGCCGCAACGAGGTGGTGGCCAGCGTGAGAGCCAGCACCACCAGCAGCGCGGAGACCGCGACCAGGATGACCGCGGTGCGCTGGACCGAGGACATGCTGTCGTCGGTGGTGGCGCCTGCCGGCAGTACGCCCTGGGAGCCGGTCGGCGCGGGCGGCGAGACGACCGGCGTGGCCAGCGCCGCCGCCGCGGTGATCCGGAAACTCATCTGCAACCGCCGGGTCGCGCCGTTGCGCGGGTCGAGTTGACCGACCACGGCCCCGGACAACGGCGCCTCCCGCTGGGCCTGCGGAGTCGCCTCCACCGGTAGCCGCAGCTCACGGGTCTCGCCGGCGGACAGCAGACCCGCGTCGCACCGGGTACGGGACGCGTCGAGAGCCACGCAACCCGGCGGTGGGGCGGGCGCGCTCACCCCGGACGGCAGGACCACCTCCACCAGCCCGGTGGCGTCCACCGTGCCGGTGTTGCCCAGCCGCACCGCGAGGGTGCTCTGCGCGCCACTGATGTCGAACGCGACCTCGTCGGCGGCCAGCGAGATCCCGGGCACCGGCGGACCGGGCGGGAACAGCACCGCGAAGCCCTGGTCGTCGGCCACCTCGCCGGGTGTCCCCGGCACGTCCGCGACGACCCGTACCGAGCCGCTGAGTGGCATCCGCTCCCAGGCGTCGCCGGCGACCCGCAGCCGGATCAGGCTGCTGAACCGGGTGCCCGCCTCGGTCGTCCACGCCCCGCAGCGGTACGCGCCGCCACCCTCGTCGACGCACCCGTTCGTGCCGGCGTCACTCAGCCCGGCCGGCAGGGTGTACGACAGCCGGACCCGCTGCGTGGCCGTGCCGGTGTTGGCCACGGTGACGCGCAGCGTGGTGGTCGTGCTGGGCGCGTTCCAGTACGACTCCGAGAGGGAGACGTCCTCGGTGGTCACCTGTACGCCGAGAGGGCTCGGCGGCGGCGCCTGCGTGCCGCCCGGCGCCGGCGGGTTGACCGGTGGGACCGGGGGTGCGGGCGGCCCGGCCGTCGGCGGATGGGTGGCGCCGCCCGGGGCGGGAGCGCTGGTGACCGGTGGCCCAGGAGCGGTGGTCGGCGGGGGCGCCGGCGGTGTGGTCTCCGGTGGTGCTGCGGTGGTCGGCGGGGCCGGGTCGGTCGGCGCGGGATCGCCGCCCGGATCTTCGGTCGGAATGGGTTCCTGCGGCCCAGTGGTCTCCGGGTCCGGGTCGGGATCGGGCGCCGACTCCGTCACGGCGGTGACCGGATGGGCGCGCGGCGCCGCCGCGCTGGCGAGGGCCGGTGCGACGGCCAGCGCCGCGAGCAGCCCGAGCGCGAGCGACGTTGCCAGCAGGGGGGTGGGATGCCGCCCTGCGGCCCAGCGATCGGGCGAAACCTTCACGCGGGCCATCTGTCCTCCGGTTGCGGGAGTGGGAATCCAATACTCTTAATAGTTGCCCCGGTGCACTAGTCCCACCTGGAAACAAATCCGTAACGTGTTGGGGACGGTCTCTCCGGGGCGGGCGGTAGGCTCCGGGCGTGACCGGTTACCTGGGCTCGTACGCGACGCTCGGGCTCTTGCTGCTCGTCAGCGTCCTGTTCTTTGTGACGGCGTTCTCGGCCAACCGGGTGTTACGTCCCGCCCGCCCGGCCGACCCGTTCGGCAAGCGGGCCAGCTACGAGTGTGGGCTCGACCCGGTCGGCGGGGACTGGGCGCAGATGCAGATCCGCTACTACGTCTACGCGTACCTCTACGTGCTGTTCGCGGTCGAGGCGGTGTTCCTGTTCCCGTGGGCGGTGGTCTTCGACCGACCCGGCTTCGGCGTGGTCACGGTGGTGGAGATGGCGCTCTTCGTGGCGGTGCTCGCCCTCGGCCTCCTCTACGCCTGGCGCAGAAACATCCTCCGCTGGACCTAACCCCCCACCCCATCCCGGGTGGGGGGGGTTAGGCCAGGGCTCTTCTGGTGGCTGTGGGTGGGCGGTCGCCGCGGATCGAGGCCACCATGTCCAGCACTCGGCGCGTCGGCCCGACCTGGTGGGCCCGGAACACGCGGGCGCCCAGCCAGGCGGAGACCGCCGTCGCGGCGAGCGTGCCCTCCAGGCGCTCGCCCACCGGAAGGTCGAGCGTCTCGCCGATGAAGTCCTTGTTGGAGAGCGCCACGAGCACCGGCCAGCCGGTGACGGTCAGCTCGCCCAGCCGACGGGTGATCTCCAACGAGTGGCGGGTGTTCTTGCCGAAGTCGTGCGCCGGGTCGATGAGGATCCCGTCGGGGCGTACCCCCTCCGCCACCGCGCGCTCGGCGAGCCCGGTCACCGTCGCGACCACGTCGGTGACCACGTCGTCGAAGGCGGCGCGGTGCGGCCTGGTCCGGGGGGTCAGGCCGCCGGCGTGCGAGCAGACCAGCCCGGCGCCCGTGCTCGCCGCGACCCGGGCGAGCGCCGGGTCGACGCCCGACCAGGTGTCGTTGAGCAGGTCCGCGCCGGCCGCCGCGGCCTCCGTCGCCACCTCGGCGCGCCAGGTGTCGATGGAGATCACCACCTCCGGGAACGCGGACCGTACGGCGACGATGGTGTCCACCGTGCGTCGGATCTCCTCGGTCACGTCCACCTCGGTACCCGGACCGGCCTTGACCCCGCCGATGTCGATGATCTCGGCGCCCTCGTCGACCGCCCGTTCGACCGCCCGGAGCGCGCTGTCCGCGGCGAAGGTGGCGCCCCGGTCGAAGAACGAGTCCGGTGTGCGGTTGACGATGGCCATCACCACCAGCTCACCCGGCGCGAACGTCCGCGAACCAAGCCGAAGTGCCCCGGCCATGCCGCCTCCCGCCTCCTGCGCGCCGTCGCCGCTGCTCCGGCCGCCACCGACGCTAGCCGGTGCGTGCGGGCACGCGTGGGGCGGGCGTGGGCGTCGATGGGTGATCGGGGTGGTGGGGTCGCTACCGGCGGGCTGTCGTGCCACGATCAGTGCATGGGTCAGCTTCTGCTCCTCCTGGTCGTGGCGTTGACCGTCGCGGCGGTTGTTTTCGGCGTGACGGTGCTGGTCGGCGGGCGCGATCCCGGTCTCGCTCCGACGGAACCGGATTCGCAGGCCGTACCGCTGCCGGGCACCCGGCCGCTGCGCGAATCCGACGTCGGCGCGGTCCGTTTCGACACCGGTCTGCGTGGCTACCGGATGGCACAGGTCGACCAGGCGATGCGCCGCGCCGCCTACGACATCGGCTACAAGTCCGAACTGATCGGCGTGTTGGAGGCGGAGGTCATCGCGTTGCGCGAGGGCCGGACCGACGACGCGGACGTGCTGCGCCGGGCGCGGGAGCAGTCCGCCGGTGCGGCGCCCGACGCCACGGCAGCGGAGCCCGCGGCCACCTCCTCGGCGGCCGACGCGGACGGCGTGGCACCGGCGACCGATTCGGCGGTGGATGCCGACGGTGTCGCCCCGGCCACGTCTTCGGCTGTGGATGCCGACGGTGTCGCCCCGGCCACGTCTTCGGCTGTGGACGCCGACGGTGTCGCCCCGGCCACCTCTTCGGCTGCGGATGCCGACGGTGTCGCCCCGGCGACCGACGAGGCGAGCATCCGCACGCCCGCCGACGACGCCGCGCCCGGGGCCGCCCGGGGCGCCGGACAGCAGGGCGCGGTGGTCCGGTCGGAGTCGGCGTGACCGGCCCGGAGGGCGCCGATGCTCTCCGGGAGGCGGCCCAACCGGGCGCCGGTGAGGTGACCGCCACGGTCATCGTCAACGCGCCGGCATCCCGCGTCTTCGCCGCGCTGCTCGCCTGGGAACGGCAGTCCGACTGGATCCCGTTCACCCGGGTCCGGGTCGTCGAGGGCGACGGGCGCGAGGGCAGCCGGATCGAGGCGGTGACCGCGCTCGGCCGGGCGACACTGCGCGACGAGATGCTGGTGGTCCGGGTGGACGAGCCGTACGAGATCGGCGTGGTGCACCACGGCCAGGTGCTGCGCGGCCCGGGTGTCCTGCGCTGCACCGAACTCGGGCAGGCCCGTACCCAGGTCGTCTGGCACGAGTGGTTCCACCTGCCCGGCGGCGCGGCCGGCCGGCTCGCGTGGCCGGTGCTCTGGCCCGGTTCCAAGCTGGGCCTCACCCAGGCGCTCAAGAGGTTCGCGCGGCTGGTCGAGCAGGGCCGCCTGCCCTGACGGCGTCATCGACCGGTTGAGCACGGGCTGTCGGTGCGATGGCCTAGCGTGTGCGACGTGAGTGACCTGGTGATCGGCGCCGACGGGCTGGCCCGCTGCGCCTGGGGGGCGAGCACCCCGGACTATGCCGTCTACCACGACACCGAGTGGGGTCGGCCGCTGCACGGCGACGACGCGCTCTACGAGCGGATGACCCTGGAGGCGTTCCAGTCCGGCCTGTCGTGGCTGACCATCCTGCGCAAGCGGCCCAATTTCCGGCTGGCCTTCGACGAGTTCCACATTCCCACCGTCGCCGGCTACGACGACACGGACGTGACCCGGCTGCTCGCCGACGCCGGCATCGTCCGCAACCGGGCCAAGATCGAGGCGGCGATCGCCAACGCCCGCGCCGCCCTCGACCTGCCCGACGGGCTGTCCGCGCTGCTCTGGTCGTTCGCGCCGGAGCGCCGGCCGGCCCGTCCCGCCTCGTTCGCCGAGCTGGCGCCGATCACCGCCGAGTCGACGGCGATGGCCAAGGCACTCAAGAAGCGCGGCTTCCGGTTCGTCGGCCCCACCACCGCGTACGCCCTCATGCAGGCCACCGGGATGGTCGACGATCACATCGTCGGCTGTCACGTCACCCTCGACACCCGCCCGTGATGGGATGACAGGCATGACGACCGAGACCGCGTACCGGGCCGACGGGGCCGGCCACGCCGACGGGCCGGGCACCTGGGCCGTGCTGCTGCCCGCCGAGCGTTACGAGGCCGAGCGGCTCGTGCACCACGACTCGCTGAAGCTGACCGGCCTGACCGACGCGGGGCGGCCGGGCCCCGGCGACCGGGTGGCGGTGCTGGCCGACGCGCCGCCGCGCCTGGTGGCCCTGGGTCGGGTCGCCGCGCCGACGCAGCGGCACCGTGAGGACCCGGACGACCCGCAGTCCCCGGTCGAGCCGGAGACGCTCGTCGTGACGTACACCCGGCGGGCCTTCGACGAGCCGGTGCCGGCCGACCTGCTCACCCTCGACGGGCCGGTCACCGCACTGGATCCGGCGACCTTCCGGGCGCTGGCCGACCAGCTCGGCCCGCCCCCGGCGCGGCGTACCTGGCTGGTCAGCCTGGACCTGCCGATCGAGGCCGGCACGCCCGCCGAGGCGGTACGCCTGTTCTGGTCGTACGTGCAGGAGTTGGGGCCGCGTGAGCTGCCCGCCTTCGTCGCACCGTCCGGCGACGAGCTGGCCATGCAGGCGTTCGTGCTCGGCGCGGAGGCCAACCAGGACCCGGAAGAGGACGATTAGGCCTGGAACAACTTGTCGAGGCGTCCCCGCCAGTCGGCGAGCACCGGGCCCGGGTCGGTGTCCAGCACCCGTTCCAGCAGCGTGGCGTAGACGTCCCGGAAGTCGGTGGTGTACTTCAGGTCCCCGTCGTCGAGGTCGGTGAGGCTGGGCGCGTCCCCGTGCCAGCCGCCGCGCACTCCCGCGCCGAGCAGCAGCATGTCGGACGCGGTGCCGTGGTCGGTGCCGTCCGAGGCGTTGGCCCGGACCCGGCGGCCGAACTCGGAGTAGACGGCCACCACCACCTTGCGGCCCGCCTCGGTGCGGCTCATCCGGTCGGCGAACCTGGTCAACGCCCGGTCGAGCTGACCCAGCAGTACGGCCTGCAACTGCTTCTCGTCGGCGTGCGTGTCGAAGCCGCCGAGCGAGACCGAGAATGCCCGGGTGGACACCCCGGCCTCCACACACTGCGCGACCAGGTCGAGTTGCGCGTCCAGGGGCGTACCGGCCCCTCCGGTGGCGGTGGCCGGCGCCTGGTCGCCGTCCGGGTCCGTCGTGTCCGGGTCGGCGGAGTCGCGGACCTCGCGGATCATCTCGTCCACCGAGCGCATGTCGGCGAAGCAGGCGGCGGCCCGGGCGCGGGCCGGCGACTCGCCCGCCTCGGCGGCGGCGAACGCCTTCAGCGTGTCCGCCGAGAGCCCCTTGGCGGCCTTGCGGTCGGTCACCGGGACGGCTGCGCCCGCGCTGCGCTCCCCGGCGAGCAGCGGCGGCAGCGCCGGCTCGAAGGAGACCGCCAGTCGGGGGTCGCCGCCCGCCCGGTCGAGCCAGCGGCCGAGCCAGCCGGTGGTGCCGGGCCGGTCCGGTTGCGCGGTGTGCCAGATGTCCATCGACCGGAAGTGGCTGCGGTCCGGCTTCGGGTAGCCGATTCCGCGCACGATCGCGAGTCCACCGGTGGACCAGCGCTTGTGCAGGCCCTCCAGCGCCGGGTTGAGGGCGAAGTCGTCGTCGAGGCGACGCACCTCGCTGTCGGGGTACGCCAGCTCGGGGCGGGCTGCCCGGTAGGCCGGGTCGCCGTACGGGATGACGGTGTTCAGGCCGTCGTTGCCGCCGTAGAGGGTCACCAGCACCAGTGTCTGTGACTGCGGGTCGCGGTCTCCGGCGGTGTCCAGCAGGTCCCGCAGGCTGTACGCGCCCGCTCCGGCGGCCAACGCGCCCGCGCCGACCACCCCGCTGGTGAGCAGGAACCTGCGTCGGGTCAGGGTGTCCATCTTCTCGACTCCTTCCGCTCAGCTGACGGTGTACTCGGGGCTGACCAGGCCGGCAGCCAGTAGTTTTCGAGGTTCGCCGGCCAGCGGGGTCAGGGCGGCCCGGGTACGAGCGCTCCATCCGTCGACGACGAGTAGCCGGGCCAGGGCGTCCGCCCGTCCGGCGGTGGGCGCGGCGGTCAGCCGGTCCAGCAGCGCGGGACGGGCCGCGGCGGCGAGCATGCCGGCCAGTCGGAGTCGGCCCTGTAGCGACGAGGTGGTCAGCCAGGCGGGGCCGGCCGGCCAGCCACCCACGCTGGGCGGTCGCAGCGGCACCTGGTCCAGGGCGCTCAACCCGCTCAGCAGTTGCTTGCGCTGCTGCTCGGGCAGTTCCTTGGGGCGGATGCCGAGCTGTCGCAGCGCGCCGACCGTCCACTCCACGGGCTGCTTCACCAGCGTGCCGCGGGTCTGGGCGAAGGCCGGTGACGAGAACAGCGCCCGCAGGGTGGCGACGGTGTCCGCGCCCGCCAGGCCGTCCGGCGTCGGGACGTCGGTGCCGGCGTAGCGGAACCAGAGCCGCCGGGCCACGAACGTCGCCGCCGCCGGCTGGGCGGCCAGCAGTCCGGCGTACGCCTCGGCGTCGAAGCGGCCGTTCTGTCCGAGGATCGTCTTCTCCCCGGGGTCGTGTCGTTTGGCCTCGAAGCGGGCCACCCCGGTACGGCGGTCGACCGTCCAGCCGGTCAACGCCCGCGCGCCGGCCTTCACGTCGGCCTCGGTGTAGCCGCCGATGCCGAGGGTGAACAGCTCCATCAGTTCGCGCGCCAGGTTCTCGTTCGGCGCCTTACGGGTGTTCTTCTGCCCGTCCAGCCAGATGATCAGCGCCGGGTCGCGCACCATCGCGGCGACCAGGGGGGCCAACGGCCCGCGCCCGTGCCGGCGCAGCGTCTCCAACTGGCCCTGCATCATCCGCGCCGACTTGACCTTCTGGGCGCTGGTCGCCCAGTGCCCGTGCCAGAAGAAGAGCAGTTTCTCGGTGAGCCCGTCCTCGGCGGCGACCATCCGGTCCAGCCACCACAGGGTCACCTGCGCAAGTTGCTCCTTGCGCTGGGCGTTGGCCTTCTGCCGCTGCTCGCGGGTGGACTCCTTGGTCAGCGCCGCGTACGGGTCGGCGGGCAGGGCCGGCGGTGGCGTGGCCGCCGCGCCCCGGTCGGCCCGCCCCGGGGCGAGCAGGTTGTCCAGGGTCGCCGCCGGCCCGGCCCGCTCGGCCGCGTCCACCTCGTCGGCGGTCGGCCCGAAGGTGGCCCGACGCAGCAGGTGCGCCACCGCTTCACGATCGCTCATGGAAGCCGACGCTAGGCGGCCCGCGTACGAGGACGGTAAGGGCGGGGTGCGAATCGCGTTCAGTGTCCCTCGAAGACCGGTTTCTGCTTGGCGACGAACGCGAGGGTGGCCGCCTTGTGGTCGGCCGTGGCGCCGCAGATCGCCTGGGCCTGGGCCTCGGCCGAGAGCGCGTCGGCGAGGGTGCCGGCGTCGGCGATCGAGAGCTGCCGCTTGATCGCCCCGTACGCGACGGTGGGGCCGGCGGCGAGCCGGGCGGCCAGCTCCTGCGCGGCCGGCAGCACCTGCTCATCGTCGTCCATCAGCCGGGTGAGCAGCCCGAGCCGGCAGGCCTCCTCGGCGCGGACCGGTTCGGCCAGCATCAGCAGCTCCACCGCCTTGGCGTGGCCGACCAGCCGGGGCAGCGTCCAGGACGCGCCGGTGTCGGCCGCCAGACCGACCTTGGCGAAGGCCATCAGGAAGCTGGTGCTCGGCCCGCCGATGCGGATGTCGGCCAGGAAGGCCAGCGACGCGCCCGCCCCGGCGGCCATCCCGCGTACGGCGGCCACCACCGGCTTGGGCAGGTTGGCCAGCCGGGCGGCGATCGGGTTGTAGTGCACCCGGACGGTGCCCAGCGGGTCGGCCGAGCCGTTCTCGAGCGTCGAGGTGTGCTCGCGCAGGTCCTGCCCGGCGCTGAACGAACCGCCCGCCCCGGCCAGCACGACCGCCCGGCAGGACCGGTCGGTCTCCAGCTCCGCCAGGGTGTCCCGCAGCGCCTCCTTCAGCGCGACGTCGAACGCGTTCATCGCCTGCGGCCGGTTCAGCGTGAGGGTGACGACGGCGTCGGTCCGGTCGACGAGCAACGGCTCGGTCACGTGTCTAACGACCCTTCTGTCGAACGATGCGGTTGCCGGCGTCGAGGCACTGCTCGACGTACCGGTCGGCGGCTGGACGCAGGCGGGCCGCGTGCCGGTCGAAGAAGCTGGCCGCGGCGGTGCCGGGCCAGCGCTCGGGCAGCAGCGCCGGGGGCAGCTGCGGATCCCGGAACAGGAAGGTACGCCACGCGTGCACGAGCCGGAACCGGACCGCGTACGCCTCCTCGTCGCTGCTGCGCACGGTGACCGCGCTCAGGAGCGGGCGCTGGTCGGCGACGAACCGCTCGTACGCGCGGCCGATCTCGGCCAGGTCCCACGCGCGACGGACGACGCCCATCGCGCCCGGGGTGCCGGAGAAGTGCGATGCGGTGAACCGTTCGAACCGGATGCCGGCCTCGGCCAGCAGCAGGTCGACGTCCTCGGCGGGGCGGGTCGCGACCCAGGTCTGCTCGTCGAGGGTGCCGTAGCCGAGAAAGCTGAGGGTAGCGGCGAGTCGTTGCCGGTCCCGCCGGGAGCCCGGCGCGTCGAGGACGAGCAGATCGAACCGGCCGTCCCAGGTGACCCGGCCGGTCCGGTAGATCCGGGCCGCCGCCTCGTCGAGTCGTCGGGCGGCTTTTGGTGTGATCGAATATCCCGGTCCGGAGGCCAGCCGGAGCGGGTCGAGCCAGCCTTGACGCACCATCCGGGAGACGGCGGTGCGAACGGCGGGCGGCGCGATTCCCAACGGCGCCAGTAGCTTGACCAGGGCGGCGACCGGTGCGCGGCCACCCCTCGGTCGGAGATGGTCGCCGTACAGGTCGAAGAGTGCCGACCGTGCCTGCATGACCGCACATTGTGACAGGCCTTCTCAAGATAAGCTAGATGCTGTTACATCAATGCTGCTCCGGTTTGGGTCCGGCGGTGTTCATCAGGGAAAATCGTCTGTCGACACCCCCGCGAGCGTTGCGGGTGGTCGTGACGAAGTGGCTGTGGGGCAACCCACCGACCCTGGTGTAGGTCTGAGGGGAGACAACATGGCGGCGATGAAGCCGCGGACGGGCGACGGTCCGCTGGAAGTCACCAAGGAGGGTCGGGGCATCGTCATGCGTGTCCCGCTGGAGGGCGGTGGCCGGCTCGTCGTCGAGATGACTCCCGACGAGGCCAACGCGCTCGGTGACGCGTTGAAGGCAGCCGCCGGCTGAGTGAGGGACGACCCGGACGGCGTACGCCGGTCGGAGCGTTTCTTGGACCCTGAGCCACCGGGAGCGCCGGTGGCTCAGGGTCTTCATATCTGTGCGCGGGCATGGCCCGATCCACTTTGTGAAACTTCCTGGAGGTGCGGTTCCGCGTGCTCGCCATCCGTCCGCTCGCCGAGCCCGAACGGCTCGACGTCCTCGTCCTGCCCGTACGCCCCACCGAGCCGGCGGCGGGAGGTGACGTCTCGGCGGAGCCGGCGCCGACCGCGGTGACGCCGCCGGACGGCACCGCCGACGAGGCGGCCGCGCTGGTGCCGGCCGCCCGACTGAGCGGACGGGCCGGCGAGATCAGCACGCAGCTGCGTCCCGGGCGCGACCCCGGTCGGCTGGTGCTGCTCGGTATCGGCGACGGCGGGGAATCCTCCTGGCGGACGGCCGGCGCGGCCCTGGCCCGCTCTGCGTCAGATGAGACGCATATCACTATCGCTCTGCCGGCCGGGGTGACTGCGGCCGCCGTGCGCGGGCTGACCGAGGGGTTGCTGCTCGCCTCGTACCGGTTCCGGCTGACCGACGCCGACCAGCCGCCCGCGCTCGACGGCGTCGACCTGCTGGTCACCGACCCGGCGGCCCACGAGGAAACGGTCGCCACCGCGCGGACCACCGCCGCGATGACCCGTCTCGCGCGCGACCTGACCAACATGCCCTCCTCGGTGAAGACCCCGCAGTGGTTCGCCGACCAGGCGGCCGCCGCCTCCGCCGACCTGCCGGACCTGCGCCTGACGGTCCGTGGTCCGGCCGAGTTGGCCGCCGAGGGCTTCGGCGGGATCCTCGCCGTGGGCGGCGGCTCGGCCAGCGGCCCGCGTCTGCTGGAGATGGACTGGCATCCCGCGAACGCGCGTACCCACGTGGTGCTGATCGGCAAGGGCATCACCTTCGACACCGGCGGCATCTCGATCAAGCCGGTGCCCGCCATGAAGCTGATGCGCAAGGACATGGCCGGCGCGGCGGCGGTCGTCGCCGCCACCCTCGGCGCGGCGGCGATGCGCCTGCCGGTCCGCGTCACCACCCTGGCCCCGCTCGCCGAGAACATGGTCAGCGGCTCGGCGTTCCGTCCGGGCGACGTCATCCGGCACTACGGCGGGACGACCAGCGAGACGACCAACTCCGACGCCGAGGGCCGACTGGTCCTCGCCGACGCGCTCGCCTACGCGGTGCGGCAGCTCAAGCCCGACCTGCTCGTCGACCTCGCCACCCTCACCGGCGCCAACGCCGTGGCGCTGGGCAAGCGGACCGCCGCCCTCTACAGCGAGAACGACGACCTGGCCGCCGACGTGCTGAACGCGATCGAGGCGGCTGGCGAGGCGGCCTGGCGGATGCCGCTGCACGGCGACTACGTCGAGTACCTGGGCAGCGAGATCGCCGACCTCTACAGCGCGCCCACCCAGGGCGCCGGATCGGTCACGGCGGCGCTCTACCTCCGCGAGTTCACCGGCGACCTGCGGGACCGTTGGCTGCACCTGGACATGTCCGCCCCGTCCTGGGCGGACGGCGACCACGCGGAGTTGAGCCGGGGCGCGACGGGCTGGGGTGTCCGCTCGCTGCTGCGCTGGCTGGCCGCCGTCGACTGACGGTCAGCACTTCACCGCGGCGAGCACCCCGTGGCCGACCGGGAGCAGCGCGGGGATCCAGTGCTCCGACTCCCGCAACGCCTTGATCGTCTCGCGGACCGTCACCGTCCCCGCGTCCCGGGCGGCCGGGTCAGCGATCCGGCCGCCGGCCAGCATCCCGTTGAGCGCGAGCACCCCGCCCGGGCGCAGTAGCCGTAGCGCCGCCTCCACGAAGGCGTGGAACCCGGTGGCCTCGGCATCGACGAAGACGAGGTCGTACGCGCCGTCGGCCAGTCGGGGCAGCACGTCCAACGCGCGGCCGGTGATGATGCGGGTACGGCCGGTGGCGAAGCCCGCCTCGGTGAAGATCCGTCGTGCCATCCGCTGGTGCTCCACCTCCAGGTCGATGGTGGTGAGCACACCGTCGGCACGCATGCCGCGCAGCAGCCAGACGCCGCTCACGCCCGTACCGGTGCCGATCTCCACGACCGCGCGGGCGTTGCCCGCGGCGGCCAGCAGCCGCAACGCCGCCCCCGCTCCGGGTGTGACCGCTTCGAGACCCACCTCGTGGGCCAGGCTGCGGGCGGTGCGGAGCACGAGATCCTCGGTCACGTACGACTCGGCGAACTGCTGAGCCTGGGTCGTCGAACTGCCGGAACCGGCGACCGTGGCGATGGGGCACCTCCGGGCGGCGCGTGGTGCGGGGGGCGGGTTGGCACTGTGAGCGTAGAGGCGACCGGCGCGAGGCGCAGCCGCGCCTCCGTCCTCACCGCGATCACCGGAGGCAACCGCTGACTCCACCGCGCGCATCCGTGCAATCCTGGAAGCGGTATTCCGTCAGTCTCGACCGCGCCGAACCGTGGCCGGGCGAGGCCGCACGGGATCCGGGGGACGGACTGGGAGGCACCGACGTGACCGACGGCTGGGAATGGCGCCGGGACGGTGAGACTCCGGCTCCGGCGCGCCCGCCGGGGGCAGGAGCCCCGCCGGAGGGGCCGCCGGCCACGCCGGGGAGCGGCACCGCGCCCTCGGCCGCCGACACCGCAACCACGGCCGGGGCCCCGACCGTGTCGTACCCGAATCCGCCGCCCCCCACCGCTGGCGCGTCGCCGTGGTGGTCCGACGCGCTCGGCGATCCGTGGCGTGACCCGGCGGCCCCCACCGCGGTCGTGGTGCCTTCGGTGGTGCCTTCCGGCACCGAGCCGGAGCCGGTCACCGACCCGGACGCGCCCGGCCGACCGACGCTGCGACACCTGCTGCTCATCCCGGTGATCACCGCTCTGCTGGCCGGCACCCTCGGCGGCGCGCTGGGCTACGCGTTCGCGGTGCGTGGCGGCGCGGCCGGCACGGTGCTCGGTGCGGCGGCCGCGGATCCACCGGCGTTGGCCCAGCGCAAGCCGGAGTCGCTGGCCGGGGTCGCCGAACGTGTGCTGCCCAGCGTGGTCACCATCCGGGTCAGCAGCCTCGGCGGGACCAGCGAGGGCTCGGGGTTCATCGCCAGCGCCGACGGGCACGTGATCACCAACGACCACGTGGTGGCCGGCAGCAGCGGCAAGGCCTCGGTGGTCTTCAACGACGGCAGTTCCGCTGCGGCGACCGTGGTCGGCCAGGACCCGGAGTCCGACATCGCGGTGATCAAGGTGAACCGGACGGGTCTGCGGCCGGTGGAGTTCGGGGATTCCGACGCGCTGGCCGTCGGTGACCCGGTCCTCGCCGTGGGCTCACCCCTGTCGCTGGCCAACACGGTCACCGCCGGCATCGTGAGCGCCCTGGACCGGACGATGCAGGCCGGTGAGCCGGGCGGCCCGGTGCGCTACTACGCGGCGATCCAGACCGACGCCGCCGTCAACCACGGCAACTCGGGGGGCCCGCTCGTCGACGGCGCCGGCCGGGTGGTGGGCGTCAACTCCACCATCAAGTCGCTGGTGGCCGAGGGGCAGGAGGCCGGCAACATCGGTCTCGCCTTCGCCATCCCGATCAACCAGGCCAAGCGGGTCACCCAGGAGATCATCGGCACCGGCAAGGCCCGGCGTACGGTCATCGGCGCCCAGGTCGGCGGCCCGGGCGCGGGTGCGGGCGGCGGCGTACGACTGGCCGCCGTGGAGCCCTCCGGGCCGGCGGCCGGGGCCGGGCTCAAGGTCGGCGACGTGATCCTGAAGCTCGACGGCCGGCCGATGACCGAGCCGACCGACCTGATCGCCCTGGTCCGCAAGTTCGCGCCGGGGTCGGTGGTGACCGTCGAGTTCCGGCGGGGCACCGCACGACGGAACACGTCGGTGACCCTCGCCGCGGATGCCAAGTGAACAGCGGGTCACCCCCTGCCGGAAAGCCGCCCGACGTGCGTAGTCTTGCTGCTGACGCCGAGAGGAGGCCCACGGGATGTTCGAGAACCTGAACATGTGGGAAGTCGGGGCGCTGCTGCTTCTGGCGCTGTTGATCTTCGGTGACCGGTTGCCTGCCGTGATCAACGACGGCCTACGGCTGGTCCGTAACCTGCGGAACATGGCCCGCAACGCCACCGGCGACCTCAGTCGTGAGCTGGGCACCGACATTCAGCTCGAAGACCTGCACCCGAAGGCGTTCATCCGCAAGCACCTCCTCAGCGAGGAGGACGAGGCGGCGATCCGCAAGCCGCTACAGGGCGTCTACGACAACCTGCGCGCGGACGTCGACGGTGTGCACAACGAGCTGAAGGACGTGGCCAACGCCGCGGACCTGCGCTCGAACGGCACGCGACCCGGCACCACCACCGGTACGCCCTCGACGCCGGCGCCCCGGGTCAGCTACGACGACGCGACCTGAGCCCGGTGCCCGCCGGTGCGGGTCCCGTCGCGGCGGGCAGAAGCGCGGCCTTGATCGACTCGGTCTCAAGGAAAGCGGCCGATCAACCGGCGCGGGACAGCCCGACTTCCCGAAACCCGAGTTGATCATGGCGCGCCGCCGGAGGCCGAGCGCTGGCGCGGCGTAACCCGCTCAGCGCCCGGCGCGCGGCAGAACCGGTCAGCGCCCGGCGGGCTTGAGGCCGAGCGGCTTGCCGAGCAGCGACTCACGGCGCAGCGCGAGCCGGTCGGCGACGCCGCCGAGCGCCTGCGCGGCCGGGGAATCCGGCGCGGCCAGCACGATCGGGTTACCGGCGTCGCCGGCCTCGCGGACCCGGGTGTCCAGCGGGATCTGTCCCAGCAGCGGCACCTGGGCGCCGATCGTCCGGCTCAGCGACTCGGCGACCGCCGTGCCGCCACCGGCCCCGAAGATCTCCATGCGGGATCCGTCCGGCAGCTCCAGCCAGGACATGTTCTCGATCACGCCGACGACCCGCTGGTGGGTCTGCAGGGCGATCGCCCCGGCCCGCTCCGCCACCTCGGCGGCGGCGGTCTGCGGGGTGGTGACGATCAGGATCTCCGAGTTGGGCAGGAGCTGGGCCAGCGAGATGGCCACGTCGCCGGTGCCCGGCGGCAGGTCGAGCAGGAGCACGTCCAGGTCGCCCCAGTAGACGTCGGCGAGGAACTGCTGCAACGCCCGGTGCAGCATCGGGCCGCGCCACACCACGGCCGCGTTGCCCGAGGTGAACATGCCGATCGAGATCACCTTCACACCGTGCGACTGCGGCGGCATGATCATGTCTTCGACGCGGGTGGGCCGGCCGTCCGCGCCGAGCATGCGGGGCACCGAGTGACCGTAGATGTCGGCGTCCACCACGCCCACGGAGAGCCCCCGGGCGGCGAGCGCCGCCGCCAGGTTGACCGTCACGCTGGACTTGCCGACACCGCCCTTGCCGCTGGCCACCGCGTACACGCGGGTGCGCGAGCCGGGCTGGGCGAACGGGATGACCGGCTCCTCGCTCGCACCGCCGCCGCGCAACTGCGCCTGTAGCGACTGCCGCTGCTCGGGGCTCATCACGCCAAAGTCGATCTCCACGCCGGCCACGCCCGGCACCGCCGCCACCGCGGCGGTGATGTCGGTGCGCAGCTTGTCCTTGAGCGGGCAGCCGGCGACGGTGAGCAGCAGCTCGACCCGGACGACGCCGTCCGCGCCGATCGTGGCGGAGCGGACCATGCCCAGCTCGGTGATGGGCCGGCGGATCTCCGGGTCGTTGACGGTGGCCAGGGCGGCCAGGATCGCGTCCTCGACGGTGCTCACGGGTGCTGACATGCCCGCAATGCTACGTCGCGGGGCATCCCGACCGGCCGCTGGCCGAAGGTGGTGTGAGCCAAACGATGAGCCGTCGTCAGCGCTCGGGCCGGGCGTCGCGGGCGTAGTCGCCGTCCAACTCGTCGCGCGGCTCGTCCAGCCCGGGAAGGTCGGTCGACCGCTGGCTGCCCTTCTCCTGCTGCCGGCGCTCCAGGCGTTGCCGGCGCTGCCCCGCCTCGTCCAGCTCCTCGGCCAGCCGGGTCAGCTCGGAGCGGAGGAAGTCCCGGGTGGCCACCTCGCCGAGCGCGATCCGCAGTGCGGCGATCTCCCGGGCCAGGTACTCGGTGTCCGCCTTCTGCGCCGTGGCCCGCCGCCGGTCCTCCTCCAGGGCCAGCCGGTCCCGGTCGGCCTGCCGGTTCTGGGCCAGCAGGATCAGCGGCGCGGCGTAGCTGGCCTGCAACGACAGCACCAGCGTGAGGAACGTGAAGGTGTACGGGTCGAAGCGCAACCCGGCCGGGGCGAGGGTGTTCCAGCCGAACCAGATCGCGATCACCACCGTCATGACGACGATGAAGTTAGCGGTGCCCATGCCCCGCGCGATCCCCTCCGACCAGCGGCCGAACGCCTCCGCGTCGAACCGGGGGAGGGTGATGCCCCGGGGCTCGCGGGGCTGGTCGAGCCGCTCCGTGCGCCGCTGCTCAGCCACCGTCGCCGTCCGGTACCGCGTCGGTGGTGCCCGGGGCGCTCACGGCGTCCCGGTCACGCCAGTCCCGGGGCAGCGAGTGGTCCAGGACGTCGTCGACCGTGACGGCCCCGACCAGCCGGCTGTTCCGGTCGATCACCGGCATGGCGACCAGGTCGTAGGTGGCCATGCGGCGGGTGATCTCCGGCAGTGGGGTGGTGGGACGCAACGGGTCGATGTCGTTGACCACCACCTTGCCCAACAGGTCGGCCGGCGGTTCGCGCAGCAACGCCTGGAAGTGCACCATGCCCAGGTAGCGGCCGGTCGGCGTGTTCTGCGGGGCCCGGGTCACGAAGACCTGCGCGGCGACCGCGGGGGAGAGCTGCGGCTCACGGATCCGCGCCAGCGCCTCGGCGACGGTGGCGTCCGGCGGCAGGATGACCGGCTCCGAGGTCATCACGCTGCCCGCCGTGCCCGGCGTGTACTTCAAGAGCTGGCGTACCGGGTCCGCCTCGTCCGGCTCCATGAGGTCCAGCAGGACGTCCTGCTCCGGTGGGGGCAGCTCGTTGAGCAGGTCGGCGGCGTCGTCCGGGTCCATCTCCTCCAGCACGTCGGCGGCCCGTTCCCGGTCCAGCGCGGCGAGGATCTCCACCTGGTCGTGCTCCGGTAGCTCGCTGAGCACGTCGGCCAGCCGCTCGTCGTTCAACGCGGCGGCCACCTCGTTGCGTCGGGCGTCCGGCAGGTCCTGCAGGGCGTTGGCGAGGTCGGCGGGGCGCATGTCCTCCAGGACGGCGAGCAGGTTCGCCGTACCCCGGTTGTCGGCGATGCCGCTGAGGCCGCGCACCCGGTCCCACTCGACCTGGTGCAGGTGGCCGCGGCGGCTGAGCCGGCCGGTCTGCTCGCGGACCGCGACCCGGGTCAGCGACCACTCGCCACCCCTGGTGCACTCCATGGCGACGTCCACCACCGCGCCGGGCTGGCCGCCCGGGTCGAGCTGTACGCGCCGGTCCAGCAGCTCCTGGAGCACCAGCAGCTCGTTCGGGCGCTTCTCGAAGCGTCGCAGGTTGAGCGTGCCGGAGCCGAGCACCACCGCGTCCGCGTCGATCGACGTGATGCGGTTGATGGAGAGGAAGATGCGCCGACGCATGGGCATCTCGGCGACCAGACCCACCACCTCGGGGGGACGCGTGGTCGCCCGGAGCCGTCCCACGGCGTCACGGACCCGGCCCACCTGGTCGCCGTTCGGATCGAAGACGGCGACTCCGGCGAGGCGGGCGATGTAGACCCGGGTCGGCGTACTCACGGGCACCAGCCTAAGCGCCTAGTGTTTATCAACATGTCGACCTTGGCCTACGAGATCGTGGACGTCTTCACCGACCGCCCGTTCGCCGGCAATCCGCTGGCCGTGGTGTTCGGCGCGGAGGCGCTGGCCACCGAGCAGATGCAGGCGCTCGCGCTGGAGTTCAACCTCTCCGAGACGGTGTTCGTGCTGCCACCGACGCAGGTCGGCGCCACCTACCGGGCCCGCATCTTCACGCCGGTCGAGGAGTTGCCGTTCGCCGGGCACCCGAGCGTCGGCGCGGCGGTCACCGCGAGCCGGCGGGGGATGTTCGGTGTGGGGCAGATCACCCAGGAGTGCGGGGCCGGCGTGCTGCCGATCGAGGTGACGTCGTCCGGGGCGACGCTCACCGGAGGCGTTCCCACCCTCGGCCCCGAGTTGGACCCGGAGCCGCTGCTGGAGATCGCCGGTCTGGGCGCGGACGACCACGACCCGGCCGGGCCCGCTCCCCGGGTGGCCGGCTGCGGGCTGGAGTTCCCCTACCTGCCGGTCCACCCGGACGCGGTGGCCCGGGCGCGGGTGAACCCGGCGGCGGCGGAACGGTTGGGGGTGGCGCACGTCAGCGTCTTCTCCTGGGACGTCGCCACGCAAACCGCGCACGCTCGGGTCTTCGTGCCGGGGATCGGCGTCCCGGAGGACCCGGCGACCGGTTCGGCGGCCCTCGGGTTGGGCGTCTGGCTGGTGGCCAGCGGGCTACTGCCGGCGGACGGGCTGTCGCACTATTCGGTGCGCCAGGGCGTGGAGATGGGCCGCCCGTCCGCGCTGGGCTGCACGGTGACCGCGGCGAACGGCGTGGCGGTCGGCGCGACCGTCGCCGGCCAGGTGATGCCGGTGGCCCGGGGCGAGATCGCCGTGCCGCCGTTCGTGGGCTGAGCGACGGCGTCGATGCGGGAGGATGCGGGTGTGACGGACGAGGACGCCGCCGGTGGCACGCCGCTGGTGGACGAGGCGATGAAGAAGGCCGCCATGGCCTGGGTCAGCGTGGCCGGTGGGCCGGCGCTCGCGCTCTGGTGCGCCCCGCTGGAGGGCGCGCTCCTGGTGGTGAGCGGGCCGGGCGAGCAGGCCGCGCCGGGCCTCGCCGATGCGACCGAGGCGCAGGTCACCCTGCGCGGTGACCACGGGGGGCGGATCGTCACCTGGCCGGCCCGGGTGACCCGGCTGGCACCGGGCACCGAGGCGTGGGACACCGCCGCGCCGCTGGTGGCGGGCAAGCGCCTGAACGCGCCCGGTCCGACCGCCGACCTGGTGGCCCGCTGGGTCGCCGACGGTTGCGCCCTGAACCGCCTCGCTCCGGCCGGCACGCCCCTGGCCGGCACGGACCTGCCGTCCGACGCGCAGACCGAGCCGCCCCGGGAGACCCCGGCGGTCCGCGCCACCCGCAAGCCGTTCCGCCTGCACCGGGTCCGTCGCCGCTGATCGGGTCAACTCGCCGCGACAGCGGCGGCAGTGACCTTGGCGTCCACGAGGTCGAGCACCTCACGCAGGGTGCCGAGCGTGGTGCCGCGCCACTGACGGTCGGCGTTGAAGACCATGTGTTCGGCCAGATCGGGCGCGGCCAGCCGGACCGCGGTCATGCCGGCCTGTTCGGCGCCGGTCAACTCGTGGCTGCCGCCGTCACCCACGTACAGGCAGTCGTCCGGCGTGAGCCCGAGTCGACGGCAGGCGGTCAGGTAGAGCGCGGCATCCGGCTTGCAGCGTCCGACCTGCACGGAGAAGACCCGTACGTCGAGCAGGGGCGCGACGGGGAGGTGCGGCAGGAAGGCCGGCAGTTCGTGCGTACAGTCGCTGATCAGGCCGGTGCGGACGCCGCGCTCGCGCAGCGCCGCCAGCACGGGCACCGCGTCGGCGCGCAGCCGGGTGTCCGCGCGGATCGCGCGAAGCCGAGACACCACCGCCGCCCGCAGGGCACTGTCACTCGGATGTACGCCCGCCTGGGCGCAGACCCACCGCATGGTCGTCTGCGCGTCGCCGAGCCGGCCGGTGGCGCGCTCGTAGTAGGTGCGGTTCAGCACCTCGCTCAACGTCTCGCTGGGACAGCCGAGCAGTTCGGCGGTGCCGAGGTGCGCGGCGCCGCGCTGCACCGAACGGGTCAGCGTGCCGAAGAAGTCGAACAGCACCGCCTGGTAGCCGGCCATGGGGGAGCGCCTTTGCGGTCGAGGGTCGTCGGCGCGAACGCGCGTGATCGTAACTGAGTGCTGACGTTCCGTGCTGTCCGTGGTCGTGTGAAGATTGCTTCCCGTGTCCCCTCGACCACCCCTGGACCCGCTGACCACCGCCGCGGTCGCCCTGGCCGTCGTTGCCGTGTCAACGTCCGCGCCGTTGATCGCGTACGCCGCCGCTCCGGCGCTGGCCATCGCCTTCTGGCGCAACCTGCTCGCGGTGGCCGTGCTGAGCCCGTTCGCCCTGGCGCGCCGCCGAGCCGAGTTCCGCGCGTTGGCGGGGCGGGCCGGCCGGCGCGAGGGACTGTTCTGCGTCCTCTCCGGGGTCGCGCTCGCCGGGCACTTCGCGACCTGGGTGCCGAGCGCCCAGCTCACCTCGGTCGCCGCGGCCACCGCGCTGGGTGCCACCCAGCCGGTCTGGCAGGGGCTGATCGCCCGCGCCCAGGGGCGGCGGCTGCCCACGGTGGTGTGGGTCGGCATCGCGGTGGCGGTGGGCGGCGCGGTGATCGCCACCGGCGCGGACGTGGGCATCTCCGGCCGAGCCGTCGCCGGCGATCTGTTGGCGGTGACCGGTGGCATGTTCGCAGCCGTCTACACCGCCTTCGGTGAACGGGCCCGTGCCAGCATCAGCACCACCACCTACACGACCATCTGCTACGGCATCTGCTCGGCGGTCCTGCTGGTGATCTGCCTGCTGGGCGGGGTCCGTACGGTCGGCTTCGACGGGCGTACCTGGCTGGCGATCCTGGCCCTGGTGGCGGGCGCCCAACTGCTCGGGCACTCGATGTTCAACTACGCCCTGCACAAGATCTCGGCGACCACGGTGAGCGTGCTGATCCTGCTGGAGGCCCCCGGTGCGGCCCTGCTCGGTTGGGCCTGGTTGCACCAGGTTCCCCGCCCGTACGCGCTGCTGGGCATGGCGTTGCTGCTTGTCGGCGTGGCGGTGGTGGTGCTGGGGGGCGCCCGGGCCGCCCGCCGTGCCACGCCGCTCACCCCGCTGCCCGCCGACGCCGCCCCGCTGGAGAGCTGACGATCGCTTCAGACGTCGTACGCCTCGATGACGCGCGTGGTCGGGGCGGCGTCGCCGAGGTCGGCGCGCAGCGCGGCACGCTCCGGGTCGACGAGGAACGACTCGTATCCGGTCCGGGCCGCGAACGTGATCACGTGCACCTCGCTCCGCCCGTCGGTGCCGCGCAGCCGCCGTTCCAGCCGGCCGTCGTGGCGGTCGAGCAGGGCCAACACGGTGTCCTCGTAGCGTTGCCCGGCGGTTTCGGCCCCGGTGGCGTACTCGACGATCGCGACAAGCGTCAGCATGGCGGCCACGCTACCCATCGATGCCGACGGCCGTGGCGCTGGCTTCCCAGAGCCGGGACGCGAGCTGTGGGTCCGCCGCCTTGCGGTACGGCCGACGCGGCCGGCGGTTGTAGTAGTAGCCGCCGCGGGCGAGCCGGGCCGGATCCTGGTTCGCGAGCCAGAGGAGCGTCTCGGCCCCCTTCTCCGGGCTGCGGAACGGCATGAACCGCATGCCGAAGGCGACCAGCCGACTGTCGTTGGCGAACCGGGTCCGCACCACTCCCGGATGGAAGCTGTACGCGGCGATGCCCGGCCAGCGCCGGGACGCCTCGGCGGCGAACAAGATGTTCGCCTGCTTGCTGGTGCCGTACGCGCCCATCGGGTGGTAGGCGCGCAGCGGCCTGTTGAGGTCGTCCGGATCGAGCGCGCCGAAGCGGTGTGCCCCCGAGGCGGTCACCACCGTCCGGCCCACCCGGTCGGCCAGCAGGTTCGTGAGCAGGAACGGGGCCAGGTGGTTGGCCTGGATCGACAGCTCGAAGCCGTCGACGGTGGTGAGCGGTTGAAGCGCGATGGCGCCGGCGTTGTTGGCCAGGACGTCGATCCGGTCGTACGCGTCGCGCAGCCGCTCGGCCAGCCCGCGTACGTCGTCGAGGACCGCGAAGTCGGCCCGGAACAGCTCCGGGCGCTCGCCGGCTGTCTCCCGTACGCGCTCCGCCGCGGCCTGTAGTCGGGCCGGGTCCCGCCCGACGAGCACCACCTGGTCGCCGCGGCAGGCGAAGGCCACCGCGGCGGCCAATCCGATGCCGGAGCTGGCACCCGTCACCACCACCAGCCGACGCCCAGTGAGATCTTCCACAGATCCATTCACCGCGGTCATGGCGCGAGGTTACCGTGGCGTCACCACGCCCTTTGGGATCGTTAAGTTTTCCTCGGATTCAGGTGGCGTCGGCGTGCCCGCCGGTCGCTGGAAGGAGCACATCCATGGCCGCAGTCGGTCGTCCCCGCCGGTCGTGCCTGGCCGTACCGGGTTCCAGCGTCAAGATGCTCGGCAAGGCGCAGGGGCTCCCCGCCGACCAGGTCTTCCTCGACCTGGAGGACGCGGTGGCGCCGCTGGCCAAGCCGGAGGCGCGCAAGAACATCGTGGCCGCCCTCAACGACGGCGACTGGGCCGGCAAGACCCGGGTGGTACGGGTCAACGACCTGACCACCCCGTGGACGTACCGGGACGTCATCGAGGTGGTCGAGGGCGCCGGCGCGAACCTCGACTGCATCATGCTGCCGAAGGTGCAGGACGCCGGTCAGGTGCGGTGGCTGGACCTGACGCTCACCCAGATCGAGAAGACGCTCGGCCTCGAGGTCGGCCGGATCGGCATCGAGGCGCAGATCGAGAACGCGGCCGGTCTGGTAAACGTGGACGCCATCGCGGCCGCCTCGCCCCGGGTCGAGACCATCATCTTCGGCCCGGCCGACTTCATGGCCTCGATCAACATGAGGTCGCTGGTGGTCGGCGGGCTGATCCCGGACTATCCGGGCGACCCGTACCACTACATCCTGATGCGCATCCTGATGGCCGCCCGGATGCACGACAAGCAGGCCATCGACGGCCCGTTCCTGCAGATCCGGGACGTCGACGCGTTCCGCGAGGTGGCGAAGCGGTCGGCGGCGCTGGGCTTCGACGGCAAGTGGGTGCTGCACCCGGGCCAGATCGACGCCGCGAACGAGGTCTACCAGCCGGCGCAGGCCGACTACGACCACGCCGAGCTGATTCTCGACGCGTACGAGCACTACACCTCGGAGGCCGGCGGCAGGCTGGGCGCGGTGATGCTGGGCGACGAGATGATCGACGAGGCGTCCCGCAAGATGGCGCTGGTGATCGCCGCCAAGGGCCGCGCCGCCGGCATGAGCCGTACCTCGTCGTTCACCCCGCCGGCGCAGTGAGTGGCCGGGTCGGGTCGCCCGCCGCCGGCCGTCGACCCGGTCCCGCATTCGGCGGTACGCCCACCCGCGCGCCCGCCTCAGTAACCGCTGTCGCTGCTCGCGCCCGTCGTGACCGCGAAGATGATCACGGCGATGTACGCGGCGATGCCCAGCACCATCAGCGCGGTGACGATCCAGCCGACGATGATGCCGGCCTTCGCCAACCCCTCGCCGTCCTCGCCGCTGGCCCGGATCTGCTTCTGCGCCACGTGACCGAGGATCGCCCCGATCGGCGCGGTGATGCCGCAGGACGTGAGACCGACCAGGGCCAGCACCAGTGACGCGATGGCCAGACCGTTGGTCTTGCGCGGGGCCGGGTAGCCGTAACCGGCGTACTGCGGCGGGTAGCCCGCCGGCGCGTACCCGGGTGCGGGGTATCCGGGCGGGGCGTAACCGGGCATGGGCTGACCGGGTGCCTGCTGCGCGCCCGCGTACGGGTCGACCGGCGCGTACGGGTCCACGGGACCGGGCTGGGCGGGCACCGGCTGACCGGCCACCAGGGTCGGGTCCGGCGGTGTGCTCGACGGCTGAGCCGACCAGGTGGGGTCGTTCCAGTCGCCGGGGGGCGGGGGATTGGTCATGCGTGATCTCCGTCGGCTCGGCTGCGCCGCCAGAGTAGCCAGCAGTGACCAAACCCGACGCCCCCGCTCCCGGGTGCCGCGTTGCCCGGGCCGGTCGTAACGGGCAGGATCCCTGGCATGTCAACTGACGCGCGTGCCGCGGACCGGTCCGGCAGCCGACCGCGACGGGACGTGAGCCGTCCGGGTGTGGCGCGGCGCGGTCGGGCGGCCACGTCGACCGGCGCGACCGGCGCCGACGAGCCGGTCGCGCTGCCCGATCCGGTGACCATGCGGCTAGACGGCCGGGTCGCCCTGGTGACGGGGGCGGGCAGTCCGGACGGCATCGGGTACGCCACCGCGCGGCGCCTCGCCGACCTGGGGGCGCGGGTCGCCATCGTGTCGACCACCCGGCGCATCCACGAGCGGGCCAGTGAACTGGGCGTGACCGGGTTCGTCGCGGACCTGACCGACGAGTCCGAGGTGGGCGCGCTGGCCGACGCGGTGGCCGAGCAGTTGGGCGACGTCGAGGTTCTGGTCAACAACGCCGGCCTGGCGAGCCGGACCAGTCAGGGAGTGCTGCGGCCGGTCGCGCAGCTGACCTACGACGAGTGGCGCGGCGAGATCGACCGCAACCTGTCCACCGCGTTCCTGTGCAGCCGGGCCTTCATCGGCGGGATGGCCGAGCGGGGCTGGGGGCGGATCGTCAACCTGGCGGCCACCGCCGGCCCGGTCAACGCCCTGCCCACCGAAGCCGCGTACGCCGCCGCCAAGGCCGGTGTCGTCGGTCTGACCCGCGCGCTGGCCATGGAGATGATCGCCGACGGGGTGACCGTGAACGCGGTCGCGCCGGGCACCATCTACACGGCGGCCTCCACGATGGCCGAGATCAAGCAGGGTCTGGGCACCCCGGTCGGACGACCGGGCACCCCGGACGAGGTCGCCGCCGCGATCAGCTTCCTCTGCTCGCCGGCCGCGTCGTACATCACCGGTCAGATGCTCGTGGTGGACGGTGGCAACAGCGTCCGGGAGGCCCGGTTCCGCTGATCAGTAGCCGCGGCTGTCGCCGTTGTTACCGAGGATGACCAGCGCCAGCCAGCCGCAGCAGGCCAGCAGGGTCAGCGCGGTGAACACGTACCCGAGGATCAGGCCCCAGGTCGCGAGCTGGTCGCCCTCCTCGCCGGTGGTGCGGATCTGCCGCTTGGCCAGGTGACCGAGGACGGCGCCGGCCGGGGGGAACACGAAGGCGAACACCAGCGACAGGATCGCCAGCACGTTGGTGCCCCGACCGGGGCCGCCGGGAGGTGGGCCGTACTGGCCGTAGGGGCCCTGCGGCGGGTACGGCGGCTGCTGACCCCAGTGCGCCGGCTGGTGCGGCCCCTGCCGCTCGTACGGCGACGGCTCGTCGGCGGGTGGCCCGTACGGCGAGCGCTCCGGCGGTCCGGAGGACGACTGGTCCGGCGGTGGCGCGTACGGCGACTGGCCGGCCGGCGGTGGCGCGTACGGCGACTGGTCCCGGGATGGCTCGTAGGGTGACGGCGGCGGCTCGTCTCCCGGCGGGCCCGACGGCGGCGGGTAGCTCACGGCTGTCCTCCTCCTGTCGGTGCCGGAAAAGTCCTTCTTGCCGGACGGTACCCGTAGCGGTGAACCTTTTCACAGCGGTTGTGTGGACTGGTCACCTTGGCCTGGCGGGCCGGGCGACCGATACTTACCGAGCGTTCAGTTACCCACGAGTAGTGCGCTGATTCCCGGAGGCCGAGATGGCTCGACTCGCCCAGACGCCCGGCCTCACCGACGTGCAGCAGTCGATCCTGGAGACCGTCCGGGAGTTCGCCGACAAGGAGATCATCCCGCACGCCCAGCGGCTCGAACACGCCGACGAGTACCCCACCGACATCCTCGACGGGATGCGCGAGATGGGGTTGTTCGGTCTCACCATCGACGAGGAGTACGGCGGGCTCGGCGAGTCGCTGCTCACGTACGCCCTCGTGGTGGAGCAGCTCTCCCGGGGCTGGATGTCGATCTCCGGCATCGTCAACACCCACTTCATCGTGGCGTACCTGATCTCCCAGCATGGCTCCGCCGAGCAGAAGGCCCGCCTGCTGCCGAAGATGGCGACGGGCGAGGTGCGCGGTGCGTTCTCGATGTCCGAGCCGGAGACCGGCTCCGACGTCTCGGCGATCAAGTCCAGGGCCGTCCGGGAGGGCGACACCTATGTCCTCAACGGGCAGAAGATGTGGCTGACCAACGGGGCGTACTCATCGGTGGTCGCCACCCTGGTCAAGACCGACACCGGCGCCGACTCGGTGTACGGCAACATGAGCACCTTCCTGTTGGAGAAGGAGCCGGGCTTCGGCGAGACCGCGCCCGGCCTCACCATCCCCGGCCGGATCGAGAAGATGGGCTACAAGGGCGTCGAGACCACCGAGATGGTGCTCGACGGCGTGACCGTGCCCGACTCCGCGATCCTCGGCGGGGCCGACCAGGTGGGCCGCGGCTTCTACCAGATGATGGACGGCATCGAGGTCGGCCGGGTCAACGTCGCCGCCCGCGCCTGCGGCATCTCCATCCGCGCCTTCGAGTTGGCGGTCGCGTACGCCCAGCAGCGCAAGACGTTCGGTCAGCCGCTCGCCCGGCACCAGGCGATCGCCTTCAAGCTCGCCGAGATGGGCACGAAGATCGAGGCCGCGCACGCCCTCATGGTCAACGCCGCCCGACTCAAGGACGCCGGACAGCGCAACGACGTCGAGGCCGGAATGGCCAAGCTGCTCGCCTCGGAGTACTGCGCCGAGGTCGTCCAGGAGGCGTTCCGCATCCACGGCGGCTACGGCTACTCCAAGGAGTACGAGATCGAGCGGCTGATGCGCGAGGCCCCGTTCCTGCTGATCGGCGAGGGCACCTCGGAGATCCAGAAGACCATCATCAGCCGAGGCCTCCTCAAGGAATACAAGCTCTAACCCCCACCCTGAATCCCGCGATCTTGCAGTTACTGCGGCGACATGGCGTGCATAACGGGGCAGAACGCCAACCGAAACTGCAAGATCGCGGGGGAAACGCGGGTCAGCGGAGGCGGGTCAGGTTTCCGGCGGCGCGTTCGACGATGAGGCAGCGGTCCTCGACGTAGTCCATGCCGGCCTCCTCGGCAATCTCGCGCGCCTCGGCCGACACGATGCCCAGTTGCAGCCAGACCGCCGGCGCGCCGATCGCCGCCGCGTCCCGCACCACCTGCACGGCGTCCGCGGCCGGCCGGAACACGTCCACCAGGTCGACCGGGTGCGGGATGTCCGCCAGCGACGCGTACGCCCGCTCGCCGAAGAGTTCGTCGACGCTCGGGTTGACCGGGATGATGCGCCAGCCGTACCGCTGCATCTGCAACGGCACGCTGTGCGCGGCCTTCATCGGGTCGCGGGACGCGCCCACGACGGCGATCACGGCGGAGTCGGCGAGGATCTGCTGAGCGGTACGCACCCGCCGACTGTAGCTCCGCCGCCCGCCGCACGCGGGCGAGCAACACCTGCGCCGAAAGGCCCGACTGGCCGCCCCCAGCAGCCAGTCGGGCCCGGCCGGCGCTTCGCGCGAAGCGAAGCAGACCGGTTACGCCGTGGGCTGCCGTTCCCCGGAACCCAGGGCGCGGCAACCCACGGCGGTCAGTCGGTCGTCGGGCTGGGGGCCTGGTCGGGTCCAGCGGGAAGGGTGAACGGCGAGTCGCCCTTGGTGGCCTTGCTTCCCGCCTTCTCATAGCCGGCGGGCGGCGTCAGGTCGAAGTGGCTCAGGTTCGCATCCGAGCGGGGCAGCCATTCGAAGGTGCTGACCTCTGACCTGTCGGTCACCTTGCCGCTCTTGTCGGCGACCGTCTTGTACGGCAGGAACGAGGTCGAGTCCACCCACAGTTCTGCGGTGTAGGCCGCCGTCCCCGCCGTCAACCGCAGGTGCACGGTGTCGCGCCCGTCCACCTTCTCCTGCCCCACGATCTCCAATTTGCCCCGGGCGAGCCAAGTCCGGATGCTCGCCGCGTCGTTCGGCACGAAGACCGTGCCGGTTGCCTTGTCCGGTGAGTCGACGAACTCGAAGTACGTCCGCTCGAGATGGCTGATCTGGGTGCCACGGTATTTCCCGTCGGCGACGACCGTCACCAGCGTGGAGTCCGGTCTGCCGTCGCCCCCGAAGATGTCGACCCGCCGGCGTCCGGTCTGCCGGTCCTCCCAGGAGTCGATCCAGCCACCCCGATAGGTGTCGTGCACCTTCACGACGTAGTCGTCCGCCTTGCCCAGCGCGGCCTGGGTCTGGCTGCTGACGTAGGTGACATCGCCCAGCTGCGACGGGTGGGACCCGTCCGTCGAGCTGGCGACGCCGCCCACCTGCCCGGTCCGGTCGGCCGTGCCGAGGGCGACACCGCCGGCTGCGAGACCAGCCAGAGCGAAGGCGGTCGCGGTCGCGATCGCCGGACGACGCAGGAACCAGCGCTTCGCCGTTGGACGCGCGTACCTGGTCCCGTTGAGGATCGCGTGCCGCATCCGGTCGGTCGCGTCCGTTCCAGGGCCGGTCAGGTCCTCGCGAAAGGCGACGAGCAGCTCGACGCCCGCGTTGTCAGATTCCACGTTGTCGTTCATCCGTTTTCCTCATTCGCAGCGGCGGACGGTGCGTAGTGGGCGGGCATCGCGAGGCGCAGGCGTGCCTTGGCCCGGTGAAGGCGGGAGCGGACGGTGCCCGGTGCCAGGCCGAGCGCGGAGGCCAGCTCCGGATAGTCCAGGCCGGCCCAGATGTGCAGCAGGAGCAGGTCACGTTGGTCGTGTGGCATCGCGGCGAGAGCGCCGGCCAGTGCCCGCGTAGCGGCCTCGGCGTCGAGCCGTTCGTCGGCCCGATCGGCGAAGTTGTGCTGGCCGGAACCGCTGAGTGGATCTCTGCCCGACTTCTCCAGTGCCCGCAGCCACCGCACCTCGGCGCGGTGGTAGTTCCGGAGCAGGTTGCTCAGGATGCCGAACAGCCACGGACGTGCATTGGGCATCGAGGTGTCGTAGCGGTCCCGTCGCGAGAACGCGATTAGGAACGTCTCGGCGACCAGATCCTCGGCGAGCTGCCGCCCGACCCGGCGGGAACTGAAGTTGTACAGCCAACCGCCGTACCGCTCGAACAGCTCCCCGAACAGTTCAGGCGCTCCCGTTACCAACAGCGAGTCGGAGCGCTCGGTCACAGTCATGTCCCGATGGCCCCCTGGTTCGACGGTGCGTTCATGCCCTGTTCTTGTCTGGCACCGCCGCCAGGTTCCGTCTTCGCGGTCCCACACCGTCGCGAGCGTCCCCGCGTCCTGCCGGCAGGACGTCAGCGCCACGTGCCAGGGCGCACGGGGGAGGGTATCGCCGCAGTTCCGGGGGCTTTCCACCCGGCGCGGAAGGTCAGAGCAGGGTCAGTTGCTCGACGGCGAGAGCGGGCGGCGGCTCGGGCAGGCGGCGGTTGTCGCCCACCTCGCCCCGGAGCAGCCCGTGGCGACGGGAGGCGATCCGCACCCGGGCGGTCAGCTCCCGCTGGTACGCCTGCGGGGCGTACGCGCCCGCGCGGTACAGCTCTCGGTAACGGCCGACGAGGTGCGGGTGCTCCCGGGCGAGCCACTGGGCATACCACTCGCGGGCGCCAGGGCGCAGGTGCAGCGCCAGCGGGGTCACACTCGTCGCTCCGGCGGCGGCGATCGCCGAGACCGTGGCGTCGATCGACTCCTCGCCGTCGCTGAGGCCGGGCAGGATCGGCGCCATCAGCACCCCGACGGAGAAGCCGGCGTCGGTGAGCCGGCGGACCGCCTCGAGCCGGCGACTCGGGTGCGGCGTGCCGGGCTCGACGCCACGCCAGAGCTGGTCATCGACGAAGCCCACCGAGAAGGAGATGCCGACCGTGGTCACCTCGGCCGCCTGACGCAGCAGGGGCAGGTCACGCAGGATCAGGGTGCCCTTGGTGAGGATGGAGAACGGGTTGGCGAAGTCCCGCAGGGCCGCGATGATCTGCGGCATCAGCCGGTAACGACCCTCGGCACGCTGGTAGCAGTCGACGTTGGTGCCCATCGCGACGTGCGCGCCCCGCCACTTCGGCGCGGCCAGCTCGCGTCGCACCAGCTCACCGGCGTTGACCTTGACGATCACCTGCCGGTCGAAGTCCGTACCAGCGTCGAGATCGAGGTAGGTGTGGGTGTTTCTCGCAAAACAGTTGTGGCTCACCACCCCATTGGCGATGAAATCGCCGGTGCCGGTGGTGATGTCCCAGAGCGGCAGCTCCAGCCCGAGCGCTTGAATGTCGACCACCCTGAGGTCGGCCCTGCACTTCAGCACGGCGCCCTCGATCGAGCGCTTCCTGGTGATGGCCGGGTCCGTGAGGTGGAAGAACCGGAGCCGAGCGGGAAGACCTCCGGTCAATCTGATCTGCCGCACCCGGTTGGGTCTGCCGGGGTCCTCAAGCACGCAGGTGAAGCCGAACTGGCGCAGCGCCGCCGTCGTCTGGTCGAGGATCGTGTCGTCGCTGTTGCTGATGCGCAGGGCGCCTCTACTGCAGCTGCCCTCGGCGTCGAAGATGCCGGCCAGGAAGCCGAGGCGCCATTCGTCGGTGGGGGCAGCCGGCCACTGGATCAGACCGGTGATCGTTTCGATGTCCCGCTGTTTCGAGGTGCGGATCGCCGACAGGGCTTGCCGGGTGGCGCTGGCCGGTGCGAACGAGAAGCGTTGTGTCTCGATGCCCTCCTGGGCGAGGTAGCGCTCGCTCCGACTCAACGCCTCGTCGTCGATCAGCGCCAGACGGAACCGATGCACGACCCCCTGTGGGTACGAGTAGGTGGCGAGGTGAGCGTCGCCCCGGACCATCCCGCAGAGGTAGCCCCGGCGGTAGTCAGGTGACTCCTTCGGCCCGGATGCGAAACGGCCTGTGCCGATGAGGCGATTGTTGGTGGTCAGGTAGGGGCGCTGGCCGGTGCCCTGCATAGCCCCGGTGACGTACTTCCAGCCACGATCGGAGAGGAACCGGTGGTCTCCGCTGGCGATGAGCGTGGTGCCGTCAGTCAGGGTGACCCGGTATGCGGGTTTCACGGTGGACCACTTGTCAAGAACGGTGGTGACGACGTATCGGCGGTAGGCACCGCGTCGCTCGGTCCCGTAGATGCGGTCGCCGGGCTCGAGCTCACTGATCAGCTTCGTGCGACCGTCCGCCATCAGGATCGGAGTGTCACCGGCCAGGCAGTAGACACAAGCATGACTGCATCCCCGGTACGGGTTGATGGTCCACTCGAAGGGGACGCGGGACTCGCCGGGCACCCGGTTGAGGATCGATTTGGCCTGCACCTCGTGGAACGTCATCCCGGCGAACTCGGGGGTGTCGAAGGTACGGACGACGGCGCCGGGCAGCGCCAGCGGCAGGGGTGGCGTCGCTGGCGCTGCCCTCTCGGGGTCTCCCTCGACCGGGGGAGCGGTGAGGTTGTCCCAGCGCATGGGCACTATTCGAACACGTGTACGAGGTCCGCGCAAGTGACCCGCCGGACACCCGTGAGCGATCGTCGCTCCAACGGGGGAGGATGGACCCATGGAGAGGTCGACCTTCGTCTACGACGGTGACTGCGCGTTCTGCACGACCTGTGCGGAGTTCATCGAACGCCGGATCCCCACGGGCGCGCGGGTGGTGCCCTGGCAGTTCGCCGACCTGGACGCCCTCGGCCTCACCGTGGCCGAGTGCGAGGAGGCCGTGCAGTGGGTCGGCGCGGACGCCACCCGCGCAGCCGGCCCGGACGCCATCGCGAAGCTGCTCGCCGCCAGTGGCCCGCTCTGGCGGGTGGCCGGCGCGGGTCTGCGGTTCCCGCCGGTGCGCGCGGTGGCCTGGCCGGTTTACCGCTGGGTGGCCCGAAACAGGCACCGCCTCCCGGGCGGTACGGCGGCGTGTTCCCTGCCGCAGGAGGCCAGGGAGCGGCTCTACGGCCCGACCGGGCGCCCGACCGCCGGAGCCTGATCGCCGAGCCGGGCCCGATCGTCGGGCGGAGCCTGATCGGGCGGCGCCGACGTCGTGTCGACGTCCACCGGGCCCCGCCCCGCGACTCGGCGTGCCCACACCAGCGGTCGTACCCGTTCCAGGGGCAGGAAGCTGGTCATCGCGGCCAGGTGTGGCGCGAACGAGATCGTGATGGTCGCGATGGTCACCACGTGGAACGAGTAGAAGAAGCCGACCATGGCCACTCGCCAGCGGGCCGGTAACAGGAACACCACGGGGCTGAGCAGCTCGAAGGCCACGATGCCGAACTGCGCGACGATCAGCAGGTACGGCACCTGGGCGATGAGGTCGGCCAGGTCGGTGCCGCGTCGGATGATGGCCCTCGCCAGTACCGAGCCGGTCAGCCAGTCCAGACCGCCGAAGCGCAGCTTGGCCCAGGCGGCCAGGAAGTACGTGCAGATGACCGCTATCTGGGTGACGCGCAGGGCCCAGCCGCCGGCCTCCGTGCGGGTGGTGTCGCCATGGCGGGCCCGGCCGGCGGTGGGCAGCACGGCCAGCGCGACGAGCAGGCCGAACCGGTCGTGGTCGACCTTCCCGTAGCTCATCGCGATGATCATCCACTCGAGGTACAGCGCGCAGACCGTCCAGCCGAGCAGCCGGGGTGCCCGGCCGGTCGCGGCGAGCAGGGCGGCGAGCAGGAGCCCCCAGAAGATCAGCGCCACGACCGTCGGCGTCGGGGTCGGCAGCGGGAGCAGGCGGCCGATCAACAGCGGCTGGTACAGCTCACCGGGCACGCTGGCTCTGGTGCGTACCCAGGGGGTGAAGACCACCAGGTCGGCGGCGACGAAGAGGTAGATCAGGGTCCGGAACGCGGCGATCCGTCCACGGGGCACCGCCTCCGTCAGCCAGCCGGTCATCGGGAGACCTGCCAGCTGACGATCGTCTCGTCGGTGTGCCGCCCCGTGGGCCGGCCGGCGCGGATGCCGTGCCAACGGATGACGATGCGGACCTCGACCAGCGCGGGGGCGTCCGGATGACGTTCGGCGTACGCGTCGGCGACCTCGGTGAGCAGCGCGGGGTCGGCCGCGTACCGGTCCTGCTGGCCCTCGATCTCGGCGCGGCGGATGCCGGTCGCGTCCTGGTCGAGGTCGACCACCGCTCCGGCGCTGTTCACGCCCTCCACCCGGGTGTCCGGGGCGGGGGCGTTCGGCGGGTTCGAGGTGGCGTACATCCGGAACGGGCCGAAGGGGAAGTCGTCGTCGCTGCCCCAGAAGGTGCCGAGCAGCAGCAGGACGAGACCGAGGGCGGTCGCGCCCAGCCGGGTCACGCGCCCGCGGGTGGTCAGGGTCTCCATCGGGTCGTGACGATACGGGATGTACCGACCGTCTCGCGTCCCACCGACGGTCAGTTCCGCCTGGCCAGGTCGGTGATCATGGGCGGCTTTCGGGATATGACGAAGGCCGGACCCGAACCGGGCCCGGCCTTCGCGTGCCGTCGCGCGGACGGCTCAGTGCTTGTGCTCGGCCAGCTGCTTGCGGACGTCGTCCATGTCCAGCGCCTCGACCTGCTCGATCAGGTTCTCCAAGGCGGACTCGGGAAGGGCGCCCGGCTGGGCGAAGACGATGACGCCGTCGCGGATCGCCATGATCGTCGGGATCGACCGGATGTCGAACTTCGCGCCCAACTCCTGCTGGGCCTCGGTGTCGACCTTGCCGAAGACGATGTTCTGGTGCTTCTCCGAGGAGCGCTCGTAGACCGGGGCGAACCGCTTGCACGGACCACACCAGTCGGCCCAGAAGTCGACCAGGACGATGCCGTCGTTGCCGGTCACCTCGTCGAAGTTCGCCGAGGTCAGCTCAACGGTTGCCATTGCACTCTCCGATCACCTGCGGGTTGTCTGCGTCCCGTAGAACCAGGGCTGACCGTATCGAATTCCCGGGCGGCTGCGCACGAAACGTGGCCGGGGCTGCTCGGGTGCCGCGCAGACCATCGAACTGTGTCAGTTCATCTCGTCCTGCGGAACGCAAGTGCATGACGCACTTGCGTGACCTGCGGTAATGGGAGCGTTTCCAGGGAGATCCACCCGGTCGAGCGCTACGAATCGGTAACTTGAGCCCTGACAAGGAGGTATCCGGCCTGCGGAGATCGCTGATCAACCCCGCGTTCATCACGGAGAGTAGTGTTACAAAAAGATAAATGTGACCGCGATCTCTGTTGAAGCTACGGCACCGTAGGGCAGAATTCCTCACATCAGAGCGTGGGCGGCGGGTGCCGGGGAGGGCCCCGCCGCTCATTGCGTCTCCCCCCTGGTGAGTGACCGGTGTGACATTTCCGCCGAGGTCCCGCCCGGACCGTCGCCTTAACCACCGGTAAGGCATGCTGTGCCGAACTCCATCGCCGCCCGTCGAAGGGGACCAGCATGCAGTTCGGCCGCTACTACGAGGAGTTCGAGGTCGGCGCGGTCTACCGGCACTGGCCGGGCAAGACCGTCACCGAGTACGACGACCACCTCTTCTGCCTGCTCACCATGAACCACCATCCGCTGCACCTGGACGCGCACTACGCCGAGACGTCCAGCCAGTTCAGGCGCAACGTCGTGGTCGGCAACTACATCTACTCCCTGCTGCTCGGCATGTCGGTGCCCGACGTCAGCGGTAAGGCCATCGCCAACCTGGAGGTGGAGTCGCTGCGGCACGTGGCGCCCACCTTCCACGGCGACACCATCTACGGCGAGACGACGGTGCTCGACAAGCGGGAGTCCGGCTCCAAGCCCGACCGGGGCGTGGTCTCGGTGGAGACCCGCGGCTACAACCAGGACGGCACCATGGTCTGCGTCTTCCGCCGCCGGGTCATGGTCCCCAAGAAGGAGTACGCGGCCAGCGCGGTGCCCGACGGGGTGGACCCGGAGCGGCCCAGCTTCCCCACGCCGCGCTGAACGCGCCCGCCGGAGCAGGGCACCATCGGACAGCAGGTTCCGCCGGTGGCGGCCCTGGTCCCGTTTTCGGGGCTTATGCTGACGCCGGAGGTTCCGATGAGCCACTCCGTCGCCGGAGAGCCGCCCTCTGCCGGCCGCCGTGCCGCACCCTTGACCACCGCCGTCTACTCCGCCGCCGAGTGGGATCTGCTCACCAGCCTGCCCGCTCGGGTCCTCGTGGCCGCCGCCGCGCCCGGCGCCGGCCGCCCGGAGCGCGGGGTGATGGCTGGTTTGGCTGGCCTGGACGCGGTGGCCGCCGGCCGCGGGTTCGACAGTGACCTGGTCCGTGCCGTGGTCGCCGCGATCTACGCCCGGCACGATGGCGCGCCGGCTCCCGCCGAGCGGCTCACCGATCTGGTGGACCTGCTGGCCGCGTGTCGGGCAGCGGCCCGGGTGCTGCGTCGGCGTGCCGATCCGGCCGACTCGGCGGCGTACCGCCAGTGGGTGCAGTCGGTCGCGGCCCGCGTCTGCCGGGCGACGCCCGGCCTCGACGGGCATCCGGCCAGCCCGGCGGACCGACGCTTCCTGGACCGGCTCGGTGACGCGCTCGGCCTGGGCTGAGATCGCGGGGCGCCGGGGTGGCCGTACTCTCTGATGACCGTGACCGACGACCAGCTTGAGGTGGGTGTGGGCCCCTGGCCCGGGGACCTGCCCGAGGATCCGCGCTACGACCCGCAACTGCTGGCCGAGGGCGACCGGCGCAACGTCGTCGACCGCTACCGCTACTGGCGGCACGAGGCGATCGTCGCCGACCTGGACCGACGGCGGCACGGCTTCCACGTCGCCATCGAGAACTGGCAGCACGACTTCAACATCGGCACGGTGGTGCGCAACGCCAACGCGTTCAACGCGGCCGAGGTGCACATCGTCGGTCGGCGTCGGTGGAACCGACGCGGCGCGATGGTGACCGATCGATACCAGCACGTCCGGCACCACGAGACGATCGAGGAGTTCGTCGCCTGGGCGGCCGGACGGCGGCTGCCCGTGCTCGGCATCGACAACCTGCCCGGCTCCCGGCCGATCGAGACCGCCGTGCTGCCGCGTGACTGCGTGCTGCTCTTCGGCCAGGAGGGCCCGGGCCTGTCCGCGCCCGCGCGGGCCGCCTGCGCCCAGCTCCACTCCATCGCCCAGTACGGCTCCACGAGGTCCATCAACGCGGGTGTGGCCAGCGGCATTGCCATGCACGCGTGGATCCGGACGCACGCCGGTCCACCGCCGGACTGACCGTCGTCCCATCGGCGCGCTCGGCGTTCCGGCTTTCGGCGTTCCGGCTTGACGTGGCGGCGATGTGGGGTGACGGTGGGGATGTGAGTGTCGCGGTGAGTTGTCCGAGATGCGGGGGCCCGGTACGGGCGCCGGATCTGATGCACACCGAGTCGAGGTGCCTGCGCTGCGGACCCGTGCCGCCGCTGCACGTGCCCGAACACATCGGGGCGGAGATCGTCGCGAGCGTGGTGGAACGGATCACCGCGGCTCCCGGTCCACCCGGGACACCATTGTGGTGCCCGTGGCCGCTGCCGCCCGGCTGGACCCTCACCGGCGTGGCGTACGCCGGGGACGACCGCACCGGCGTGCGGGCGACCGCGGTGGCCTGCGCGGGGCCCGCACCGCTCGACGACGGCCCGGCGGATCTGGTCTTCGTGGCCGAGGAACCGGGCGTGGGCCTGGGTACCCGACTCGCCGGCCTGGCCGGCCCCGATCCCGGACCGGAGCTCGCCGACGCGCTGACCGACCCCGGTCCGGGGCATCCCGAGCACGTCGGGCAGGCCAGGATCAGGGTCGGCGGGCACCCGACTCCACTGTGGTTGGTTAATTCTCCGACGGATCGAAGCGCGTACGCCGGCGAGGCTCGGGGAATGTGGCTACATGCGATAGCCTGGCCGGCGAGTGCGGGTCATCTGCTCGCGGAGGATGTCGTGTTACACGACCTGACCGAGTGGACTCCGCCCGAACTCGTGTACGGCGCACCGTCCCCGTACCTGTCCGGGAGAGCTTGACATCTCTTCCGGGTTGACGGAGAACGGACGCAGATATTCACTGTACGACACCACACTGATACTCTGGGTGCCGCTGCGGTAATGGGACCCGGCGCCGCGCGAGAGGATGGCCCGCCATGGTCAAGAAGGTCCTCACCTGGGCCGGAATCGCATTCTTGATCTTCTTCGTCGCCTATCGGCCAAACTCTGCGGCTGATGTGTTCAAGTCGCTGGGCGGCGGGATCATGGACATCGCCCAGGGGTTCGGCGACTTCTTCACCAGTCTCGTCGCCTAGCCGCCGATGGGCAGCCCCTCCGGTCCACCCTTCGACCCGGACGACCCCGACCGGGACCGTCGCGAGCGCGACACCGAGCCGATTCCGCGGATCGGGCCCGATGACGGCCCGGGCTACGGTGCCGGCCCCGGCCTGTCCGACGGGCCTTCCCTCTCGGACGACGTCGGCTACGGCGAGGGGCCCGGCTATGCCGGCGAAGGGCGGTCCGGTCGGGCCTGGATCCGCGATCCCGACGCCGCCAGCCAGCCGCCGCAGATCTCCGAGGAGGAGCTGGCGGGGCTGCGCGCCGACGCCATGGGGTCGACACCCCGTCGGGTCCTCCCGCTGGAGGACGAGCCCAGCTCGCTGGTCGCCCGTTACCTCTTCCCCACCGAGCGTTACCGGGGCGAGTGGAAGCGGCACTGGATCCACCTCACCAACCCGCTCCTGATCGGCGTCGCGGCGACCTTCGTGCTCGGTTACCTCTCCGGCTTCCTCGCGGGGCGGAACGTGGGCGTGTTGACGACCATCGCGGTGCTGCTCTGGTTCGCCGTCATGGGCTGGGTGGCGTGGAAGGTCGCCGACTGGTGGTATGACCGGTTCATCCTGACCAACAAGCGGGTCATGGTGGTCAACGGCATCGTCACCCGCAAGGTCGCCATGATGCCGCTGGTCCGGGTCACCGACATGAAGTACGAGCAGACCCCGACCGGCCGGGCGCTCAACTACGGCACCTTCGTCCTGGAGTCCGCGGGCCAGGAGCAGGCGCTGCGGGAGGTCAAGAATCTGCCCAACCCGAACGAGCTCTACCTACGGGTCGTCGAAGAGATGTACGAGCCGCAGGCGGTCGAGGCGCGGTTGGGCAAGGAGGCCGACGAGGCCAAGGCCGACGACGGCGCGTGAAAGTTTTCGTCCGAACATCGGAGCAAGTGCGCACCTTTCGTCATGGACCGAAACGCCGCTGACGTGGCACTCTTCCAGGACGGTTTGGGTGCGGAGGTGTGTGGTGGCGAGCAGGGATCCCCTGGAGGAGGAGTTTCGCGAGTTCGTCGCGGCTCGCTCCGCCGCCCTGCTCCGTACCGCCTATCTGCTCTCCGGCGACTGGGCGACGGCCGAGGACCTGCTCCAGACGGCGCTCACGAAGACGTACCTCGCGTGGAAGCGGCTCGGCGGGATCGAGGCGGTCGAGCCGTACGCCCGGCGTGTGATGGTCAACACGTCGACGAGCTGGTGGCGGCGGCGCTGGCACGGTGAGCGCCCCACCGAGGTGCTGCCCGAGCGCCCGGGCCTCGACGAGATCGAGCGGCAGCTCGACCGTGACCTGCTCTGGCGGCACCTCAAGGAGCTGCCCAGCCGGCAGCGGGCGGTGCTCGTCCTGCGCTACTACGAGGACCTGTCGGAAGCGCAGACGGCGGCGCTGTTGGACATCTCGCCTGGAACGGTGAAAAGTCAGGCATCCAGGGCGTTGGCCACGTTGCGCCGCCGCATGGGCGGCGACACTCCGGATCTGGCCGCCGCGCCGACCGGGACCGGCACCGCCCCGCGGCGCGGCCGCGACGCGGCTGCCGCCCGCTCCCGAGAGGTTGCCCGACCCGGCGGGACTGTCGAGGCGGTCCCGTCCGGTTCGGTCGGAGGGCTGGCCGGAGCCCGCTCCGCGATGACGCCGCGTCCCAGCGTCGGTCGGGCCGAGCCCGGGCCGGTCGCGCCGCGCCCGTCCGCGCCCCATCCGATCGCCCCGGCGGTCGACCTGCCCACCGCTTCGGTGGCCGTGCCTGTCGGCACCGGCCCCGGAGAGCAGCAGTGAACGTCTTTCCGCGGCTCCCCGACAACCTCACGGGTGGCCTGCGGCGTCCTAATCAGGTGCGACGTGACCAGCTCGAAGGTGCGGTGCGGGAGGCTCTCTCGCGCCAGGTCGCCGTTACCCGTCCACTGACCGCCGACCCGGCCGGTCAGGCCATCCGGCGCGCCAACCGGATCCGACGGCGGCGTGCCGGAGTCGGTATCGCGCTCGGGGTGGTCACCACCGTGCTGATCGGCGCCGGCATGACACACCTCTCCGGCGGCTCCGACCAGCAGGGGCCGCCCATCGTCGTCATCGGCGACCCGGACCTGTCGGCCCAACCGCTCGCCACGGCCAGCGTCGCCCCGCCTCCGCCCTCGTCGAAGGCGCCCGCCGACGTACTCTTCGCCAGCGCCTTGATCGACGCCGACGGCAAGCGCCTGGCGCTGCCCGGTGTCGGCCCCGCCGAACTCGCGCACCGGCTGCCCAACGGCACGGGTCTGCTGGTGGTCGGAGCGCCCACCGCCGCCGGGCGCTCCCTCTGGGTCGCCCAGGACGACGGCCTGGTGCAGGTGCTGCTGGCCGGCGCGGGGCAGATCGTTCTCGCGCCCGACGCCACGCAGGTCGCCTGGCGGGACGGCGGGGACCTGCTCGTGGCGGGAGTCGTCGGCACCCAGCTCATCGGCACGGTGCGTATCGCGGTCCCGGACAGCGCGCAACCCGTCCGGTTCGTCGGCAGCAGCCTGGTGGTCCGACTTGATCCGACCCGGCCGGGTCACGTCCTGTGGCGGCCCGGCGCGGACAAGCTGACCGAGGTGCCCGAGCAGGACACCCTGAACGTCTACGGTTCGCTGCCGGACGGGCGGTTGGTCAGCCAGGTGCCGGCGAACTCGGCGGACGAAACCTGCCTGACACTTGTCGATCCGAAGCGGGCCACGAAAGCGGCACGTACCGCCTGCGGCAGCCGGTTGAGCCCGGACGGCGTCGGCGGGCTGTCCGACGACGGACGATGGCTCCTGGTGAACGGGAAGGTCGGGTCGACCGACCGCTCCCTGCTGGTCGACCTGGAGCGGCTCGGTACGACGTTGGACGCCGTACCCGTCGGCCCGGCGGTGAGCGGCGCGGTCGCCTGGACGAGCGACTCGGACGTCGCCTACGTCGACAGCTCCGGCTGGCTGGTCCGGGTCAACGTCAAGCGGGTCCGTGCCGGCGAACAGGCCGAGTCGATGCCCGTGGCCGGCCTCGAGCCCGGCGACCGACCGATCCTGGTCAGCGGCTCCTGACCCTGCCGGATCCGCCGGGTTATCGGGCCGGGCGGCGGGGATCTCCGCCCCACCTACGCGAGTCTGCTTCGGGTCCGCTCGGTAGCGTCGGGGAGTGACCTCGCGTACCGGCTCCGCGCCCCGGATCGACCTGCACGCCCACTCGACCGCCAGCGACGGCACGCTGACGCCGGCCGAACTCGTCCGTGCCGGCGCGGACGCCGGTCTGGACGTGCTGGCCATCACCGACCACGACACCACCGCGGGCTGGGCGCCGGCCGTACGGGCGTTGCCGCCCGGCCTGCTCCTGATCCGGGGCGCCGAACTGTCCTGCCGCTGGGAGGGCGCGGATCCGGCGATCCCACTGCACCTGCTGGCCTACCTGTTCGACCCGGAACACCCGGAGCTGGTCGCCGAGCTGGCCCGGGTGCGGGCCGCCCGTGAGGAGCGCGGTGAGCGGATCGTGGCGCTGCTGCGCGCCGACGGCATCGACGTGAGTTGGCCGGAGATCCTCGCCGGCGCGGCCGGCGGGACAGTCGGTCGCCCGCACATCGCGCAGGCGCTGATCCGCGCCGGCCTGGTCGCCGACACCCGCGCGGCGTTCGGCCCGGACTGGCTCGGTGAGCGGTACCGGCTGCCGAAGGAGGACATCAACGTCTTCCGGGCGGTCCGGCTGGTCCGGGCCGCCGGGGGCGTACCGGTGTTCGCCCATCCCCGGGCCACCCGACGTGGCCGGGTGGTGCCCGACGAGCTGATCGCCGAGCTGGCCGCCGCCGGGCTGGCCGGGCTGGAAGCCGACCACGAGGACCACAGCCCGGCCGAACGGGCGCACGTCCGGGCGCTCGCCGCCGAGCTGGACCTCCTGGTGACCGGCTCCTCCGACTTCCACGGCACCCACAAGACCGTCCGGCTCGGCGCGTTCACCACCGGTGTCGAGGCGTACGAGCGGATCGTCGCCGCCGGGGTGACCGAGGTCGCTTCGGTCTGATCCGCGTATTTCGCCCACCGTGACGCGGCTAGGTTGCTCACGTGGATCTGAAGCTGTTCGGCGAGGTTTTCGTGACCCTGCTGGTGATCACCGACCCCCCGGGCATGATGCCGATCTTCCTGGCGCTGACCGGGCCGCTGCCCGCGCGCGACCGTAACCGGGCGGCGTGGCAGGCCGTCGCGCTCGCTCTCGGTGTGATCGTGATCTTCGCGGTGGCCGGGCAGACGTTGCTCGACTACCTGCACGTGGACCTGCCCGCCTTGCAGGCCGCCGGTGGGCTGCTGCTCGTCCTGGTCGCCCTGGAGCTGCTGACCGGCAAGGCCGACGACCCCAGCCAGCAGGTCACCTCGAACATCGCGCTGGTGCCACTGGGTACCCCGCTGCTGGCTGGACCGGGCGCCATCGTGGCGACCATGCTCTTCGTCCAGCAGGCCGACGGGTTCGGCGACTACACCGCGATCGCCGCGGCGATCCTCGCCGTCATGGTCGCCGTGTGGATCGTGCTGCGCTTCTCCGGCGGCATCGTCAAGATCCTGCGCCCCGGCGGCATCGAGGTGCTGACCCGGATCGCCGGCCTGCTCCTTGCCGCGATCGCCGTCCAGCTCATCGCCGACGCGGTGGCCGCCTTCGTCACGCACTACGTGAACATGACCTGACCGGGACAGTCCGGATGTCGGGGGTGGATGGCAGGATCGCAGGCGTGCGACGAGCCTCTTCATCCGGACGATCCGCCGCTGGCGGTCGGACCCCTCAGCAGCGTCCCGGCGGCGCCGAGCAGCTCGGCTTCGAGGGGATGCCGGAGCGGCTGTTCGTCTGCACCCCGAGCAAACTCGGTACGTACGCCGACTGCCCCCGCCGCTACCGCTACTCCTACGTCGACCGTCCCGCACCGCAGAAGGGCCCGCCCTGGGCCCACAACTCGCTCGGCGCCAGCGTGCACACCGCCCTGAAGAACTGGTACGCGTTGCCCGCCGACCGACGCCGCCCCGAAGCGTTGGCCACCCTGCTCAAGGGCACCTGGGTCCGTGAGGGCTACCGCGACGACGAGCAGGAGCGGGCCGCCTACCGGCGGGCGCTGAGCTGGCTGGAGGCGTACGTCGAGACGTTGGAGCCGGACTCCGACCCGCTCGGTGTCGAGCGGGTGGTGGCGGTCAAGACCGCCGTCCTGGCCTTCAACGGCCGCACCGACCGCATCGACTCCCGGCCGGGCCCGGAGGGTCCGGAGCTGGTCATCGTCGACTACAAGACGGGCCGCACCGGGCTGGACGCCGACGACGCCCGGGGCTCGCAGGCGTTGGCCCTCTACGCGTACGCGGCCGAGCGGGTGTTCCGCCGGCCGTGCCGCCGGGTCGAGCTGCACCACCTGCCGACCGGCACGGTCGCCGGTCACGACCACACGGTCGAGTCGCTGGCCCGCCAGTTGACCCGCGCGGAGGACACGGCCCGCGACATCATGGCCGCCGAGCGGGTCGTCGCCGACGGCGGTGACGCCGACGAGGCGTTCCCGGTCGCGCCCGGGCCGCGCTGCGGCTGGTGCGACTACCGGCGGCACTGTCCCACCGGGGCGCAGACCCCGGGCAAGGAGCCGTGGGCGGCCGTGGAACGAACCGTCGAGGGCTGATCGCGTCCGTCGGCCAGCTCGACGCGGCGTACGTGGGGTCGGTCAGCCGGCCAGCGCCGCTCGGTCCGCCGCCCGTTGCTTGGCGGCCTGGACCAACGGCCCCTCCAGGTAGCGACGCGGCACCGCGCCGAGCGCCAGTCGCAGCGCGCGAACGCTGAGATCCGCCGACAACTCGGTGGTGGGCAGCCCCAACCCGCCGTACATCCGCCGGGCCCACGGGGGGAGCAGCGCGAGCGCGGTTCCGGCGATCCCGAGGTACGCCCACCGTGGCGGACCGAGGTTGAGGCCCAGCCGGGCCGGCAGGCCGAGCTTCCACGGCAGCGGCGGGGCGGTGAGGAACAGCGCCGTCTCGGCGGCTTCCCGGGTCATCCGCAGCTCCGGCCGAACGGCACGGTAGTAATCCTGGACCTCGGCGGCGGTGCCCGGCACCGTGGCCGGGTCCAGCCCGACGAGGGCGGCTGACCGACGTTGCTCGGTGTAGTAGCCGTCCACCTCGTCATCGGTGAGCGGCAGACCGGCCCGGCGGGCGGTGCTGAGGAACGACTCGACCTCGGTGACGTGCACCCAGCACAGCAGGGCCGGGTCGTCGATCCGGAACTCCTCGCCGGTGGCGGGGTCGGTGGCCCGCAGCCGGGCGTGCAGTCGACGCAGCCGCGCGCCGGCCTGCTCCGCGTCCAGGGTCGTGCCGTAGACGGTGGTCTCCACGTAGGTGGCCGTGCGGACCAGCCGTCCCCACGCGTCGGTGCGGTAGTCGCTGTTCTGCGCGACGCCGGCCATGGCGCGCGGGTGCAACGCCTGGAGGTAGAGCGAGCGCAGGCCGGCGACGATCAGGATCGGCTCCTCGTGCACCTTCCACGTGACCGAACCCGGACCGAAGAGGCCGAGGTCATCGGAGTCCACCGACCAAGCGTGCCACGGCCGGCGCGTCGGTGCCGGCCAGCCCGGCCGGCCGGGGTCCCGGCGACGGGGAGGGGTCAGCCGTCGGCGGCGCGCCGCGACTGACAGCTCGGGCAGAGACCCCAGAAGGTCACCTCCGCCTCGTCCACCTCGAAGCCGTGCGCGACGCCCGGATCCAGGCAGGGCGCGCTGCCGACCGCGCAGTCGATGTCGGCGATCTCGCCGCAGCCCCGGCAGACCACGTGGTGGTGGTTGTCGCCGACGCGTGCCTCGTACCGGGCGGGGCTGCCGGCCGGCTCGATCCGGCGGGACAACCCGGCCCTGCTCAGCGCCCCCAGCACGTCGTAGACCGCCTGGGTGGAGACGGAGTCGAGGCGTTCCCGGACCCGCCGGGTGATCTCGTCGACCTCCAGGTGGCCACCGTCGGCGAGGACATCCAGCACCGCCAGGCGCGGTCGGGTGACGCGCAGCCCCCGCGATCGCAGCAGTTCCTCACCTCTGGACACGCGCCAATGACAGCACGCGCGACCAGCGACGACAACAGTCGGCCGAGGGCGGTGGTCACGAACACAGCTCGTAAAGATCGATCCGGACACTGAACCTCGTCAGCGCCGTGCGCGTGTCTTTCGGGGGAGAGCCCGGGGACGACCAGCGGTTCGTACGTACGCTGACGACCCCGGGACCGCGATCCGCCTGGAGGTGTCGATGTTCGAGAAGATTCTGGGTCTACCGACACACGTCTTCGTCGTGCACGCGATGGTGGTCTTCGTCCCCCTGCTGGCGGTGCTGGCCATCGCGTACGTGGGGCTGCCGCGCTGGCGGCACCGACTGGACTGGGCGCTGGGCATCCTCGCCGTGGTGACGCCGGTGACCGCCTTCGTGGCCGTCGAGTCGGGTGAGGCGCTCACCGATGCCCTGGTCGCCCGTGGTTACCAGGGGCAGATCCTCGACCAGATCTTCGAGCACTCGCGCTACGGCGACATCCTCTTCCGGATCGTGGTGCCGCTGGGGATCGTGGCCATCGCGCTGCTCGTGGCGACCAGCGGACACCCCCGGGTGCCACGGCTGCCGGCCCTGGTGACGCCGGTGCTCGCGGTGGCCGCCGTCGCGCTGTCGCTCGCTGCCCTGGTCTACGTCGCTCTGACCGGTCACTCCGGTGCCGAGGCCGTCTGGGGCACCACCCTATGACCAGCGCGGACCGACGGTCGCTGCCGGCCGCCGCCCAGTGGCGCGGTGGTCAGAAGAGGATCCGCGAGCAGAGCAGGCAGACGAGGGCCACCACCACCACGGCGGCGGCGGCACCGAAACCGTAGGTGACCCGCTGCGACCGCTGCTCCGCCGCGTCCAGGGCGGCCGTGTTCTGCGGTGGCAGGCGTCGTGGCGGCGCCGGCTCCAGGTGTACGGGAGGACGCCAGCCCGCCGGAGGCGTCACGCTTGGTGGTGGCCCCGCGTACCCGTCGGTGGGTGGTGTGGCGGGCGGCGGTTGGTCCGCCGTGGGACGGTCGTCGGTCCCGGGTCGACGCCAGTAGTCGTCGGGGGTGCTGCCACCGCTGGGGGTCGTCACGCCGTCCGAGGCTACCAACGGAGCGGGCGGCCTGCGCTAGTCTTGCCGCTCGTGAGCACCGAGGATCCCGGCGCCGCGGTCGCGCGCGGCGATGACGACCGCACCGTCGACCTGAGCGACGACTTCGTGGTGCTGCCCGAGCAGACCTCGGACGACACCGACCACGGCTGGGGCGAGCGCAGCGCAGGAAACGACGACTGGCTCCTCGCCCAACGCCCTCCGCACTGGGACTGAGCCCGGGCAGGGTTGACCCCGTCCAGGGCTCAGCGGCGCAGCGCCGACGTGGCGGTCTTAGGCCGAGCGGAATCAGGACGCCGAACTGGCCGCCGCCTTGCCGCCGCCCGACCCGCCGGACGACGAGGACGACCCGGACGAGGACGACCCGGACGTCGAGGACGTCGAGGACGACGAGCCGGAGTCTCCACCCGAGGACGAGGACGAGGACGACTCGGACTTGGCCGGCTTGGCCGCGCCGCCGGCCGACGTCTCCGAGCCGGACGCGCGGGAGTCGGTGCGGTAGAAGCCTGAGCCCTTGAAGACGACGCCGACGGAGTTGAAGACCTTGCGCAGCCGCCCCTGACACGCCGGGCACTCGGTCAGCGGCTCGTCAGAGAAGGACTGCACCGCCTCGAGCTGGTGACCGCACGCGGTGCAGGCGTACTGGTACGTAGGCACGTTCTCCTCCGGTATCTGGACTCGGCCAGTTGGCACTCGACGTATTCGAGTGCCAATGGTGCGTCATTCGGGCCGGGTTCGTCCAGCGGACGTGTGGGGCGCGACACCCTGCGCCGTACCCGGGCCGTCATCAAGCGTACGCATTCCGCCGGAGGGGGTGACCACCGCGCGGACCGGACGGTCGTGCGGCTCGGTGGGCAGCGCCTCGACCAGCTCACCGTCGTGCAACGGCACCACCGTCAGGCTCGCCGTGGGCACCCGTGCCAGCGCCCGGTCGTAGGAGCCGCCGCCGCGGCCCAGCCGCCGGCCGTGGTGGTCGACGGCGAGCGCCGGCACGACCACCAGTTCCGCGCCGGAGACGGCGGCCACGCCGAGGCGGGGGCCGACCGGCTCCCGGAGGCCCCGGCCGGCGGCGGCCAGCGCGTGCGGGCCGGTGTACGGCGCCCAGTCCAGGTCGAGATCCGCGCGAAGCACCGGAAGCAGCAACTCACCCTCGGCCGGTAACGCCCCGCGCAACACCTCCGCGAGGTCGGCCCCGCCCGGCTCGGAGCCGACCGGCACGTACGCCGTCAGCCGGCGCGGGCGCAGCCGGCGTACCAGGGCGACCAGCTCGGCCTGGACGCGCCGGGCGGCTGCGGCCCGCGCCGCGTCGTCCAGGGTCCGACGGTGGGCGAGCAGCCGTATCCGGGTGTCCCGCTTCGTCACACGGGTTACTTCCGCTTCATCAGAAAAATCTGACACGCAACACTCCTGACGCAACGCCACTCCCACGGTTGCTCTGTGTCAGCATCGCAAGCAACGGAGGCGGAACTTCCGGGGGGACCGAGTGACGCTACGCGGGCGGTTGACGGCAGCCTTCCTCGTGGTGGTGCTCGGCCCGGTCCTGCTCGGTGCGTTCTTCGTCGCCTCCACCGTCACGGCCGTCGACCGCACCCGGTCCACCGAACGCCTCGCCGTGGCGGCGTCCGCGGTGCGTACCTCGGTCGACGCGCTCTGCCAGCAGCTACGTGCCGCCGCCGACGCGGTCGCCCTCACCGGTGACCCGGCCATCGTCGCCGGCCAGCTCGTCGGCCGGGGGTTGGCCGCGGCGGTGCTGGTCAGCGACGTCAGCGGGCGGGCCACGTACGTCTCGCCGGGCGCGCCGTCGACACCCTGGCGGGACTGTTCCGAGCCGGTCGCCGCGACGTCCGGTCCGGTCCGCGCGCTGGCGGCCCACGTCGACCGGCGGGACGCGGCCGGCGCCCTGCTGGGCAGTGTGGCCGCCGCGCAGCTCGTCGACCCGGCCTTCGTGGCCCGGCTGGCGGCGGTGAGCGGAGTCGCGGTCACGCTGCTCGACGGCGGCGCGAGCGCCGCCCGGTTCACCCACACCACCGAGTCCCGCGAGGTACGCGACGGGGTGCTGGCCGCCGCCGGCCACAGCACCGGCGAGCGGGTCACCGAAACCACCAAGGGCCGGTACGTGCGCCGGGTCGGACCGTCCGTGGGCCAGCCGCTGCCGCTGGTGCTGTCGGTGCCGAGCACCAGGCCGCCGGGTCTGCACATCACGCTGGCCGGCGTGGTCGCCCTGGCCGGGCTGCTCGCCGTGCTGACCGCGTGGCGGCTGGCCCGGGTGACCACCCGGCCCCTGGTGGAGCTGGCCGGCGCGGTCGACCGGGTGGCGCACGGCGACCTGACCGCCCGGGTGCCGGTGCGCGGCCGGGACGAGCTGGGTCGGCTCGCCGAGGCGTTCAACCGGATGACCCGCGAGACCGGTTCGTACGTCGCGGCGCTCACCAGCAGCCGTGACCAGCTCCGCGGGCACCTCGCGGTGCTCGGCGACACCCTGGCCAGCACCCACGATCTGCAACGCATCCTGCGGGTGATCCTGCACAGCGCCATCGCGGCCACCGGCGCGCGGGCCGGCGCGGTGCTGCTGGTGGAGACCGGTGGGGTGCTGGTGGCACAGTGCAGTGAGGGTCTGGACGGGCGCTGGCCGGCCCCCGACCCGGACGGCCCGCAGACCCTGCGGGTGCCGGTCGGCGTCGGCGTGGTCGGCGCGGTGGCCGCGACCGGCGAGCCGCAGCGGGGACGCGTGGAACCGACCGAGCCGCCGACCGGCGAGCCGCGCTGCCGCACCTACGTGGCGGTCCCCTTCGCCGCACCGGGCACGACCGGGCTCGGCAGCGGCACGACGACCATCCCGGGCGGCGAGCGGACCATCCTGGGCGGCGAGCGGACCGCCGACGATGCGGTCTCTCCGGCGGTGGCCCTCGGCGTGCTGGCGCTCTACGACCGGGTGGGCGCGGCCGAGTTCGACGACGACGACCTGGTCACCCTGCGGACCTTCGCCGGGCACGCGGCCGTCGCGGTGGAGAACGTGCGGGTGCACGAGGAGGCCCAGCGGCTCTCCCTCACCGACCCGCTCACCGGGCTGTGGAACTACCGCTACCTGCGCGAGTCGATCCGCCGGGAGGTCGAGCGGGCCAGCCGGTTCGGCCGGATGCTCAGCGTCCTCGCCCTCGACCTGGACCGCTTCAAGGACGTCAACGACACGTACGGGCACGCGGCAGGGGACACCGTGCTGGCGGAGTTCGCCCGGCGGGTACGCGGCGAGATCCGCGAGGTGGACCTGGCGTTCCGGCAGGGCGGGGAGGAGTTCGTGCTGCTCCTGCCGGAGACCGACGCCCGGGGCGCGGCGATCGTCGCGGAACGGCTGGGCGCGGCGGTACGCGAGACGCCGATCGCCGTCGAGGCGTACGCGGGGCCGATCGTGGTGACCGTGTCGGTCGGCATCGCCGTCTACCCGGACCACGGCAGCACCGGGCGGGAGGTGCTGGAGGCCGCCGACGACGCCCTCTACGTGGCCAAGGCCGCCGGTCGGGACACCTACCGCGTCGCGGAGGTCCGCCCGGACGTGCCGATGCGGGAGATCCCGGTGCCGGCCGGCGCGGTCAGCCCACCCGACGGGCTGCCGAGAGCCGGCCGGCCCGCGCGGGTCCCGCGGGAGCCGGGCGGCCACGCCCGGTCGGAGTCGGCTGCGGGCGTACCCGAAGCGAACCGTCCGGGGCCCGCGCACGCGCGGCCGGAACCGGCGGACGGCCCGGTGGACGCCGCGCGAGCCGGTCCGGACGCGGCGCGGCCGGGGCCGGGCGGCGGCGCGTCTTCTGGGCCACACCCGCCGCGGCAGAGCCGTGGCCGATAGTCTCGCGGCATGTCGGAGCACTCAGCGAACCCCTCAGCGACGGTCGCCGCAACCGGCCGTCCCCTGGCGGTCAAGGCCGTCATCCCGGCCGCCGGACTCGCCACCCGCTTCCTGCCGGCCACCAAGGCGGTTCCCAAGGAGCTGCTGCCGGTCGTCGACCGGCCGGTGCTGCAGTACATCGTCGAGGAGGCCGCCCAGGCCGGCATCGGTGACGTGTTGCTGATCACCGGTCGGGGTAAGACGTCGATGGTGGACCACTTCGACCGTCGCCCCGACCTGGAGACCAGGCTGGAGGAGAAGGGCGACGCCGAGCGGCTGGCGGCCGTGCGTCGGCCCGGTGAGCTGGCCGAGATCTACACCGTCCGGCAGCCGGAGCAGCTCGGGCTCGGGCACGCGATCGGGTACGCCGAGGCCCACGTCGGCGACCAGCCCTTCGCGGTGCTGCTCGGCGACGAGTTCGTGAAGCCGTCCGAGCCGCTGCTGCCGGCCATGCTGGAGCTGCAGGCCCGCACCGGTGGCGTGGTGCTCGCCTTCTTCGAGGTCGACCCGGCCGACACCAAGCGGTACGGCATCGCCTCGGTCGAGCCCGCCGAGTCCGACCTGACCGACATCGGCGAGGTCGTCAAGGTGACCGGCATGGTGGAGAAGCCGCAGCCGGAGGACGCGCCGAGCAACCTGGCCGTGCTGGGCCGGTACGTGCTGCCCGGCACGATCTTCGACGCGATCCGGCGGACCAAGCCGGGCAGTGGTGGCGAGATCCAGTTGACCGACGCCATGGAGCTGCTCCGCACCGAGGGCACGCCGGTGCACGCGATCGTCTACCGGGGCACCCGCTACGACACCGGCATGCCGCTGGGCTACCTCCAGACGGTCGTGCAGATCGCCGCCGAGCGCGAGGACCTCGGCAGCGAGTTCCGCTCCTGGCTGGCCGAGTTCGTCAAGGCCGACGCGGCAGGCGGATCTGGTACATGACCGCGACGGCCGACGCCGAGGCGGCCGCGAACGAGTTGACGCCGCTCGCCGACTACCTGGGCAGCGTGCTGCGCAGGTTACGCGCGCTGCCGCCACTCGACCTCGACCTCACCCAGGCGCACGGCAACGTCCTCGCCGAGGACGTCGTCGCGCCGCACGCCTTCCCGGCCTTCGACCAGGCGGCCGTGGACGGGTACGCGGCCCGCTGGGAGGACATCTCTGGAGGGGGCCGGGGCCCGAGCTACGTCCCGGCCCCCTCCGGCACGCCCGGCGGCCGGAGCATCCGGCTCAACGTGGTCGGCGACCTGGGCGCGGCGAGCTGGCGACCGGTGCGGCTCACCCCGGGCGCGTGCTTCTCGGTGGCCGCCGGGGCGCCCCTGCCGGTCGCCGCGGACGTGGTGGTCCCGGTGGAGTGGACCGACCAGGGCATGGCCGCCGTCGAGATCTTCCGCACCCCCAAGCGGGGGTACGGCGTCCGCCGCGCCGGTGAGGAGCTGCCCGCCGGCACCCTGCTCGCCCGCGCCGGCACGTACGTCTCCCCGGCCCTCGTCGCCGTGTTCGCGGCCACCGGCATCGGCCACGTGGTGGTCCGGCCGAGTCCACGGGTGGTCATCGTGGCCACCGGGGACGAGCTGGTCGACGTGGGCCGGGGCAGCCAGCCCGGTCAGGTGGTGGACGCCAACTCGCACGCGCTGACCGCCGCCGCGGCCGAGGTGGGCGCGCTGGCGTACCGGGTGGGCATCTGCGACGACGACCCGGAAGGGCTGCGTGGCCTGCTGGAGGACCAGACCCTGCGGGCCGATCTGATCATCACCACCGGCGGGACCGGCACCGGCCCCGGTGACATGGTCCGGCGGATCCTGTCCCGTCGCGAGGGCGGCCGGGCCGGGCCGGTGGCCTTCACCGACGTGGCGCTCTATCCCGGCACCGCTCTCGGGTTCGGCACGGTCGGCGCCGAGGAGGTGCCGGTGGTCTGCCTGCCCGGCGACCCGGGCGCCGCGCTGATCGGCTTCGAGGTGCTGGCGCGGCCGGCGATCCAACTGCTCGCCGGCGCGGAGCCGGTGTTCCGTCCCAGCGTCCGGGCACACCTGCTGGAGACCGTGTCCTCACCCGGCGGGCTGCGCGAGTTCCGGCCCGCGCACGTCGCCGAGCGACGCGGCGGCGGTTACACCGTGCAACCGCTGCGTGGAGGGCCGTTCACCCTCTCCGGCCTGGCCGAGGCGAACGGGCTCCTGGTGCTCGGCGAGCGGGTGACCAGCGCCGCCGCCGGCTCCACCGTGGACGTCCTGCTGCTGGACCGCCGTCGGTGAGATCCCCCGGACGGGATGTCGGGAGTCCACTTGCGCGCGAACCGGTCCCGCGCGGGAGACTGTGCGGGTGAGTCTCTTCGGACCGGTCCGTGCGCCCGGCTGGCCTGCGGTGCTGGTCGACGGGCCGGTGCTGTTGCGCCCGTACCGGCGCTCCGACGCGGCGGCGTGGTCGCAGGTACGCCGGGCCAACCAGGCCTGGCTGGCGCCCTGGGAGTCGTCGCTGCCGGGCGGTTGGGACGAGCTGAACTCGCCGGCCGCGTTCCGGTGGGTGCATCGTGACCAGCGGCGCTCGGCCCGCGAGGGCGAGGGAATGCCGTTCGCGGTCTGCCTGCGCGAGGCCGACCGGGATCGGCTGGTCGGGCACCTCAACGTCGGCAGCATCGTGCGCCGCGCCTTCTGCTCCGGTTACGTCGGCTACTGGGTGGACGCCCGGGTGGCCGGCCAGGGTGTGATCCCGACCGCGCTCGCGCTCGCCGTCGACCACGCGTTCGGCCCGGGTGGACTCCACCGGATCGAGGTCAACATTCGGCCGGAGAACCGCCCGTCGCGGCGGGTGGTGGAGAAGCTGGGCTTCCGCGAGGAGTCGTACCACGTGCGCTACATGCACATCGACGGCGCGTGGCGCGACCACATCGGATACGCGATGACGAGCGAGGAGGTCGCCGCCGAGGGCGGTCTGCTGGCCCGCTGGCACCGGATCCGCGCGACCGCGCGGTAACGACTGTCCCACGCACGGGATCGGCGCGGCGCTGCGGTATCCCGGTCGGTTCACCGTAACCTCAAGTAACTGCAAGCTGCGGCAAGCGCTCACCGCCCGGATGATCCACGCGCTCAGGCGTGATCGGTGGAAGATCCTGCGGTCGGGGAGCGGTTGCTCCGAATTCGGTGACGGGAGGGGTGAGGGTGCCGACCTCGGTGCTCCTCGCCGTCCTCGCCGCCGCCGGCCTGCTCGCCCTGGCCCCGGCGCTGGTTCGCCGGTACGACGCCACCGAGCGGCTGGTGGCGGAGCGGGCGCAGTCGACGGCGCGGGTGCTCCAACGCCGTCGGCGGCGTCGCACTGTGCCGGGACGGCAGCCCCTCCACCCGCCGCGCTCGCTTGTCGTCACCCTCAGCGAAGATGCGACTACGGGGAAGTTGGCCGTACCGGTCTCCGCGCCCCCGGCGGCCCGTCGCTCCGGCCGGTTGCGCGCCGTGCCGCCGGCTGCGAAGCGTCCCCGCCGCCGTCCGCCGCGCCGGCAGCACACCCCCGCCGTGTACCGGCGACGCCGCGTGCTCGCCGCGCTGCTGCTGCTCAACGTCGTCGAGCTGATCGGCGTGCTGTTCGTCAGCCCCGGCTTCTGGATCGGCTTCTCGGTCACCTTCATGCTGCTGGCCGTGTACGTCGTACACCTGCGCAGGCGAGCCCTCGCCGCTCGCCGCCGGCGTCGCGCCCGGGCCCGGGAGGCGGCGTGGTTGGCCGCCCGCCAGGCCGAGGTCCGCCGCGAGCAGGCCCGTCGCGCGGCGGCCCGCCGGGAGGCGCAGCGTCGTCTGGCGGCCCAACGCGAGGTGGTACGCCGAGCCGCCATGGGCCTCGACCGCCCTGCGGACCTGCCGGCGGCGGTCAACGGCGGCTCGGTCTCGTACCGCCGCTCGGGTGGCCTGCGCGGCCGCCCCTACGAGGCCGGCCGCGGCGCGTGACCGCGCTCGCCCGGGTGCTTGGCCCGCTCTCGCGGCCCTCGTCGGACGCTTGATCGGCTCGATTTCCGGGAAGGCGTGGTGTCTGAGTGTCCGGGATGCCCCGGTTTCCAGGACGTCGAGTGGATCTCGGAACGGGCCGGTGCGGCGCACCGGGGGCGGATTCGCGGTGGAGGCCGGCGACCTGTTAGCCTTGCTGCCGGCCCGCCCGGTGCAAGCCGGGTGGGACCGAAGCCGGTTCGCCGGTGGGGGGCTGTGGCGCAGACTGGTAGCGCACCTCGTTCGCATCGAGGGGGTCAGGGGTTCAAATCCCCTCAGCTCCACCAGCGGATAGCACGTCGAGGGCGGGTTCTCGGGAGACCGAGAACCCGCCCTCGACGTCTGTGGTGGCTGTCGAGTCCTGCCGTCAGCTGACGGTGATGTCGCTGCACCACATGTACGTCTGGTCCATGTGCGACGCCTTCCAGATCACGAACAGGATGTGGTTCCCGCTGCGCGAGGACGGGATCGAGACGTTGAACGAGATGTTCTGCGCCGGCGCGTAGCGGCCGGTCGTCGCGATCAGGTCCAGGTTGCCCCACCCGAGTTTCTGGGTGGCCGGGTTGAACCCCTGCTTCGAGACGTAGACCTGGAAGTAGTCAGCGCCGTGGCTGGCCTGGTCGTACATCTGGACCGTCAGGTTGCGGCTGACGGGGGTCGACTTCCAGGCTCCCGGCTGGTTGAGCGAGTCGTTCCGGGAGAGGGCGTTGCTGCAGAGCTGCCCGTCCGGGGTGCGGGCCTGGAACTGGCCGCCGAGACCGTCGCGCAGCTGGCTCATCCAGTTCCACATGGTGTCGGGGTTGGCCTGGAACGCCCGGTAGCACATCGGGTCCTGCTGCTGCATGGCCGGGTTCGTGTGCTGGTTGCCCCAGGTCTTCCAACACTGGTAGGCGCGAGTCGCCGGGTTGATGACGGTGCCGTGTGCCTGGGCCGCGCCGACCGAGGGCAGTGCGCCGGCCACCATGGCAAACAGCAGGACCAGCGCCTGGAGGGACCGACGGACGGTTGACCGGGGTCGCCCGCCGGATTGATCGGACTTGGTTGAACGCACGGTTCATCCTCCGTTCTCGGGGGTGATCGGGTGGGAACGCTCCCAAACCCACTGTTACATCCATGTGTCTAAATATCGATGCTGATCTATCTAAAATGGGATATGAGGTGGTCAGAGTGGTCACCACCGAGCGGGGGAACGTGCTCAGAGGCCGGCTGCGGCGTCGTACCGGCGACGCTGGTCGGCCATCTCCGACTGGGTCAACGCCTCCTTGAGCGCCAACTCCTCGTACTTGTCCGGGAACATCTGCCGAAGCCGGTCGACGAACATGACATCGGCGGTCGCCTCCACCACCTGGATGCCCGGAGGGTTTGTCGACATATCCATGATCACGGGCCCGGCCAGCTTGACCGCCACGTCCCAGGGGCGCTTCTTCTCGGCGACTCCGCACAGGTGGAAGCCGTAGACCGTGCGCACGTCGGCCAGCGCGGCGGCGTCGGTCGGCTCGTACCCGTAGACGCGGACCCCGCAGATCACCGGCGGCTTACCCTCGGTGGCCACCTGCTGGGCGCCGTGGCCGGCATGGTTGTGCTGCCCCGGGTCGGCCTGTTCGAGCGTCGTCCGCATCCGGGCGGTGATCTGGGCCTGCAGGTCCGCCGGCTTCGCGTCCTGATTCGCCTGCCTGACCAGTACGACCGCACCGGCCGACACCGCCAGCAGGATCACCGCCACCCACACCAGGCGGTTGCGGTACCACCTGGCGGCACTCTCTGGGGAACTCATCATTGCCTCTCACCTCGTCGCCGGTTCCGGCGTCCTCACGGACCGGACCGGACGCCCCGGCGGGCGCGTCGGCCATCGGGGGCATGTGTCGGGGGTGCGGACGACGGGAACGGCGAGCTGTCCGTCGTCACGGAGATGGCCCGGCTGTGCGACAGGCGAGCGTCTGCCCAATCGGCGCGCTGCCGGCACTGCGCTGCTCCCGCGCTGGCCGTTTCCAGCGCGGTTGCCCCCGCGCTGCGGCGATACGAGCCATTCCAACACGTCTGGCACCACTCTGGCAACATCGACGTACATCATTGCAAAATCGGCACGGCGGTTAGGCGAACCGTTCGGTCGTCACGGTGATCAGCCCCTGCTGCCGCAGCAGGTTCGTGAGGTTCATCAGGGTCTCGCGCACCGCCGGGGCCCCGCCTTCTCGCATCAGGACCGTCACGTCGAGGCCCCAGGCGAGTGTGTGGCCGACCCGTCTCAGGTCCCAGGTGAACCGGGCGCCGCCACTGTCGTGACGCCCGTCGGCGACCGATCCGGCGGTGCCACCGCCCGTCGTGCGCCAGCGGCTTCGCAGGGCCGTCACCTGCTCCGCCCGCAGGTCCTTCGCGAACAGGACGCGGTACACGCGTCGTTCGTGAAAGCCCTCCGGCGGCGGCTGGGTCGGGCCGAGTCGCAGGGGCGTGGCCGCCGCGATCGGTTGATGGTCGCGGAAGTACGTCCGCAGCACGACCTCGGACGGGAGTTCACCGCCGCCGAGGCGTCGGTAGGCGTCTGCCGCCTCGGCGCGTCCGACGGGAACGACCCGGGCGAGTACGGCGGGGTCCGCCCGCAGACCGCGGCTCAGCGAGGCGGAACTCCACCAGCCATCGCTCGGTGTCCAACTCGCGCTGTGCAGCCCGGTGGCGCAGAGGTCGTCCTGGCAGGTGAACTCCTCGACGAGAACGCTCTCCCCGTCGTGGCCGTCCGATGCGGGCAGGACCAGGTGGTAGTCCAGCGCGCGGCCCGGACGTGGGTCGATGATCACGCGTCCGATCCTGAGGCCACGACGGATACGGGGCAAGGGCTCTCCAGCCGTCCATAGCAGACCGCAAGCCGGCAGGACCGATCACGTCGCTCATCGGACAGGCCGCAACCGTGTGACGTCTTCCGGTGTGGATCTGGCATAAGTCGATGCCCGGGAACGCCGGGCTTCACACGGGGAGAAGAGATGACGTACACCGCTCGACGCAGGATGCTCGCCGGCACCGCCGCCGGACTGCTGGCCGCCTCCCTCGGGGTCGCCCTGTCCTCGACGGCGACCGCCGCGCCCGCGAGGACCACCGCCAGCGCCTGCGCCATCAGCACACTGCCCTACCCGACGGACACCTACCGCGCCGACGCGAGCGCGATCGACCCGTCGGGCCGCTTCGTCGCCGGCACGGCCCTGCGGGTCGGTGAGAGCGACAACCAGTATCTGCTGCTGGTCTGGGACAGGCAGCGGCTCACCGAGATCGTGGCGCCGGGCAACGGACTCCACCCGGTCGACGTCAACGAGAGCGGCACCGTGATCGCCAACGGCTGGGCGGAGAGCGGCATCGGACGGCCGTGGACGTACCGCGACGGCAAGCTCCAGCAGTTGCCGGTGCCGCCGTCCACCGGCATTTTCGTCACCGCCATCAACTCCGCGGGTGACATCGTCGGCTACGGCTCCGACATCGTGCCCGGCGAGTTCAGCGCCCTGCGCTGGCCGGCCGCCCGGCCGGGGACGGTCGAGGTGCTCGACGCCCCGGTCGACGCCCAGGCGACCGGCATCACGCCGAACGGAACCGTCGTCGGTCAGGCGGGACCCTTCGGCGACTGGACCGGATGGGTCCGCCGCCCGAACGGCAAGGTCAAGCCGCTCGCGGTCGCCGGTGGTGGGTCGACGGTGGTCAACGCCGCCGCGGGCCACTGGGCGATCGGCCAGGTCTGGCTCGGCGGTGACAACCCGGCGAAGGTCCGGTGGGACCTCCGCAACGGGTCGCACGTGATCCTCGACCCGGAGGCCGGGCTCGACGACGTGAACGCCAAGGGCGTCGTGGTGGGCGGTGCCCTGGTCACCCGTGGCGCCACCTCCCGGGTCCTGCCGGGCGGCGGCAACGTCGGCGCGAGGGCCATTGCCGACACCGGCGCCATCGTCGGCTTCCGGAACGCCGACCGGGTGACCCCGGTCCGGTGGACCGGCTGCTGACCTGTCGAACGCGTGGGGCCGGTCCGATCATCGGGCCGGCCCCACCAGCACGTCAGGGCCGCCAGGAGCCGGCGGTCGCGAACCGGTGCTGGTACTCCAGCACCCCCGACGTGTCGTGCACATCGAACACCACGCTGCCGGTACGTCTGCTGCCCGCGGCCAGGTCGTTGCCGGCCGGGATCGGCTTGCCGCAGCCGGAGAAGGCACCCGTCACCGCGTTGGTCTCGGTGCCGTCGGCGGCGACCCACTGGAAGAAGAGCGGGTTCGCCGAGCCGGTGCCCTTGGTCACCGTCACCGTCACGTCCGCGATCACGAACATGCCCTCGTCGGGCTTCAGGCCGTACGTCTTGCAGGGCTTCGTGGCGGTGTGGAACTTCGTCACGGTGATCTCGACGGTGCCGCCGTTGTCGTCGATGACGAGAGTGTCCCCGACGGACATGTTCCGGGCCCTGCCGGCGGCGACGGATGGTACGGGCGAGGGCATGGCCCCGGCCGCCGGCTGCCCGGCGTCGCTGCTGACGCCGGGGGTGGGCAGCGCCTCGGTCACCTCGTTGGCGGCGTGCTTCGCACCGATGACGACGGCCACGATGCCGCCGGCGCAGAACAACAGGGCGAGCACGGCCGTCGTCACCGCGACGGCGACCACGGTCCGCTGCGACGTCGTCGTCGGCGGGACGGGTGGCGGCATCGTGAGCCGATGGCCCGGCCCGTCGCCCTGCGGGTACGCGGCGCCGGAGTACGGCGGCGGGACCGGCTCGCTGCCCGCAGTCGACCAGGGGCTGGGCGTCGCCGGCAGAACCGTCGGGTCTGCGGCGGACTGCCGCGGTGTGGCCGGGAGCAGCGGCTCCGGACTCGGCTGCTGAAGGTCCTGCGGTCCGACGGGGGGTTGGGGGTGGGTCACCGTACTCCTTGACGCCTCGTACGTGCGGTTCGGGAACGCGCCGACGCTACCTCGCGACGCCGGGCGGCCGGTCGGCACGCCGGCCCGCGTCCCACGGCCTCCGCAGGCCGCCGCGGTGACCACCATGGATGGTGGCGGTCAGCGCGGTGCGAGGACGGCAGCGGTGCGGACCAGGCCGTCGGCGACCACGAACCGGCCGTGGACCGTGCTCGGCGGGTCCGCGACCTCGGCGGCCTCCGCCGCGTCCACCCGCGTCGGCGCGATCCGAGCGGTGAACGTGCCGGCGTCCGGGTCGATCTCCAGCCGGGCGTCGTGGAAGTCCAGCCAGGACCCGACGACCGGGTGCCAGACCTTGTAGACGGTCTCCTTGGCGCTGAAGAACACGATCGGCCACCGGATGCCGGAGGGAAGTCGCGCGTAGTGCTCCTCCTCCTCGGGCAGCAGCACGAGTCGGCGTACCCCCGCATCAATCTCGCGGTGCTGCTCGGCGTCCATACCGACGGACCGCACGTCGGTGGCGCGCGCCGCGGCGGCGGCGCAGTAGCCGGCGGTGTGGGTGATGGCGCCCACCACGCCCGCCGGCCAGACGGGCGCCCGGTTGGCGGCGCTGGGCACGGCCACCGCAGGCAGGCCGAGGTCGGCCATGGCCCGGCGGGCACAGACCCGGCCGGCGGTGAAGTCCCGTCGACGGGTCTGCACCGCCTGGTCGCCGAGACACGCCTGCTCCGCGTCGAGGAGGTCGCCGGTCCAGTCGTCGGGCGCGGCGACCGCCACGGCGACCGTTGGCGGTAGGAGATCACGCACGGCGGAGCCCTACCGATGGGTAGCGAGCAGGCGTTCTCTGGACCGTCAAATTTCCGACTCCCACGACCGCAGAACGTACCGCAAAGATGTAACACCGGAGGGACGCGTCGCGCTCTCCATGATGGCTCCGGGGGGACCACCATCAAGAGCTGCCAAGTCCCGTGAGCATCTGAAGGAGCTGCGATGAGCGATGGCGCCGAACGGCCAGGGGGTCGGGCCGACGACCACGCACCGACGACCCCGGGCTGGAACTGCGGCTCCTGCGGCGACGAGTGGCCGTGCACGACGAAGCGCGACCGGCTGCTGGCGGAGTACGGGGGGGACCGCGCGATGCTCAGCGTCTACCTGGGCTCCTGTCTCGCCGCCGCCGCCGAGGATTTGCGGGCAGCGCCGGTGATGTCGTTGCAGGACCGTTTCATCGGTTGGCTGCCGCGGGGGACGCGACGAGGCTGAACCGTCGGTGGCCCCGCCCGGGGCGGGCGGGGCCACCGACGGACACGGCCGACTCAGGGTCGCCGGGGCCGCCGGGTCAGAGCGAAGCCGACCACCCCGGCCACCGCGGCGAGCACGCCGCCGATGCCGGTCCAGATCCAGCGCGAGCCGAGATCCGGCAGCCAGTCCGTCAGCGAGCCGGTCTCGTCGTCGGCCGCCGGCTCCGGCGTCGGTACGGCGTTGAGCACCGTGCCCGCCTTCGTGTTCGGCACCAGCGGTGCGGCCAGCTCGCCGTCATCGGCTGAGGCGCCCCGGTCGGTGACGACGCCGACCAGCAGGTCCACGTCGACGGGTGCGCCCAGGTCCGGCTCGGGCAGGTCGGTGACCGAGAGCCGGACCACGTACGTGCCGGGCAGCGGATCGGCCGACCACGGTTCCGCCCAGGGACGGACCTCGCGCAGCGTGCAGCCCAGCGCCACGCTGGACGCCTTGCCGTCGACCGTCGGTGTCTGTGCCCCGGCGGTGCACGCCTGCCGCCGACGCAACCCGTCGAACACGTCGATCGTCCACGTGGAGGCGCCGCTGCGGGCCTTCGGGAAGGTGACGGTGGCGTTGATCTCGTGGACCTGCCCGGCCGTCGCGGTGAACGACCAGTACAGGTGGTCCCCGACGGAGGCGTCCACGCGTACCGGCTGGCCGGCGGTGATCGGCGTGGCGGTGAGGAACGAGGTGCCGGCCCGGGTCACCGCAGTGGCGCCCGGCGACGGGGTGGGGGCGGCCACGGCCGCCGCGGGCAGTAACGCGACCCCGCCGACGGTGAGCAGCGCCGCCAGCGACCGGAACAGTGCGGTACGCATCAGTTCTCCCTCCAGGTGGCGACCCACCAGCGGGTGAGCAGGCCGGCGACCAGGCCGGTGAGCAGTCCCGCAACGGTGAGCAGGGCGAGCAGGACCCAGCCACGGCCGAGATCGGGGCCGTCCGGGGCGCCGGCGGCGGCGACCACGTCGATGGTCAGCTCCACCGGCAGGCCGGGCGTGGCCGCGGTCCCCGGGCGTGCGGCGAACGAGTTGCTGACCACCAGGCAGACGGTGGTGGGCTCGACGGTCGGCGTCGGGCTCGCCTCGGCGGCGTCCTCGTCGGCGGCGTCCTCCTCGTCCGCCGTGGCCGACCAGCGCAGACCGGCGGAGAGCACGTCGGCACGGCCGCTGCCGGCGTCCGCGCCCCGCACCAGTTCCCGTCCGTCCGCCGCGGTGGCCCGCAGCAGCACCCCGTAGTCCCGGTTCACCGGCCGGTCCAGCGCCATGCTCACCGACGCGCGCAGCTCCTGACCGGGGCGTACGGGCACCCGGTAGTAGCGGTGCTCGGAGAACGACTCCCGGTCGGCGTACACCCCGGGGGCGAGCAGCGGCGCGGACCCGCAGGCGTCGGTGCCGCCGACCACTGTCGGCGCCCGGGTGTGGGTGTCGCCGGCCCGCTCGACGAGCTGCTTGATCCGGCCCGTCAGCTCGTCGGCGCTCTGCGCCGCGGTGTACGTGCCGCCGGTCGCCCCGGCGATGCACAGCAACTGCCGGCGTACCTTCTCGTCGGGTGCGAGGCCGAGCGTGTCGACGACCAGGCTGGTGCCCTGCGCGGCCAGTTCCCGGGCCACCTGGCACGGGTCCGGCGGGGCGCAGGTGTCCTCCCCGTCGGTGATCAGCACGATCCGCCGGGTGGTGGCCCCGGTGCCCAGGTCCTCTGCGGCGGAGCGCAGTGCCAGCCCGACCGGGGTGAACCCGGTCGGCCGGAGTGTCGCCACCGCTGCCTTGGCCGCGGTCCGGTCTACCGGACCGACCGGCACGATCTGTTGGGTGTCCTGGCAGCCGACCTTCTTGTCCTTGCCCTTGTAGGTCGCGCCGAGCACCCGGATGCCGAGCTGGGTCTCTTCGGGCAGCGCGTCCACCACGTCGTTGAAGGCCTGCTGGGCCACCGAGATCCGGCTGCGTCCGTCGATGTCCGCTGCCCGCATCGAGCCGCTGACGTCGAGCACCAGCTCGACCCGGGGTGGCTCGGCCACCTGCTCCTCGTCGGCCGCCGCCGGGACCGGCCCGGTCAGCGCGGTGGTCGCCAACAGTCCGAGAAGGACGGCCGCCGATCGTCTGAAGTTGATCACGGCCCGCAGTGTAGTGAGATCCACTTTGGATGGCCGTCGGGGTGGTTGGTCGGTCCGGACGGCCAGAGCGCCCCTGGGGGCGCTGGGTCCACGTCAGGTCACCCTCGGTCAACGGCCGGAGGATAGTCCACGGCCCGGCCGGAATCGGTCGGAAATCCGACCCAAGTTGACCCGTTGTGCCGGTGGCGCGCGGTGGTTAAGCTCTTCATGCGCGCCCCAATCGCCCGCTTCCCCCGTGGCAGGCGATCGGGGCGCGCGTCTTTGTCTGGAACGTCTTTGTCTGGAACTTCTTTGTCTGGAACTTCGCAGGCAAGCATCGGGCCCGCACGCGTCACGCGTGCGGGCCCGATGTCCTTCGCGCTATGCGGCGCGTCGCCTGCCGGTGCTTATATCCAGCGACCGTCGAGCCACATCCGGGCCAGCCAGTCCGAGTACGGGATCAGTTTGCCCACGAAGATCGGATAGAAGTAGGCGAAGCACAGCCCCACCAGCAGCACGTAGGCCCCGGCCGCGATGCTGCCCACCAACCGTCGTTCGTAGCCGGCGTCGCCGGGCACCAGGGCTTTCGTCTCACCCACGTCACCCCCGGCCGGGGCGATCAACGCGCCCAGCACGTACACCACGGCGAGTACCAGGAAGGGCAGCGCCGGGGCCGCGTAGAACGAGAACATCGTCCGGCCGTCGAGGGCGAACCAGAACCAGGGCAGCAGACCCGCGGCCACGGTGAGCAGGATCGCGCCGGCCCGCCAGTCCCGACGGGCGATGCCCAACCAGACGAGCGCCACCAGAGCGGGCAGGAACGACCACCACAGCAGCGGAGTGCCCAGCAGCAGGATCTCCGAGGCGCAGGTCGGTGCGCCGCAGGCGCCGTCCCCCGACCAGTGGAAGGCGACCGGGCGGCCGAGCAGCAGCCACTGCCACGGCCACGACTGGTACTTGTGCGGGTCGTCGAGCTGGGCGTGGAAACCGTACGCGGCGCGGTGGTACTCGTAGAGGTTGACCAGCGGGCCGATGACAGGCGTGTCGCTGAGTGACCCCGTCGGGTACGCCGACGACGTCGCCAGCCGGTAGTAGCCGTCGTCGCTCAGCAACCACCCCGACCAGGTCGCCAGGTAGGTGCCGACCATCAGCACCCCCGCCAGCACCAGCCAGGGCACCTCGTCGAGCAGGGTGTCCCGCCAGGGCCGGCGGACGCCGGCCGACCGGCGGAGCCCGACCTCCCAGAGGACCACGAAGAGGGCGAACACCGGCACGAAGTAGAGCGCGCTCCACTTGACCGCGCAGGCGCAGCCGATCAGCACCCCGGCGGCCAGCCGCCACCACGGCCACGTCCGCCAACCGGTCGACGGTCGGCCCGCACGGCCGGGCAGGCTGGGGTCGAGGCCGTCGTCAAGCGCGCGTGCCCAGCGCCGACGCCGGGCGTCCCGGTCGAGCACCAGCGCGCCGAAGGCCGCCAGCACGAAGAACAGCAGGAAGATGTCGAGCAGCGCGGCGCGGGACAGCACCAGGTGGAAACCGTCCAACGCGAGCAGCAGGCCGGCCGCGCAGCCGAGCACCGTCGAGCGGAACAGTCGCCGGCCGATGCGGACCAGCAGCAGCACCGACAGCGTGCCGATCAGGGCCGCCGAGAACCGCCAGCCGAACTCCGGCGCGGCGGTGAACAGGTGCCCGCCGACAGACACCTTCGAATCCGCGTCCTGATAGCCGAAGGCCCACTCGCCGATGCCGATCAGCCACTTGCCCAGTGGCGGATGCACCACGTACGACGGGACGTTGTCCTTATAGTTCCATTCGACGCCCCGGCTGATCAGCCCGTACGCGTCCTTGGCGTAGTACGTTTCGTCGAAGATCTTGCCCTTGGGGCTGGACAGGCCGACGAAGCGCAGGATCGCCGCGATGGCCACCACCACGGCGGTGGCCAGCCACGAGTACGGGTCCATCCGGCTGTCGACGGTGGCGAACCGGCGACGGACCGCGGCGGACGCACCTCCGCTGTCGGCAGGCGGCGTCGCCGCTTCCTGATGGGGGCTGGGCTCGCCGGAAACCTCGACCGTTCCTGCCGGCTCGACGCTCGGGCTCTGCGCTGTCGACGCACTCGTCACCCGGCGATCGTAGGCTGCCAGGGTGTCCTGTGGCGCCCGTCGTCCCTGATACCGGTATCCGCTGTCAATGAAGGAGACGATGTCGTGGGTGAAATGTCCGAAGCTGGACGCCTGATCCTGCTCGGCGCCCCGCTCGGCAACCCCGCCGACGCCTCGGTCCGGTTCCGCGAGGTGCTGGCGAGCGCCGACGTGGTGGCCGCCGAGGACACCCGCCGCCTCACCCGGCTGGCCCGCGACCTCGACATCACCGTCGGAGGCCGCATCGTCTCCTACTTCGAGGGCAACGAGGAACGGCGTACACCCGAACTCGTCGAGGTCATCCTCGGTGGGTACGCGGTGGCGCTGGTGACCGACGGCGGCATGCCGAGCGTCTCCGACCCGGGATATCGACTGGTCCGGGCCGCGCTGGACGCTGGCGCGCCGGTCACCGTCGCCCCCGGGCCCAGCGCGGTGACCACCGCCCTCGCCGTCTCCGGGCTGCCCTGCGACCGGTTCTGCTTCGAGGGGTTCCTCCCCCGGGCCGGCGGCGCCCGCCGGTCCCGCCTGCGCGCGCTCGCCGCCGAGGAGCGCACCCTCGTCTTCTTCGAGGCGCCGCACCGGATCGGCGCGGCGCTCACCGACCTGGCCGACACGTTCGGCGCGGACCGGCCGGCCGCGCTCTGCCGGGAGCTGACCAAGACGTACGAGGAGGTCCTCCGTCGTCCGCTCGGTGAGCTGGCCCGCTGGGCCGCGGAGACCGAGCCGCGCGGGGAGATCACCCTGGTGGTGGCCGGCGCGCCGGTGACCGCCGCGGAACGCCCCGACGACGAGACCCTGCGCGCCGCGGTCGCCGAGCGGGAGGCCGCCGGACGGTCCCGCCGGGACGCCATCACCGATGTCGCCACCGAGTACGCCCTACGCCGCCGCGAGGTCTACACGATCGTGCACAGCTGACCCGCCGCCGCGCTCACCAGGCGGCGGCCAGGAAGCCGAGGGTGATCAGCGTCGGGCCGGCGAGCGCAGCGGCCACCGCCCACCGGCGGTGTCGCCGGCCGGGCAGCCGGGCCGACCCGGTCCACCGGACGATGCCGGCGGCGCAGCCGAGCACCACCACCAACCCGGGCAGCCAGCGCAGGTGCCGGCTCGCGCCGGTGTCGGCGTACGCGGTGCTGCCGGCCGGTCCGGTCATCCGGGCCCGGTGCGCGGTCCCGGGAGCGCCACCCCCGGCGGGTACGCCGCTGACGCGTACGCCGTGCGCCAGGAACCGTCCCCCGTCCGCCGTGAAGATCCCCCGGCAACGCTGGGTGAGCCCACCGCCGGCACAGGAGTCGATCACCACGGTGCCGTCGCGCGCGTGCCCGACGGCGAGCCAGAACGGTCCCGCGCTGACCCAGGCGAAGAAGGCGGTGACCAGGCTCAACAGCACCAGCACGGTCAATCCGACCAGTGGGTCGGGCGGTACGGCCGTCCGTGCGGTGGCGCGACGACCCGTCGCCGGGGTGCGGGGCCCGGGAGCGGGGTCCTCGCGGACCGGGGTGCCGTCCCAGTGCACCTCCTCGATCGGCGCCCAGAAGGCGCCGCCGTCGTCCGGCGGCTCCGTCCCGTCGGAGCGGTACGCGTCCCGGCCGCGGCTCTGCTGACGGACCGGCACCCGGCGCGGCACCGCGTCCACCGGCGCCCCGGTGGTCGGCTCCACCTCGGCCGTCGCCGCCTGACCCGGTTCGACAGCGGCGGGTGTCGCGCTCCCGGCCGCCGCCGTCTCGGCGGACGAGCCGGCCGGTGGCCGCTCGGCGGATGAGCCGGCCGGTGGCCGCTCTGCGGATGAGCCGGCCGGTGGCCGCTCGGCGGCCGGGCCCGGCGGGTGCGGCCGGGCCGGGCTGGGCGTGGGCGCCGTCGGGCTGGGGCGCGCCGGGGTCGGCGTCGGCGGCCGGGGGGTGGGGCTCGGCCGTGACCCGGCACCGGCGCGTGGCGCGGGACTCGGCGCGGCGCCCGGCTGTGGCACCGGGCTCGGCGCGGGGTCCTGACGGTGGTCGGCGGCCGGGTCGGCGGCGGGCACCGGGCGGGGTTGGGGCGCGACCGCGCCGCCCCGGGACGCCTCGGACGCCCTGCCGGGCTCGTCGTCGGCCGTCGGCCCAATGGGACGCTCGTCATGGTCCCGAGCCGCTCGTCTGCCAGTCACGAGGTTCATTGCACACCGGCAGTGGGGGCCGAACGGGCAGCTGGACCGCGTGTCGGCGACAAATCGGACCAAAGGCCGAGGGGCTCAGCCCGGTCCGTCGACCCGTCACCCCCTATTGGTTCGCGGGCCCGCCGGACGGGTCACTAGGCTTGCTGCTCATGAGTCACGTTCTCGCGGCAGTGGCCTGGCCGTACGCCAACGGCCCCCGCCACATCGGCCACGTCTCCGGTTTCGGCGTTCCCTCCGACGTCTTCGCCCGGTACATGCGGATGGCCGGCCACGACGTGCTCATGGTCTCCGGCACCGACGAGCACGGCACCCCCATCCAGGTGCAGGCCGACGCCGACGGAGTCACCCCGCGCGAACTGGCCGACCGGTACAACAGGGTGATCGTGGAGGACCTGCACGGCCTCGGCCTCTCCTACGACCTGTTCACCCGCACCACCACCCGCAACCACTACGCCGTGGTGCAGGAGTTGTTCGAGGGGATGTACCGCAACGGCTACATCGTGCCCAAGACGACCATGGGCGCGATCTCGCCGTCCACCGGGCGCACCCTGCCCGACCGGTACATCGAGGGCACCTGCCCGATCTGCGGCTACGACAGCGCCCGCGGCGACCAGTGCGACAACTGCGGCAACCAGCTCGACCCGATCGACCTGATCGACCCGAAGTCGCGGATCAACGGCGAGACCCCGAAGTTCGTCGAGACCGAGCACTTCTTCCTGGACCTGCCCGCCCTGGCCGACGTGCTGCGGCAGTGGCTGGACACCCGCCAGGGGTGGCGGCCCAACGTGCTGCGGTTCTCCCGCAACCTGCTCGACGACCTCCAGCCCCGGGCGATCACCCGCGACCTGGAGTGGGGTGTGCCGATCCCGCTCGACGACTGGCGCGACCGCCCCGACAAGCGGATCTACGTCTGGTTCGACGCGGTGATCGGCTACCTGTCGGCCTCGATCGAGTGGGCCCGCCGCTCCGGCGACCCGGAGGCGTGGCGGAAGTGGTGGTCCGCCGACGGCCAGGGGAAGGACTCCCAGTCCTACTACTTCATGGGCAAGGACAACATCGTCTTCCACTCGGTGATCTGGCCGGCGCTGCTCTCCGGCTACTCCGGTGCGGGCTCCCGCGACGGTGAGCCGGGCGAGCTGGGCCGGCTGAACCTGCCCACCGAGGTGGTCTCCAGCGAGTACCTGACCATGGAGGGGCGCAAGTTCTCCTCGTCCCGCAAGGTGGTCATCTACGTCCGGGACTTCCTGGAGCGCTACGACGCCGACGCGCTGCGCTACTTCATCGCCGCCGCCGGCCCGGAGAGTAACGACACCGACTTCACCTGGGCGGAGTTCCTGCGCCGCAACAACGACGAGCTGGTCGCCGGCTGGGGCAACCTGGTCAACCGGTGCGTCTCGATGGCGGCGAAGAACTTCGGGGCCATCCCGCCGGTCGACCCGGCCGGGCTCACGGAGGCCGACGAGGCGCTGCTCGCCGTCGCCCGGACCGGCTTCGACACGGTCGGTGACCTGATTGGCCGGCACCGGCAGAAGCAGGCCATCGGTGAGGCCATGCGGGTGGTCGCCGAGGCGAACAAGTACCTCTCCGAGCAGGCGCCGTGGAAGCTCAAGGCCGAGGCCGACAAGCCCCGCCAGGGCACCATCCTGCACGTCGCCCTCCAGGTGGTCAGCGACGCCAACACGCTGCTCACCCCGTTCCTGCCGCACTCCGCGCAGAAGGTGTACGAGCTGCTCGGCGGCACCGACGTACACGCGCCGATGCCCGTCATCGAGCAGGTCGACGACCTGGACGGGGGTCCGTCGTACCCGGTGCTCACCGGGGACTACACGGTGGGCGCGCGCTGGGAGTCGGTGCCGATCGAGACCGGCCGGCCGCTGACCGCGCCGACGCCGGTGTTCCGCAAGCTCGACCCGTCGATCGTCGACGAGGAACTGGCCCGCCTGGTCGGCTGAGCGTTTGGCGGCACGCGGCGGCACGTCCGGCCGCCGCGTGTCGTCAGAGCGCGTACCGGGTGTCCATGACCTGGTCCTCGGTGACCTCGACGCCCGGCGCCCAGGTCTCGTAGACGCCCCGGTCGTGGCACTGCGCGCCGGTGTTGACCACTGCCTCCGGGTCGGGGTGGCGCAGCCGTAACCGCAGCCAGCCGGCCTCCTCGCGCAGCACCAGGCACGGCACGCCCCGCCAGGTGGCGAACCGGAGCCGGCGGGCCACCGCCTCCACCGGGTAGCGGGCCGCCCGGGTCATCGCCAGCACCCGGAAACCTCCGGGCAGGTCGGCCACCGCCTCGTACTCCGTGTCGCCGTAGCGGCCGACGAGCTGGGTGGAGCGCGGGGCGTCGCCGGTCGGCACGAACTCCTGGTCGGGGGAGAGGCCCGGGACCGCGGCCAGCAGGTGCCGCCACTGCGGGCCGACCATCCGCAACCACGCGCGCTGCTCGGCCTGGTAGCTGTAGAGCACCACCTCCATCCCCTCGGCGGTGTACGCCAGCAGCGTCGCGTTCGCCGGCATCGGCAGGTCGGCGAAGTCCCGGGTCACGAACTCCGGGATGAGCTGGCCGTTGCTCGGCGCGAAACCGGTGCCCAGCACCGAGGGGCCCACCCGGTCCCGGGAGCTGAGCGCGGTCAGGCCCCGGTGCGCCTCGCCCACCGGCACGTCGTAGTCGCCCGGGTCGGCCGCCCGCCAGCGCAGCGCGTACGCCACGTCCGATCCGTCCCGCCCGACGTCCCCGTCGGTGCGCAGCACGGCGGTCGTCGCCGGCGTGCGCAGGTGCGCCACGTCGTGCTCCCGATAGCAGAAGCCGTGCGGCAGCCAGCCCCGCACGTACCCGGCGAGCTGCCGTGCGGAGAGCATCTTCACCATCCGGGTTCCGCGCCGCACCACCGCCGAGGCGCGCACCGCGGCCACCACCGGGTCACCCGCCGCGGACGGCTGCTGGCTGAGCTGGTGTACGTGCGACCAACCGTGCTCCCGGTGCGCCGGCAGCATCAGCGGCGTCTCCGGCTCCTCGGCCGCCTCGACTGCGCCGTGCACCGCGTTCACCTCGGTGACGTGCACGAACCGATGCCACGGCAGGGCGCTGCCCGGTCGGGGCGCCCGTTCGAAGCCGGCCACCTCCTCGGCGCTGAACAGCTCGTACGCGGCGCCCCGGGCGATCTCCTCGGCGGGGTACACGTCCCCGCCGAACGCCACCCGCAGGCCGATCCGCTCGCCGGCCGCGTCGCTCGCGTGAGGTGTGACCGTCATTGCCGCGACGGTAGAGTCGCGCGGCGTAGTCGAGGTGAACGCCGGGTGGCGGGCGGATGGACGACGCCGGTGTGTGATGCTGTCGCTGATGAGCGAGCCGACTGAAACCCGCCGCGAGCGTGCCGCCCGGCGGGCCGGAGAGTTCCCGCCCGCCCCCGAGCCGCTGCCCCGGCCGGTGCTGGACAGCCACACCCACCTGGACATCACCGTCAGTGAGGCCGGCGTACCGGGCGGCGGGCCGTCCGACGACCCGGTCGCCACGGCGATCACGGTGGCCGCCAAGGTGGGCGTGGACCGGCTGGTCCAGGTGGGCGTGGACGTCGCGTCCTCGCGCTGGGGCGCGGACATCGCCGACCGGCATCGGGCCGTGCTGGCCACCGTGGCGCTGCACCCCAACGAGGCGCCCCGGCTGGCGGACCTCGACGAGGCGCTGCGGGAGATCGAGTCGTTGGCCGCCCGCGACCGGGTCCGGGGGATCGGCGAGACCGGGATGGACTTCTTCCGCACCGGCGACGAGGGGCGGGCCGCGCAGGAGGAGAGCTTCCGGGCGCACATCGCCATCGCCAAGCGGTACGGCAAGACGCTCGTCATCCACGACCGGGACGCCCACGCGGACGTGCTGCGAATTCTCGACGACGCGGGCGCACCGGAGACGGTGGTGCTGCACTGCTTCTCCGGCGACGCCGAGTTCGCCCGCGAGTGTGTGCGCCGGGGCTACCTGCTCAGCTTCGCCGGCACCGTCACCTTCGGCAGCGCCACCGCCCTGCGCGAGGCCGCCGCGCTCACACCGCTGGACCAGATCCTGGTGGAGACCGACGCCCCCTACCTCACCCCGACGCCGCACCGGGGCCGGCCGAACGCGTCGTACCTGATCCCGCTGACCGTCCGCGCCCTCGCCGCGACCACCGGCAGCGACCTGGACGAGCTGTGCACGGCCATCTCCGCCAACGGCGACCGGGCCTTCGGCCCGTGGTGAGCCTGCTCGGCCCGGCGGAGATCCGGGAACTCGCCAGCCGGCTCGGCGTCGCGCCCACCAAGAAGCTGGGCCAGAACTTCGTGCACGACCCGAACACCGTCCGGCGGATCGTCACCGCCGCCGGCCTGACGCCCGACGATGTGGCGCTGGAGGTCGGCCCCGGCCTCGGCTCGCTCACCCTGGGACTGCTGCCGGTCGCCGGGCATGTGCACGCCGTGGAGATCGATCCCACGCTCGCGGTCGCGCTACCGGAGACCGCCGCGCGGCACGCCGGAGCGGACGCCGACCGACTCACCGTGCACCGCGCCGACGCGCTGCGCGTCACCGCCGCCGAGCTGGGCGGTCCGCCGCCGACGGCGCTGGTCGCGAACCTGCCGTACAACGTCGCCGTGCCCGTGGTGCTGCACCTGCTCGCCGAGCTGCCCAGCCTGCGGCACGGTCTGGTGATGGTGCAGAAGGAGGTCGCCGACCGGCTCGTCGCCGGTCCCGGCTCCAAGGTGTACGGCATCCCGTCGGTCAAGCTCGCCTGGTACGCCGACGCCCGCAGCGCCGGGCGGGTGCCGCCGAACGTGTTCTGGCCGGTCCCCAACGTCGACTCCGGTCTGGTCGCCTTCACCTGTCACGAGCCGCCCCGACCCGACGTACCCCGGAAGCGGGTCTTCGCCGTGGTGGACGCGGCGTTCGCGCAACGCCGCAAGACCCTGCGCGCGGCGCTCGCCGGCTGGGCCGGCGGCCCGGACCGGGCCGTGGCCGCCCTCACCGCCGCCGGCGTCGACCCGGGCGCCCGCGGCGAGTCGCTGACCGTGGAGCAGTTCGCGGCCATCGCCGCGTCGGCTCCGGCCGGTACGCCGGCCGCGAAGTAGGCTGGCGCCGTGCCCGCCCAGGACGCCGAGGAGCTGATCGTGGCCAAGCCGTTCGACATCCGCCTGCGCGTGCGGGACCTCGCCCCGTGACCGAGGCCTGGCGACCGGACGACGAGGACGAGCGGCGCGGGGCCATCGGCCCGGTACGGGTGCGGGTGCCCGCGAAGGTCAACCTGCACCTCGGGGTGGGGCCGCTGCGCCGCGACGGTTACCACGAGCTGAACACCGTCTACCACGCGATCTCCATCTACGACGAGCTGACCGCCCGCCGGGGCGACACCCTCGCCCTCACGATGGAGGGCGAGGGCACCGGTGAGCTTGCCCTGGACGACTCCAACCTGGTGATCCGGGCGGCACACGCCCTGGCCGGGTACGCCGGTGTCCTGCCGCACGCCCGTCTGCACCTGCGCAAGCAGATCCCCCTCGCCGGTGGGCTGGCCGGTGGCAGCGCCGACGCGGCCGCCGCGCTGGTGGCCTGCGACACGCTCTGGGGCACCGGGTTGTCCCGCGACGAGCTGGCCGGGATCGCCGCCGACCTCGGCTCGGACGTGCCGTTTCTCGTCTACGGGGGCACCGCGCTGGGCACCGGACGCGGCGAGGCGGTCAGCCCGGTACTGGTCCGGCCGACGTCCTGGCACTGGGTGGTGGCGATCGCCGACGGCGGTCTGTCCACGCCGGCCGCGTACCGTGAGCTGGACCGGCTGCGCGATTCCGGCACCGCCAGCACGCCGCTGGGCAGCACCGACGCCCTGCTCGGCGCGCTGCGCCAGCGCGACCCCCGGGTTCTCGCCCGTACGCTCGGCAACGACCTCCAGGACGCGGCGCTCGCGATGCGCCCCGCCCTGACCGACACCCTGAAGGCCGGCGAGGCTGCCGGCGCGCTCACCGGCATCGTCTCCGGCTCGGGCCCCACCTGCGTCTTCCTCGCCACCGACGCCGCCGACGCCGAACGGATCGCCGCCGAGCTGACCAGCGCCGGCGTGTGCCGGGAGGCGCGGGTCGCACACGGCCCGGTGGCGGGCGCGCGCGTCGTCTGACGGTGCTCCCCGGCCGGCGCGGCCGGCCGGGACGTCCGCGTACCCTTGGGTCAGGCGTCCCGAGGTGCCCGCCGGCACCCGGACGCCTTGATCTTGAAGGGTGGAACGTGGCCAACATCGTCAATCTGGACCGGGTGTCCAAGGGGTACGGCGCCGCCGGGCGGCTGCTCACGGACGTCTCGCTCGGCCTGGACGACGCCGACCGGATCGGTGTGGTCGGCCTCAACGGCGCCGGCAAGTCCACCCTGCTGCGGCTCCTCACCAAGCAGGAGGACCCCGACGACGGTCGGGTCACCCACCGTCGCGACCTGCGCGTGCTCTGGCTGCCGCAGCAGCTCACCCTCGCCCCCGAGGCCACCGTCCGGGACGTGGTGCTCGGCACCGCCTGGCTGGGCGAGGGCATGGGCGCCGAGCACGAGTGGGCCGGCGACGCCGGTGTCCGCAACATCCTGGACGGCCTCGGCATGCCGCACCTCGGCCTCGACCAGCCGGTCGGCCCGATGTCCGGTGGCGAACGGCGGCGGGTGGCGCTCGCCGCGCTGCTCGTGCGCGACTCGGACCTGCTGATCCTCGACGAGCCCACCAACCACCTCGACGTCGGCGGTGTCGACTGGCTGGCCCGGCACCTGGTCGGCCGCAAGGGCGCCCTCGTCGTGGTCACCCACGACCGGTGGTTCCTGGACGCAGTCTGCACCACCACCTGGGAGGTCGCCGACCAGACCGTCCGCGCATACGAGGGTGGCTTCGCCGCCTGGACCCTCGCCCGCGTGGAGCGGGAACGCGTCGCCGCCGCCGTGGAGGCCCGCCGGCAGAACCTGCTCCGTAAGGAGATCGCCTGGCTGCGGCGTGGCCCACCCGCCCGCACCTCCAAGCCGCAGTTCCGCATCGACGCGGCCAACGCGCTGATCGCCGACGTGCCGCCGGCCCGCGACACCATGTCGTTGCAGCGCATGGCCGTCTCCCGCCTCGGAAAGCAGGTGTACGAGCTCACGGACGTCGAGCTGCACGCCGGCCCGAAGGAGATTCTGCGTGACGCCACCTGGCTGATCGGCCCCGGTGACCGGATCGCCATCCTCGGCGCCAACGGCGCCGGTAAGACCACGCTGCTGCGAATGCTCGCCGGCATCACCCGGCCCGACGGCGGCCGCCTCACCACCGGCTCCACTGTCCGCCCGGCGTTCCTGTCCCAGGAACTCGTCGAGCTGCCCGGCCACCTGCGGGTGCTCGAAGCCGTCGAGGAGGTCGCCCGGCGCGTGCAGCTCGGCGACCGTGAGGTCTCCGCCGCACAGCTCGCCGAGGTCTTCGGCTTCGACGACCGCCGGCTCTGGACGCCCGTCAGCGACCTCTCCGGCGGTGAGCGTCGCCGTCTGCAGATGCTGCGGCTGCTCGCCGGCGAGCCCAACGTGCTGCTCTTCGACGAGCCGACGAACGACCTGGACACCGACACCCTGGCCGCGCTCGAAGACCTGCTCGACTCGTGGCCGGGCACGATCATCGTGGCCAGCCACGACCGCTACCTGATCGAACGCGTCACCGACACCGCGTACGGGATGTTCGGCGACGGCCGGCTGGTGCACCTGCCCGGTGGCGTCGACGAGTACCTCGCCCGGACCGCCGAGCGGGCCGGCTCCACCCGGGCGGGCGGCACCCCGACCGCCGCGCCCACCGGCCCGGCCACGAGCGGCATGTCCGCCGCCGAGGTACGCCAGGGCCGCAAGGAGCTCACCCGCCTCGAACGGCAACTCGGCAAGCTCGACCAGCGCGAGGTGACCCTGCTCGGCCAACTCGCCGCCGACGCCACCGACTACGCCCGGGTCGCCGAGCTGGACACCCAGCTCAAGGACCTGCGCGCCGAACGGGAACGGATCGAGGAGAGCTGGATGACGTTGGCCGAGGAGTTGCCCGAGGGCTGACCTGCCCCGGGCACGCCGGCGCGGGGGCCGTGTGCGGCGTCACACCGGCACATGCGGGACAATCATCGGCGACACCTCACCCCACGGCGTTGGAGACCCAGACATGGCGCACACCCCCATCAACCACCCCGCGCGGCCGATCTACCGGGCGATCGGCGGGCTGACCGGTCTGTACCTGGTGGTCTTCGGTGTGCTCGGCATCATCGCGAGCGCCGGCAACGAGGTCCTCGCGCAGGATGACACCCGAGTCCTCGGTCAGGGCACCAACCTCGGCTTCTCGCTGCTCAGCGTGCTGCTCGGGCTCGTCGTCCTGGTCGGCGCCGCGCTCGGCCGCAACATCGACGTGGCGGTCAACCAGTGGCTCGCGTACGCCCTGATGGTGATCGGCCTCGGCGGTCTCGCGTTCATCCGTACCGACGCCAACCTCTTCAACTTCAGCGTCGTCACGGTGATGGTGCTGCTGTCGGCCTCCCTGGTGCTGCTCATGGCCGGCATGTACGGCAAGGTCGGCACGGACGAGGAGGCGGAGGCGTTCCAGAAGGCTCGGCTCGTTCTCTGAGGCTTTCTGCTCGCTTTCGTGGTTGCGGCCGTGGGTTTTCGCCGGAGCCCGAGCTGCTCCGGGCGGTCAGGCTTGATCCCTGCGCAGCTCGGGCTC